>JBNJDX010000016.1:0-33468 GCA_051745285.1 Spirochaetota bacterium
GTCAGCACGCTCTTGGATCTCTTTAGTTACTTCACCATAGCGCTGCTCAAGCCCTTTTTGCGTAAGATGTTTTAAATACTCTTCCGGGTTGTTAAAGCCCTCCGGTATGGTGAACTCAGGCAGAAGCGGTCCGGGGAAATCAATTTCCAGGCTGCACTGTTGGGCAATCGAGACGGTATTCTCAATTGCCTGCGGGGCAAACGAAAAGAGCTCGGCCATCTGATCGCCGGTTTTCAGGTAGAACTGGTCGGTTTCGAATTTCATACGTCCGCTCTCGTACTTCTTTCTGTTGGTGCCGATACAGATGAGAATATCCTGAGCATTGGCATCATCTGCTTCAATGTAGTGGATGTCATTGGTAGCAACCAGCGGGATCCCGGTTTCCTGAGAAAGCCGCACAAGAGCCGTATTGACTTGTTTTTGTTCCTCCAATCCGTGATCCTGCATTTCCATATAGTAGTTACCGGGGCCGAACAGCTCTTGATAATAGAGAGCACGCTCTTTGGCCTTTTCGTACTGCCGATCAAGGATAAGTGAAGGGATCTCTCCGGCGAGGCAGGCCGAAAGGCAGATGAGTCCTTCATGATGGGCTTCCAGCAGTTCATCATCAATACGGGGCTTGTAATAAAACCCTTCAATGTAAGCTTTGGAGTCTAGCAGCATGAGATTTTTGTACCCAGTCTTGTTTTTTGCCAAGAGTACCATGTGATAGTATCGGTTTCCCTGTTCAGATCCTGACTTGATGAGTCGGGAGTTGGGTGCAACATAGACTTCGCAGCCAATTATGGGGTTGATGCCGGCCTCTTTACAGGCTGTGTAAAAGCGGAGGGTGCCGAACATGCTGCCGTGGTCTGTGATTGCCAAGTGCTGCATGCCTGCTTCTTTCGCCTTGGCTACCAGCTTGTCTACAGGGGCAGCCCCGTCCAGAAGAGAAAAATCTGTATGGTTGTGCAGATGGACAAAATCTGTCATGGAACTTCCTCGGTGTAAAATGCAGAAGTGAGAGTCACAGATCACTATATAGTCAATGGACTATCCTGTAAAGATTGACCATGGGCAAGGTCAGCGACGCTATCTGCGAGAGAGACTCTCTATGTTGATAGTTTGCAGAGCATGCTCCATTATGCGACACGTGCGTTCAACCTGGAGGCCGGAAATCTTGGTTGAATACCCCTTGGCAATATCACGAACCTGGTGTGAAATCTGTACGATCTCTTTCGTCGTGAGCGGAAGATCCTTGCTGGTGATGAGATTCTCAATTTCCCGGCTTCGAATCACGTCAATTTTCGGGTAGGTGAGTGAAAATCTGAATTCAGAAATGGTTGATTTCTCGTGTTTTGCAAAGACGGTAAAAATGACGGCTTGCTCGGGATGGAAAAACGGGTGACCCAGTGTCCTGAAGAGCTGGAAATTGGCCTGTTCAAAAAAGATTCGGACCTTAGTTACCAGTTCGCCCTGGATGAGTGCGAGGGAACCGTCTCGCCGGTAGAGCTTCTGGATAGGAACCCACCGGGTAGTATTCTTGGTCGCACGTGAGTCCTTTATTTCAACCTGGGTATCGAGGACCAAAAGAGCAGATGCCAAGTTGAGCCTGAGACGGGGGTGGCACAGGTTTCCGCCGAGGGTGGTCTGGTTCCGAATCATGGCCGGGCCGATGTCTCGGGCTGCCGAGGCAAGTATTTTTGGGAGAATGTGCTGCCCTATGGTAAGCAGGCGACCAACAGAAACCATGCATCCGGCTTCAATGTATCGTTCTGTCCTGGTGATGCGGCCGAACTCTTTCACATTGCCCAAATAGAGAATATCCTGGTTATCATGAGTCGGATAGGGGCGGAGCTGACTCATGATTGAGGTCCCGCCGGCCCATATAATTGATTTGGGGTATCGTCGGTAGACCTCAAGCAGTTCACCGAGCGTTTCGGGGCTGAAGACGGCAGGAGCTCTAACTCCTTTGTACACGTCGCTTCCTCCTTCTGAATTTTGCTGCTGTTGTAACAACGTTTACCAGTTCAGATCGATCAATACAGGTGCAGGTGTTCACCGATAGAGTCTGGAGAATATCCCGCTGCTCGGGATCGGGTGTCTCGATGAGCAGGCCATGTATGAGCAGCGTTTTCGAAGCGTAGCAGTAGTTGCACGGCTGAATGCCGTGTTCCCGATATGCTCGCCGTATGTCAGTGTAGAATTTTGATCTGGAAAACCCTTCGAAGGTCAGGATGCTTTTGCCGTGCACGGAAAAAGCCGGGACCAGGCAGGAGAGCTGTGGCTTTTCATCAATGAGTACCACGCAGTTTCCGCAGTAGCCTCCATAGCATCCGGAAGTAAGAGAGGTCACTTCGGTTTCTTCCTCCAGGACTCGATTCAGCGGCTTGTCCGAGTAGGTATTCAGTGTCCTCTGTTTGTTGTTCAGCATACATGTTACTTTCACTCTTGCTCTCCGAGGTAGTCAAATATTTCCTGCGGACCGGCGGGAATCATTGTTATTTCATGGTTCACAGCCTGAGAGACAGCAGTGATATAAGCTGTATCGATCAAACCTTTCACCGCTCCGAGGGGACTTAAGGTAGGTGCATCCTCCTGCTCTGATAAGATCACATCTATGGTGGGGACTGTGAGAACACCCTGCTCGCTTGCACTGAGGAGAGTCAATTCTTGAAGCATTTCAGAACGAATATCGCTAAGCAGTGCCTTCCGGTTGTGGATCTTTCCGCAGAAAAAAGCTCCCCAGACTCCAATAACTCGGGGTGAGAGTTCAGTGGGGCTTATCTCAAGTTCGACTACAGCCGATCCCCAGGAAACGTGGGCAAAGGCCTGTTTTGTTTTCTGGTTGGTATCGGAAGAATTCTGGACATGTTTGAGACTTCTTTTTACGGTGATCGGCAGAGGGTCCTTAAAGCGTTGATTTTTGATGGCCTCGCAGCAGCGTTCAATCAGCAGTGAAATGACCGAGATATCCCGATGCAGTACGTCTGGACCGGAATTCGGTAAAGTCCCGGTATTCCCCTCAGCAATGCTGATCTGATTGGTATGTACTCCCAGACTAGCAGCAGCTATTTTTTTCCAGACCCCTCCAGCATTGGCCAGGAATAAACTGGTTTTGATGGTTACATGGTCGTGGACGTCCAACGTTACTGAGGCGACATAGGTTCGAAGAGGGGCAAAACCTGAGGAAAAGCCGTTTACACCAAAGCCTGTAGAAATACCAATGCCCCGGGCGTACCCCGTAAAGGTTGATAGTCTTTTTTGCCTGCGCTTCTGCATTTCATAGGCTGCAAATTTTCGGGAGAAATCAGCACGCGACATGCTGTCCTCAATCAAATTCTTTAGCAAGGCGTGTCTTACTTTCACGCCTCGTTTAGTCTTTCCTGCATCTTCTCGAATATGTTTGATTCTCCAGTTCGCGGGATTCATTCCAGCCCGAACGGCTAAGTTTGAAGCGTGTGTCTCCGCGCTGAATTGGGCCAAGGAGGATCCGAGCCCTGAAAAATGGTGTCGGGGAGGAGAGGGCGTCTGTAGTATCTGTGCTTTGATCTTACACGCCTTCAGACCATACAGGGGTACCGCACCAGCAACTACGTGCTCTAACAGCTCCTTTGAGAACAACGAAACTGCTCCCTGGTTTACCTGTATATCAACGGTTTCAGCTATAGGTGCGCGGTCCTTATTGAGAGCAGTTTTTCTAGTTACGATCATCTCAGGACGATAGGAGGGAGTGTTGTCGATGAGTCTGGCTGCCTTACCGCCGCGGATGGCCGCCAGAGCAGCTAAACAGGCATACAGGGTAGGATAGAGGAGTTTCTCATCTTGTGTAGGGTAATAGGCACTCTGATAGACGATGACCTTCTTTTTTGAGAAACCGCACACGTTTGCAACAGCATCTCGCAGCTGAAAGGGCCACTGCGTGGATGCATGCACCACGAGTTTGTCCTCCTCTAACCGGACAAAGGCTCCGGGTGCTGTTGTCAGCCGGCTGCTTTGGGTGCCGGTGAGATAGGCCAACTCCAGGGTCTGGTCTGCCTCAGCAAACAGCTTGTCTGTATTGCCCCAGGAGAGATTGTGTTCCATGACAATAGAATCAATGGGGAATTGTTCAACAGAAGTCTCCCTGTAGGTTACCTGTATTCGGGAGGCAAAAAGACTTACCGCTTCGGGATCTGGTCCGAAGAGGGCAAGAAGAGGCTGACCTTTGTAACTTATATGAGTTCCGGTGAGCAATGGTATTTCGTCTGAAAGTACATCCACAGCGTTCCGACCGGGTATAGAATCGGCTGTTATGAGGATGAAATCGTCAGAAAGCTCGGGGATATCGACAGACTCCACCCTCCCGTGGGTTATGGCAGAACGCACGATTACCCCGTGCAGCATATCAGGGACTTTCAGGTTGTTGATGTAGACATTAGCTTCCATAGACTTGCATCCTTGTTACAGTAAAAGTACCATGTAACGGTTTATGAGGGCAACATAATACGGTAGAATATGGTGAAATACGCCCTGCTTGCCGGGGCTGCCGATTGCAGCTGGGTAGAAATCAATAAGGAGTTGACTGCAATGAGTGGTTCCAACAGTATGCAGACCCCGAAAGAGGAAATTGACTATCTTGTAGATCAACTGACACAACTGCAGAGAGAGTACTATGTTCTTGGACAGCCAAGCAGCAGTGATCTGGAGTATGATCGTCTGTTTAACCGGCTTCAGGAACTTGAACAGGAGTATCCCCACCTGCAGCGTCCGGACTCTCCTACATTACGTGTTGGTTCGGACCTAACCTCTGAATTACCTGAAGTAGAACATACCGTGCCGGTACTCAGTTTAGACAAAGCATACTCAGCAGAGGAAGTTCTTAGCTGGATGGAGCGGCTGCGTCGGAGAACCGAGGGAGTGGTCCATTTTACCGCTGAGGAGAAGATCGACGGGGTTTCCCTGGTTTTGTACTACGAACAGGGGGTTCTTTCCCGCGCTGTTACCCGCGGAAATGGGTTCGTGGGCAATGATGTAACAGCAAACGCAAGAACGATAAAGACACTCCCCCTGCGCCTGACTCAAGCGGTCGATATTGCCGTCAGGGGAGAAGTTTTTCTTCCCAAGGCGGCGTTCAGTGAGCTGAATGAGATTATGGAACCTAAGTTTGCAAATCCGAGAAACCTTGCAGCTGGGACTCTTCGAAGAATCAAAAGCCGGGATACCGCCGGGATTCCCCTGGATATATTCGTCTATGAGGGGTATGTGAACTCCAATGTTCCAAGCCCTCCTGACACCAATACGGATATGTTAGTATTTCTCCGGGAACTGGGGCTGCCGGTTAACAATCGATGGGAAGCCTTCACTTCTCAGCAACAACTGCGTGCCTATATCAATCGTGAGGAGCGAGAGAGGCAACAACTTCCGTATGAAATTGATGGGCTAGTGGTAAAGGTTGATGAGCTTGATGTTCGGGAACTGCTCGGCTACACAGGACACCATCCTCGTTGGGCCATCGCCTATAAATTTGAGGCCCCGCAGGCCGAGTCTGCTGTGCACGCTATTGATGTTCAGGTAGGGAGAACCGGGCGGATCACTCCCGTAGCCCGCATCAACCCGGTACGGGTGGGAGGCTCAGTAGTTTCGAACGTCACGCTGCATAACCAGGACTACATTGATATGCTGGAGCTGTCTATCGGTGATACGGTTGCCGTCTCCAAACGCGGAGATGTGATCCCGGCAGTTGAGAAGGTGACTGATAAGAATCCGGAAGGTCGCCCAGTCTGGAAGATGCCTTCAGCGTGCCCTTCCTGCGGTACACAGCTCAGGGTGACCGGTGCCCACCATTTTTGCCCCAATTATTACTGTCCGGATCAGGTATACGGCCGGATTCTCTTCTTTGCCGGTCGAGGACAGATGGATATTGACGGGCTGGGGAAACGTACAGTGAAACTGCTCATTGATAAGAATATGGTTTCCGATATTGCCGATCTCTACTTTGTAGATTATGACCAATTGCTCGGAGAAGAGGGCTTCGGACAAAAGAAGGTTGAGCAACTGAAAAAGAGTATTAAGAGCAGCCGCAGACAGCCGTTCGAAGTGGTGCTGCGTTCTCTTGGTGTGCCCGAGCTGGGAAAGGCAGCTGCAGAGCTGCTTATTCACAACGGGATTCGTTCAATTGATCAGTTAACAGCCCAGGCGGCAACAGGTGATCTTCAGCAGCTGCTGGCAATTGACGGCTTCGGCCCGAAAACGGCGGAAACAATTGTGCGGGAGTTTACCGATCCCCGGCGGCTGAAGACAATCGAGCGACTCAAGGAGGCCGGCTTATCTCTTACTGCCGAAGAGGCAAAGCAGAGCGAACAGCCAGAGCAGACCTTTTCCGGTCAAATCTGGTGTGTGACCGGGAGCTTTGAGCATTTTAAACCCAGAACGATAGCAGAGGAGGAGATTACTGCCCGGGGAGGTCGCATCACCTCTTCAGTTACGGGGAAGACTACTCATCTGCTTGTGGGCGATAACCCGGGTTCTAAGCTTAAGAAGGCACAGGAGTTGGGGATAAAAGTCATTGATGAACAGGAATTTTTACGGCTACTATCGTAAGTAGCGGGAGACAATCTCCTATATTGATAGTATGGTATAGTTCACATACTCAAACAGATATGCTGATGGCCTGCTGCATGCAGAGCGCGTGTATAGGCGTAGGAATGGAGGAAAGGATGAATGCAATTGCAACTGAATTAAACGAAATCTTGGAAGGATCGATTGCCGGCACTCTGCTGTCAGATTTAGGTAGACGGATGTTTTTTCCAAAGGGAATAGTCGCCCAGTCAGCTGAGGCGAAGACAAAAGCATATGCCTACAACGCCACGGTGGGTATGGCAACAAAGGGGAGCGGGCCTCTCTATCTACCTTCTATTTATAAACATATGCCGGGATTGTCGACAAAAGAAGCGTTCACCTATGCCCCGACAGCCGGCGATCCGGAACTCCGGGAAGCCTGGAAACAGGCCATGATACGCAAGAATCCCTCTTTGCAGGGAGCTACTATCTCAACACCTGCGGTCACAAGCGGCCTGACACAGGGCATTTTGCTGACCGCCGAACTCTTTCTGGATAAGGGGGAATCAATTGTTATCCCCGATATGTTCTGGGGTAATTACCGGCTGATTTTCGAGGAGCGCAGAGAGAGTTCCATTGTGCCGTTTCCTTTTTTCAGCTCGGAGGGGGGACTGAATCTTGAAGCGATGGAAGGAACCCTGGCTTCCCTGCCGGGGGAGAAAGCTGCGCTCATCCTCAATTTCCCGAACAATCCCACAGGGTATTCCCCATCAGAACAGGAGGCAGAGAATCTTTCTGCGATGCTTTATCGTTTGGCTGAAAAAGGGAAAAAGCTGCTGGTCATCACTGACGATGCCTATTTCGGGTTGTTTTATGAAAAGGAGACCTATAAAGAGTCGCTGTTTGCCCGCCTTGCCAATCTGCATGAGAATATCCTGGCAGTCAAAGTTGATGGAGCCACAAAGGAAGAATTTGTCTGGGGCTTTCGCATCGGTTTTGTTACCTACGGTGCGAAGGGTATGAGTGAGCAGCAGTATGAGGCGCTGATAAAAAAGACTATGGGTGCCATTCGCTCCTCGGTTTCCAACTGCAGCCGACCTGCACAGTCCTTGATCCTGCAGGGTTTGAAAAGCGGGAGTTATCAGGAGGAGAAAAACGAGGCTTTTGACATCCTGCAGGCTCGGTATGAAAAGGTCCGTGACGTTCTGGCACGGTATGCCGACAATGATCTACTCGTTCCTCTTCCCTTCAATTCTGGCTACTTTATGGCCTTTACCTGTAAAGGAGATGCTGAACAGTTGCGACTGTATCTCCTTGATTCGTACGGCATCGGTGCGATCTCGATTCAGGGAACATATTTACGGATTGCCTATTCCAGTGTGGAACTTGATTCCCTCGAGACACTGTTTGAGACACTGTTTAGCGCAGCAGGAGAATTATGGAGTTAAAGCTCAAAATATATCTGGTCAACGGACAGGGCGAGAAGTTTATGGGAATCGGCGTACTGTGGCTGCTTGAGGAGATAGCCCGGGAGGGTTCTATTCGCAAGGCAGCCGCCAATCTTGGGTTGTCCTACTCAAAAGCCCACTCCATGCTCAAAACCCTGGAAGATGAGATTGGCCACTGTGTTCTTGAGCGGCGAAAAGGAGGCGACAGCAGAGACGGCGCAGTTATTACACCTTTTGGGAAACAACTCACCAAGCTGTACAGCGAATTTCAACGTGAAGTTAAGGAGCAGGCCGATACGAGTTTCGAAGCGTTCCTTGCTGCTATAGAGAAGGAGAAGCCGGATGAAGGATAAGAGCTACGATTTCGCTGTTCCCACCCTGGGAAAAACCAAGGTCACCTCCCCCATTGTTATGTCGAATCTGTTGGGTGATTCAATTGCCAGTTATGTCAGTGATGAAGAGAGAATTTTGTATGACATAGATGCGCATCTCCAAAGTGATGGAAGTGTTACGCCGCATTCTCTTGATGCTATAGAACTTGCCGGCCCGAGGGAGAACATCTATTTCAACCCCGCCCACGTGCATGCCGCCCTGGTAACATGCGGAGGTCTTTGCCCGGGGCTCAATAATGTAATACGGGCGGTTGTCCGCTGTTTCTGGTACCGGTACGGAGTGCGGCGAATCTCAGGGATTCAGTACGGATATCGGGGGCTGCTCCCTGAAAGTCCGTATGAGCCAATACCGCTTGATCCGGATATAGTCGATGATATCCAAATGAAAGGCGGGACTATTCTGGGTTCCTCCCGGGGGGGAGGAAATCGGGTTTCCGATATCGTCGATTCGCTTGAGCGGATGAATGTGAATGTTCTAGTTACCGTCGGTGGAGACGGAACCCTGCGCGGAGCTTACGAAATCGGGGAGGAGATACAAAAGCGGAAGCTGAAGATTGCTGTGGTCGGGATACCTAAAACCATTGATAACGATTTATCCTTCATACAGAGTTCGTTCGGGTTTGATACCGCTGTCAGTACGGCAGTACCGGCTGTGCGAGGCGCTCACGTTGAAGCACATGATTCGATCAATGGCATTGGACTGGTTAAGGTGATGGGAAGGGCTGCAGGTTTTATAGCCGCCTACACAGCGCTGGCTATGAGTGATGTAAATTTTTGCCTTATTCCCGAGAATCCATTCGACCTTGAGGGGGATAATGGGTTATTAGCGCATTTAAAAAAACGGCTTACCGAACGTGACCATGCCGTCATCCTGGTGGCTGAAGGAGCCGGTCAGGAACTCTTTGAGGACTCTACGGCTCGAGATACTTCCGGCAACAAGGTGTTACACGACATTGGAGCCTTTCTGCGTGACAAAATTGATGAGTTTTTCAAGAAGGAGCACATTGAGGTCAATATCAAATACATAGACCCAAGCTACATTATCAGGAGTTCACAGGCTAACCCCAATGATTCAATCTACTGTTCGAGACTCGGGGCCCATGCAGTCCATGCTGCCATGGCTGGAAAGACACAGACCTTAGTCAGCTTACTAAACAATAAATTTGTGCACATCCCGATTCGGGTTGCTGTTTCCGAGCGCAACTACGTAGATACTGAGGGTAGCCTTTGGAGGGATGTGCTAGAGAATACACGCCAGCCGGTATCGATGAAAAATGCAAACTAACGCGTGAAGAAAACTACGGCAACTGATCAATGAATGGGCAGGTGGAAAAATATGAATATTTTGGTGAAAAAATTATCGAATTGACTTGATTCTTTTTCTCCAAATGAATAGATTGTAGGCGCAAAGACGGAAAGCTACTGAGCCTCACAGCATGGCGCGAAGTAGCAGCAAAAATGTTAAGTTTTTTGTAACCTTTCTTATTAGGGGTATGTTTACCTATCTGAAAGAGCATTAGACTTTTTTCATCGACCTCCTTTTGATGTTCCCCTCAGGGTTTTAAACCTCCTTTTCCCTGAGGGGTTTTTTTTATCTTTTTTCTCATCCACACCTGGTGCAAAGAAGGTATTCGCTTACCCTCCGGGGACTTGGTCCTCAGGAGAGAAGACCCGTATAGGCTGCTAGGGCTGGATCTGTTGCCTCCCCACTCAGAATACTGTTTGTAAGCTTTTTACCGAGCTGCACACCCTCCTGATCAAAGGAATTTACATTCCAAAGAAACCCCTGGAACATGACCTTGTTTTCAAAATGGGAGAGCAGCGTGCCGAGAGAGCGGGGGGTGAGTCTGTTTCCATAGATGAGGGTTGAATACCGTTCTCCGGGGAAATGTTTATTCTTGTTAGCCTCTTGTTTTCCCTTTGCGAAGGCTACAATCTGGGCAGCGAGATTGGCATTCAGCTTCTTTTGACTCGTGCTCCCCCCGCTGTGTAGATCTTCCTGGTATTGGCTTTCGGAGAAGCCGATGAACTGAAGCGGCGTTTTGTCGGTACCCTGATGAAGGTGCTGGAAGAAAGAATGCTGACCATTCGTTCCGGGTTCACCGAAAATGGTATAACCTGTTTTATAGTTAAGGGGCTCGCCGAAGCGGTTTACCTGTTTCCCGTTACTCTCCATGTCGAGCTGCTGCAGGTGGGCTGGAAAGCGGGAGAGCGCCTGAGAGTAGGGGATGACTCCGGAAGTTCGAAATCCCAACACATTGCCAAGATATATGCCAAGCAGCGCATCGAGCATCGGAGCATTTGCAAGGAGTTCAGGCTGAAGTGCGCGTTTGTCACCCTCGTGCGCACCGCCAAGCAGCTGTTTAAATACTTCAGCACCGAAGGCTAGAGAGAGTATCAAACCTCCCACAGCACTTGTAGATGAGTAACGGCCACCAATATAGTCGTCGATAAAAAAACTTTCCAGGAAATCGTTTGAATCGGCTAGAGGACTAGTTTTACTGGTAACAGCCACCATATGCCCCCGGGGATCATATCCTTTTGGACCGCGTTGTTCCAGGTGTCTGCGGACGAGTTCCATGTTTGTCAGAGTCTCCTGCGTGGTTCCGCTTTTGGAAACTACAATGAAGAGCGTTGTCTCCGGATCGATTCGACGCAGAACAGCGGCTGCATCATCAGGGTCAACATTGGAGATGAATTCGGCCTGCATCGGTTGAGTTTCACTGGTGGAGTTCTGTATTCCTGTCAGTGCTGTGTAGAGTGCGCGGGGGCCAAGATCTGACCCTCCGATTCCGATTTGTACCGCAGTGCTAAAGGGCTTGCCGGTTGAGCCTGGTATTTCCCCGGAATGGACTGCTGCGGTAAAATCAGAAATTCTTCGAAGCTGTGCGGCATAGAACCGTTCTTTATTCTCTCCATCGACTTCGATGTCTGCGCCCAGTCGCCCGCGGGTGAGATGGTGAAGGACCATACGGTCTTCTCCCGTATTTACGGGCTCCCCATCAAGAAGAGCACGATATTTGTCTGCCAACTGCTGGGAGTCGGCCAGGTCTTTCATAACCGACAGGTGGTCAGATGAGATTGGAGAGGCTGCGTAGTTAAACACGAGCCCCTCTGCAATGGGTGAGTTATACGAATCAATCCTATCACTGGTAAGCGCTTTGGAAAGCTGTATCGGGGAAAGCTTACTCAATTCATGAAATGATTCAATCGCATCGAGATTGCGATACTGTATCTTCATCATTCTCTCCTTGTATGGGGTCTCTCTGGGTATAAAGGTAGTAAGTTTTTTAACCTTCGACTAGTAGCAGCAGCATCCTCTGGACATGTTGAACTCCAGAGGATGCGTTCTCATTTATGCGTCCGTTTCGGGGATACGGGTTTTAAAGCTTTCGGTGAGGTCTTCTTTGGTCATCCCCTCGCGGAGGATGACGAATATGGTATCGTCTCCGGCTACGGTCCCAAGAATTTCGGGAATTGAGAGTATGTCGAGTGCTAGAGCAACGCTGTCAGCGTGGCCTTGCCGGGTTTTGATAACGCCAATGTTTTTGCTGAATTCGATTGAGAGCACACCCCTGCGCACATCCTGGATATAGCTTTTCTCCGATTCGGATATAAGTTCATTTTCCGGAAGAGCATAGTAATATCCGGACCAGCCGTCGGAGATCTTCCCTACTTTTAACATCTTTAAATCTCGAGAAAGCGTTGCCTGGGTGACGGTGTAACCCTCACTAGTCAGTAGCTCCAGTAACATTTCCTGGCTGTCAATCCGGTGATTTCGGATCAATTCCTTGATTTTTGATAATCTGTTTTGGCGCTCGCGCATGTTAACCTCGCCCATGGTATGCATATTTATTCTCTTTTCAATGTATAAACATACAGTATAAATATGAGCCTTTCAAGGGATTTTTACCTTCTTGCACAAAAGAACCTCTGCGTATACCATCGACACGTATGAAAGAGCTAGATATTCTGCATCCCTTTTCAAAGCTTCCCGTGTATTTCAGCGAAACTGTTGATTCGACGATGGAAGCAGCCCGCCAGATCTATTCACAGCAGGGGCATTCGGGAATCGTAGTTGTAGCGGAGCATCAGAATAAAGGACGAGGGAGAGGGACTGACAGGTCCTGGTACGATGTACGCGGGGCTTCGCTTCTCATGACGCTCGTACTAAGTGATTCTGAACTAGCGTTCCCCCTCTCTCTGCTCCCCCTGGGAGTGGGGTTGGGGGTAGCTGAGCACCTTGAACTGCTGTGCCGTTTGCACGTGCAGATCAAGTGGCCCAATGATATTATCGTGGATGACAGGAAACTTGCCGGTATTCTCTGCGAACATCGCGGGAATGCCGTTTATATCGGTATCGGGGTGAATTGTGGGGGAGACCCTGCTGAAGCTTGGCAGTTGACCGCCAACAACAGGTATTGGAAGCCTGTCTCACTTGAGCAAATGGGCTGTTCCACTGTAGCACCGCTGGAACTACTTCCGGGACTACTGAAGCAGCTGCACTACCGTCTTACACTGGGGCTGCAAACAAGCGAAATAGAAGATAGATTATATAACATGAACCGGGAGATTGTTTTTTTGCCCGGCAGTGCATCTGAAGCAACCGCACAATCTCAGATGATACGAGGGCGTCTCATGGGAATAGATGAGTTCGGTGGTATCAAAATCCAGGAACGAGATTATGAGGTCCCCAGGGTCTGGTATGCCGGGGAATTACAGAGAAAAGACTAAAGTACTCAATATACTGTGGAGGAACTATGGAAGAGAACATAACGCGTGAAGAAGCCTGGGAGCTGTTGAATCGGTATGTAAGCGGGGCAAATCTGATCCAGCATGCCCTTGCTGTAGAGGCTGTCATGAGATATTTTGCCAACCAGCTTGGTGAGGATGAACACAAGTGGGGTGTTATTGGGCTGTGTCATGATATCGACTACGAACTGTATCCCCAGGAACACTGTACGAAATCTGAGGATATACTTAAGGATGCCGGCTGGCCGGATGAGTATATTCGGGCTGTCCGAAGTCACGGTTGGGGAATCTGCAGTGATGTTGAACCGAAAACAACGCTGGAAAAGACGCTATTCACAATCGACGAACTTACAGGACTGGTTGCGGCAACTGCTCTTGTGCGTCCTTCCAAGAGTATTCTGGACATGCATGCCAAGTCAGTGAAGAAAAAGTGGAAATCGAAAGCTTTTTCTGCCGGGGTTGACCGAGAGCTTATAGCAAGGGGCGCTGACATGCTGGGCATGGAACTCTCCGAGGTCATTGAGTGGACAATCCTTGGCATGCGACCGATTGCAGATAAGCTTGGACTGGCAGGGAATGTGGAAGAACAGTCTTAGTAGATCTTAGCAGGGTGTATGATTGCTCAGGCGAGGGCGAGAGCAATGTTCATCATCTGGGTGAACGAAGTCTGCCGTTCCTGTGCGCTGGTCTCCTGCTGGTGAACCAGCGAATCCGAGACCGTCAGAACCGATAGGGCTTTTACTCCGTGACGGGCGGCAATCGTGTAGAGACCTGCGGTTTCCATCTCTACGGCCAAAGAACCATAGGCTGCCCACGACTTCCAGGATATATCCTCACCCTCGATCCCGTAAAAGAGGTCAGTGGAGGTCACCTGTCCAACATGCGGTTGTATTCCAAGCTCTCCTGCTGCCTTGTAGGCTCTATACAGCAGATCAAAATTTGCTGTGGGGGCGTAGGATCCCCCTTTGAAACGATACGTATTAATGGATGAATCCGTGGAGGCACTCATGGCAAGGATAACATCGTACAAATTAAGGTCAGGTTGGAGAGCACCGCAGGACCCGACTCGGATAAGCTGCTGAACTCCATAGAAACGACACAACTCCTCAGCATAAATGGCAAGAGAGGGAATTCCCATTCCCGTTCCCATTACCGATACCCGTTGCCCGTTCCACGTCCCCGTATATCCAAGCATGTTCCGGACGTCATTAAACAGTACCGGGCTGTCAAAGAAGTGATCAGCAATGAATTTTGCACGCAGCGGATCTCCCGGCAGCAGCACGGTTTCAGCAATTTCGCCATGATCGGCCTTGTTATGTGGTGTGCTCATGAAATTCAATCTCCTAACTGATTTGGTCTCTCAAGTGTAGTATGTTCCACACCCCTTAGGCAAGTCAGATGTGGGGAGGTCACAATCAAAGATACCTCTATCAAATAAAAAAAGGGCTGCCAGTCTTGGCAACCCTCTAACAGTCAGCTCAAAAAAGCTTCCTGCTCACAAACGGATAAGATTTATTAGTATCTATAATTGTTCTGGCGAGGTTTTCTCTCCAAAGCAACGTTGACTCTCAGATTTCTCCCGTCATACTCTTTTCCGTCAAGGTCAGAGATCGCTGCTTCAGCCGCATCGTCCTCTTCCATCTCAACGAACCCAAACCCTTTGGGTCTGTTTGTTTCTCGATCAGTGATGATCTTGACACTCTGAACAGTTCCATACTGACCAAACAGGTCGTGGAGCTGATCTTCTGTTGTAGCGTAATTCATATTACCTACATAGATTTTTTTAGCCATTCTACAGAATCCTCCCCGGATGAACCGGATATAAAAATTAATTTCACTTTATACTTGGACAACAAGTCTGATTCGTTTTGATGTCCGTCAAGATCAGCCAGTAAGGAAGAAAAGACGTCAGACAGGAAACAAATACATAAACTCTTGGTACCCTTGGTAAAAGCTAAGCTAAAAGTAACACATTACTGCGAGAGAGTCAATGAGTACTTTCAGATAATGCGCGAGCGCTTATAGTTTTACAAAAAAACCCTCATTTAGCTTTGAGGATGATCACGCATTGCCGTTATTCGCTTGATGATCTCAATAACAGAAAGGACTATGATGAGTACAAGAATTCCGTAGAACAGAACCCTGACTAGCGGGGCAAGGATATCGACTCCTATCCGGGTTAATGCAGTAAAATCAAAAAAGAAGGAAGTGCCGTTTCGTATGAAGATAATGGCGATCACGATATCTATACAGCCAAGCAGTACACTAAACATGTTTGTCCTTAGATAAAATCCCCCCTGGTACAGCAGAACTCCGGAAAGAGCAATGCCCAAAAGGATTCGAACGATTAATACCGGAACAAACGCGAAAAAACCGTCCCGCAGGATTGGTATGAATATACAGGCGTTCTCGCCAGGAAAGTAGATACCAATTTGTTCGGCAAATAACAAGAGGACAACGATGAGTGCAGCGGAGAAAAGAATACTTATTATCTGCTCACTCTTGCTCACCGAATTACTCGGGACCTTTTTTTGCAGCGTATCAGGAGACCAGTCTTTATAGAGTTCCTCTCCCCAGTCGCGGGTTTTGCCCCAGCGTTCTATGCAATAGAAAACTATTGTGGTAAAGCCAACTGCTGAAGCAAAGGCAGTAATAAACTGAGGAATGAGCAGGAAGAAAGAGGAGAGGGTAAACAATCCCTTGGCGGCAGAAACAAGCCCCTGTACGATTACGGCAAAAGCCGATGCCCCAGCGGCGATGAATATAACCAGCCGATACAGAGGAAACAGAGCAGGGCTGATGAGGTAGTCGTGTTCGTTGTAGGAAAGCGCCAGTTTCCCGGGTGCCCCGAACTCTTTGAGGGCCTCTTTCATTTCTTCGGCGGTTATTTCTTCATGGTCTGCGGTGTAGTTTTCTTCGAGATACTGCAAGAGCGAGTCTTTGAGCTCTTCAGTGACTTTCTTTCGAGTAGACAAGGGCAGTCTCCTCGAAAAAGCTTCCAGGTACCTATCCAGCAGCAACTGTGCCTCGTGTGTCATCTCCATCTTTGATTCTCCAATGTTGTTCTGAATACAGCGAACAGCAAAAGCAATAGCTCATCGGCATGAGGTACACAAGAAAAGCCGCAGCTCACCGACTCATGGTATAAAACTCCCCCTATTCTACCCGTAGAACGACACGATGTTAAGCCGCGAACAATGCAAGCAACGGCTTTATGAAACAGATTCTCTACAATGCAACATGGAACGAAGTGTTTGGCGACTCGATTGCATCTGTGATTATGTCCACCAAAAAGAGGGGGTGCGGGAGGGTTTCCCCTTTAGCACTCGCTGGCAGCTTCAGGCAACAGCCTGTGCCCGTTCAGCTCTGGTTTCAGCATCCAGTAGAGAGCATTCAACTTACTTAAGCCCTCGATTGCCCAGCTGTCTTTCCGGTGGAAGAGCGTTTGGTTCCTCTTCCAGGGCTTCTGTAAGCTCACCGTAGCGTTTCAGACGTTGTTCGTTCGTAAGAGTTTTCAAGGTCAAGAGATGGATTGAAACTCCGATTCCTACTGCTCCAAGGAGCAGCCCCAGATACAGTTTTCCGATTAACCAGATTGAGAACAATAGAGTTGCCCATAGGAGGATAAGTGCAAAGACCTTCGCTTTCATGCTTACAGCCCTATAGTGCATGTAGTTATAGATATAGGAACCCAGGAGTCTATGGTTAATCAACCAGAGATAGAGTCTCTTTGAACTTCGTAGATAACAGTATGAGGCAAGCAGTAAAAATGGGGTGGTTGGGAGAAGCGGCAAGATAATACCGATTATGCCAAGAATCAGGGAGAGTGATCCGGCTATCACAAGCAAGAACCGTTGGACAGGACTAAGTTGCTTCAGGAATGCTTTTCCCTTCACCAGGCTGATTACCTCGCTTTCTTGTAGCGCTGAACAAAGGTATCCATAGCCTCATCACTAATTCTGGAAAAGCTGGTGTCTGTTTTAGTGATTTTTTTCATAATGAAGCGTTCGATGAAATTCATTTTCTCGAATTGGACTGAACCTCCGAACATTCCGATAGCACGCGAGGACTGGATAACAGAAGCGGGAAAGCTTTTGTGAAAATACTCGATTGCATGATTATCATCTGACAGGCAACTGCAAAACAGGCCTGGTTGTTTTTCCACAAGTAAGGCGGCATGGCGTTTTACAAACTTGCGTATTTTCTTCTGGACCGACCCGGCGTGCACGGAAAATCCAATGAGGATTTCGGAATAGCTCTCTGGTTCCGGCACACGTTCATGTTCGCAGTCTACAAGGTCATATTCTCCTCCTAGCTTCTTTGCGACCACTTGTGCGCAATACTTGGTAGCCCCATGCTTAGAGGCATACACAATTAATATCATCCACAATCCCTCCCGGATTTTTTGTTGGTCTGTACTGTAGTATAGTCCTCAGTTTCTTTGGACTCAACGTGTATACTTGAGAACTTTGTCAAAAAATCTTTGTACGCGTGGTATTTGGGTCTCTTCAAACATTTCGACCGGAGTCCCCTGGGAAACGATTCCGCCGTCGGACACGAACAGTACATAATCGGAGGCATGGTGGGCGAAGCCCATTTCGTGAGTTACCAGTACCAGATCCATCTGTTCCTCCTCGTGTAGTTCCTCAATGAGGTCAAGCACTTCTGAGGTATATTCAGGGTCCAGTGCGGACGTTGGTTCATCAAAAAAGAGCACCTCGGGTTTAACGGCCACCGCCCGGCAGATAGCTATTCTCTGCTGCTGACCGCCGGAGAGGGCTATGGGCTTTTTATGGGCGTGTTCGGCAAGGTTGAACCGATTCAGTAGCCGTTCTGCCTGTTCGTAGGCTTGGTGTTTCGGTACTCCCTGTACTCGAACCAGAGGAAGAACAATATTTTCTATTGCCGTGAGGTGCGGGAATAAATTGTATGCCTGGTAGACCATGCCAATATTTCTTCGGTAGGTGATCAATTGCTCCTCGGTCCCTCCCAAGTGATGATTGTTAACAAAGACTGTTCCGCTGTCTGGTTTCTCCAGACCAGCGAGAATACGTAGCAGGGTTGTCTTGCCGCCCCCTGAAGGCCCAATCATGACTACAGCATGGGCATCGTCGAGTTCAAGGTTTAACTTGTCAAAGACTGTGAGGCTCCCGAAGGTCTTCGTCATATTCTTGAGGCTAAGTCTCATAGAAAAACCTCTTTTCCAGACGTTTTGTCAGGTATGAAATCGGGATGGTCAACAGCAAGTAGCCAGCGGCCAGTGGGATGTAGCTTTCAAGCGTTGAGAAGGTATTAGCATTTATTTCCCGTGCAGCGAGGGTAAATTCCTTGATTGCAATAATAGACAGGAGAGAGGAATCCTTTATCAGTGAAGCAAATTGCCCGGTCAACGGTGGTAAAACCCTCGTAATAACCTGAGGGAAGATGATGAATCGGTATGTCTGACGCTTGGTGAGACCTATGGAGCGAGCTGTTTCGCGCTGCGTACTACCGACGCTCTCAACGCCCGATCGAATGATCTCTGCGATATACGCACCGGCAAATATGGACATGATAAAGATGCCGGACACGTACCTGTTATTCAGTCCGACAGCATTGGCCATGACATAAAAGAAAATGAGGATCTGTACAAGCAGCGGAGTCCCCCGGATTCCTTCTACATAGAATCGGGAAAAAATACGTAGTGGAAGGAAGGAGCTTCTCTGGGAGAGGCCAAAGAAGAGGCCGAGAAGCGTGCTGATACACAGGCTGGCAAGTGAAATAACGATGGTCATAACAAAGCCTTCAATAAGGCTCTCCCGATATAACCAGACATTTTCCCATTGAAACTGATAGGATAGCGAGCTGAATCCCAAAAAGAATGCTGCAGCTAGCAGCACTCCGACAAGGAGGATATTTGCTAGCTGTACATAGCGGGACACACTGGTGCTGCCCGGGGGGTGAAAAAAAAGTTTTTTAACTAGATGTTTAATGCGCACAAACAGCTCCCCAAAAGCCAGTAGCCTCGTTACTCGACATCGAAGAAAAAGGGAATGCCCTGCTGATCAAAGAGCTGCTGTTCCTCTTTTAAATAGGTATCTGCAAGTTCGTCAAACCCGCCTTCTTCCCGGAAGGTCCTAATGAAGTCGTTAACCTGCTCGAGGAGTTTGTCGTTCCCCTTCTTCACCGCCATACCCCAGTCACCGAACGAGCCTGGAATTGATTCCAAATTTACTCTGGTACTTTCGGGATTGTTCTGATGATTTCGTATGACCGTGAGGGCATCGTAGATAAACGCATCAGCTTTACCCTGGGTGACTTCAAGTACGCAGGCAGATACTTCTTCAAAAATGTGAAGTTCAGCATGAGGAAGTTCTTCTTTAGCGATAAGCGCACCGGTTGTACCTGATTTGACCGCGACGACTCTCCCCTCTTCATTGAGGTCGTGAAAGTTTTCTACCGGTGAATCTTCTGCAATGAGAAGGGTCAGTCCAGCTCGAATATAGGGAATTGAAAAATCAACGACCTCTTTTCGTTTTGAGGTTATGGTCATCGATGAGATGATGATATCGGCCTTTCCAGTTTGTAGTGAAGGAATTAATCCTGTCCAGGCAGTATTTTGTATGTGGACTGGCCTGTCTAGGTATTCCCCCAGCGCCTCTGCAATCTCT
The DNA here is from genome assembly GCA_051745285.1 of Spirochaetota bacterium. GTDB lineage: Bacteria > Spirochaetota > Spirochaetia > CAKZLE01 > CAKZLE01 > JBNJDX01. The sequence goes on from JBNJDX010000016.1 coordinate 19,762, forward strand.
ACACTGATTCCGGAAGGCTCCCCTTTCTCATTGCTCATTTCGAAGGGAGGATACTGTAATTCCATTGCCACAACTAGTTCCTCCTGATCGGTTTCCTGTTCTCCTGCAGAGAAAGCAGGAACGCTCACCAGTAATCCGACTGCAAGCAGTATTCCAATATATTTTTTCATGTTGGCTTCCCCCTTATGCTTGATCATATGATACTATGTTTCCACAAGGTACCGTTTTATTTGGACTGTGGTCAAGGTGCCTTGACGTACGGGAAACAGGGGGATGCCGTAATGAGGCTGCTGGCAAATCTCGTTTGGGTAGTCTTTGGAGGACTGCTTGGCGCAGTTGGATGGTTTATCTCGGCGGTGGTGTTGATGCTGACTGTGGTGGGGATTCCCTTCGGGCTGCAGTGTATGAAGATTGCACAATTGACGTTATGGCCTTTTGGGCATGAAGCTGTGATTGGCCGTTTTGGTGCAGTTAACACACTGGCGAATATTGTGTGGTTGATTTTCTTCGGCTGGGAATTGTTTTTATATCATCTGGTACTTACCTGCGTGTTTGGGGTGACTATTATTGGCATACCCTTTGCCCGGCAGCATCTCAAGCTGGCAATGCTTGCTCTCGTCCCGTTTGGCTCTAGGATAATATAATAAACTGGTGATAACATGGTATGTGAGCTTAAGGACCTACAAAAAGGAGAACTACAAGTATGGGGAAAAAGGCACGGCGTCCCCTGTTGGACCGGACAGCCGAACTGACTAAAATCCTCGATGAAAGTACCAACCTGCGTGTTTTTTTAACCGACCTGGCCAAACTCGTTGCCGGGCATATGGCAGCAGACGCCTGTTCATTCTTTATCTATAACGATGACCACAGAGATCTGACTCTACAGGGTACCGCGGGCTTGGATGCTTCTTTTGTAGGGAAGCTGCGTTTCCGTGAGGGTGAGGGGATAACTGGCCTGGTGATGGAAACTCTTCAGCCGATACGGGCAGACAGGGCTTCAACACACCCGCACTTTAAGCCGATTCCAGGAATAGGTGAAGAACCGTATGAATCCCTTCTTGCTGTGCCGATTCGACGGGCTAGAGAGAAAATCGGAGTGATAACCCTTCACAAGAGGGAATCAAGCTATTTCGATGACGAAGACATAGAAGTACTGATGACTATTGCGGCTCAGTTGGCCTCTTCTGTGATGAGTGCAGGGCTGCTGCTAGCTCTGAGAAGCAGGAAAACTAGCCACGTCTCCTTTCATACTCCCATCGAGGGGAAAGGGGCTTCACCCGGGATTGTTTTCGGCCGGAGTCTCTATTTCAATCGCCAGCAATTTTTTATTCTGGATTCGCCGCAAGAGGATCAAAGAGAATCCACGCTCGATTACTCCGAAGATGATTTTGACACAGCAGTTGAGGAGACTGTCAAACAGCTGCACCAGATTGAGCAGCGCCTTGGCGAGAGTCTCAGCGATATTGCCGGGCTGATTTTTACTGCACACTATCTGATGCTCAAAGATCCGGAGTTTACCGGTGCAATACGGAAAAAGATCAAAGGAGGGATGTCTGCCGATAAAGCTATCAGAAAGGTAAGTGATGCCTATGCCCAACTCATGACAAGTGTTAATAATCCTCGTATCCAAGAAAAAGAGCAGGATGTGAGGGATCTTGAGCACCGTATGCTGGCAAATCTGTATCAGGAGCCGCCTGACCATCGTGACTGCTCAGAGAATGTCATTATTGCCTCCGCGATATACCCCTCGGAGCTTGTTCGTATGTGGGTGCAGAAAGCCAAAGCAATAGTTCTTATAGGTCAGGGACTGACTGCTCATATTTCCATTTTAGCCAGATCGTTGGAAATACCGCTTCTGCTGGTATACAACAAAGATCTTCACCAGTTACCGAATAATACACCGGTCATTGCTGATGCTACCCAAGGGATGCTTCATATTGATCCAGACAAAAAAATCAGGCGCAGATACGCCCAGTTCACGGGGAGCTATCAAGAAGTACTTCCCAAGCAGATACCGAAAACCACTGTAACCCGGGATGGAGTGCAGGTGAAGGTACACGTTAATGTCAATATTCTTCATGACGCCGAGGCTGGGAAGATCAGGCAGGCAGAGGGCATAGGCCTGTATAGAACTGAATTTCCTTTTCTTATCCAGAATAGTTTTCCCTCTGAAGAACAGCAAGTTCAGGTGTACGAAAAGATTTGTGCGTCCGCCGGTGAGAAACCTGTTGTGTTCCGCACACTGGATATCGGTGGGGATAAACTGCCCGGCTATGTTGACATAACCGCCGAGGATAACCCCTTTTTAGGATTTAGAGGCATCCGTTACTCCCTGGAGGCAAAAGACATCTTCCGTGAACAAATACGGGCTGGTCTGCGGGCCGGGGCAAACAGCAACCTCTGTTTTCTCTTTCCTATGATTTCTTCACTCGATGAATTTATTCAAGGGAGAGAAGAGATTACTCTTTGTATAAAAGAGTTGCGAGATTCAGGGATCCCTCATTGTGAACATCCAAACATTGGTGCAATGGTAGAAATCCCCTCCGCGGTCGACCTCTCGGCAGAGCTGGCCCAAGAGGCTGACTTTCTCAGTGTGGGAACAAACGATTTGATTATGTACTTGCTGGCTGTCGATAGAAGTAATGAATATGTTGGTCAAATGCACACGGCATTTCACCCCTCAGTGTTACGCACCCTTAATCGTCTTGCAGATTCGGTACGAGGCGTCAGGCCTGATGATCCGTATTACTTATCCGTATGCGGTGATGCAGCAGCAGATCCTCTCATTATCCCGTTTTTAATTGGGATTGGGATAACAAACATCAGTGTTGAGCCCTCTAAACTCATTCAGGTGAAAACACTAGTCCAGGAATTGACCGCAAGTAAGTGTCATGAGTTTGCTGAGAGGTTGCTGCAGGCGAGAACTACCGAAGAAATCAATCAGATTGCCACGGAAACCTACTGGTGCAGCGTTTAGTGACCTGAAGATATTGGAGTAGCTAGATAGATCTATTACTATATACCTGAATATACATAAGCGGGAAGGAGAAGACGATGAGCGGACATACGGCATCATGCACTGATTTGTTAGGCAAGCTGGAGAACATTACCGATGAGGTCGATAACGAGAGAATCGAAGTGGTTGCCTCCGACCTTGAACGGATGAGCTATGAACCCATCTTTCTTCTGCCGGTTGAGGGGTTCCTACGCATGACGAAGCAGGAGGTCCTTCAGGTGGCGAAGGATGTCTGCCGCATGACGGCTGAAGAAGTTTTCTCTTACAATTTTCAACACAGAGAGGATGCCGAACAGATCAAGGCAGAGCAGCTCAGGATGCTGATACATAATTTTTACCTTCTTTCCAGACTACGGAAAGATGAACCTGAAGCATGGGATGAAATCCATGAGCTCTACGAGGATGATTGAGTCCCCATTATTACGGCCGATACAGCAGATGTCTGATGATCGGCAGTATTTTCTCCTGCTGTGGAGCGACGGGGATGGATAGGGATTGAGTTGAGAGCAGATGCTGCTGCGATTCATCAAAAACCTCAGCGGTAACTACAACCCTGTCAGGAACCTCCTGAGAATCGGTGCAGGCTAGTGCAATGGGCAACAGCAGTGTTGAGTCAGAGTTGATTTCCCGATAGGTGAACAAGATCTCTCTTGAATTAAGCATGTGGGTGGAAATCGCTTGCTCATCACTCTCGGGAAGGGGCTCTGTAGCGTATGATGTTGCCAGGAAGGAGGCTTCATCAAGCTGAAACCCCATTGCCTTGAGATAGGCTTCAGGGGAGAGTTGTTCAGACTCCGAACACATGGAAAACGTGAGCTGTGGGGTTTCCGGTGCCGGAGGGAGGTTTGGGACGCGCAGACCGTGTTGGTGGGGTTCTTCAGGACGAACCCTAAAGGGCTTAGAAACAGAGAGGAGGAGGTTCGTTTGCTCAACAGTTCTCTCCCCCAGACCCGAGATCACAAGATTGCAGGGTTTGAAAGCTTCTGCTTCGCTTGCTTTCACAACAGCCTCATATATCCAGTTGTGCACATCAGCAGCCCATTGATCGTAGACCTCTTTCATGAACTTCTGGGCCGCGGGGCTGCTTGAACCGATCAGTTGGGCAAGATGCTCAGAGGAGAGTAAAGACGGATGTTCTGGATCATCTGCGCGCAGCTCAGCATAATTCTTTCTATTCTTAAATAGCACTTCTATCGGGCGACTTCGTATAAACTCCTCAAAAAGGTCTTCAAGCTGCTGATGACTGGGTTGTAGCGGGAGAGTGAGGGAGAGTTCGAGTTCCAGTCGATCTGGTGTCTGGTAACGCAGGTTAAACGAGGAGGGCATGATACTCGAATCATCGTTCTTATCTTCAAATGCCATACGTGTATCATAACGGTACAAGGCCAAAATGAAAAGGAGAAAACCCCTGCATCTCCAGGAGTGGAACGCTTAAGTCAACTTCCCTCGGTTACACTCATATTTGCCCGTTTTCGGTAGGGTTTGAATTTTCTAAAGAGATAGATCAGTGAAAGGATCTCTGGTATCCAGAACAGGACTGCATAGACACCGATCATCAGGGGGGTGGCATCATTTCTCAAAAGGAGTAAAACCAGATCAGCAATATCAGTCACAAGGAAGATTACCAGAATAGTCGATATCTGGTAGGGCCTTCTTGTCCGCAAGCCGTACACGACAGCAAGAACAGCGGCAACAGCCACTGCAATATTCCGGTTCGCATAGAAGCCGATAGGGTGCAGTACTGAGGAGGTTAGTAACAGTCCTGTAAACTGAAAGGAGGGGTCAATGTACGCGGCAGCACCCATGAACACCATAAATAGTGCGTGCAGCAGTGTGTACAAATAGACCCATATAGAGATATTTCCCCTCATAAAGCTTCTCCAAAGTCCATTATATAAATAGACAGTTGTTTAGCGCAATAGTTTGCCTAAACTGTTTTCTCCCCAGCCTGCCAGCTGCCAATCCTTTTCTTGTTTCCCAGATTCGGATATAGTGGCAAAAACACTGTATACATAGGAAGAATCAATGAACAAGAGTTTGGTTACAAATATGATATCCGTCGGCATTATTGTGCTTGGCTATCTTACACCGCTGTATGGATCAATTATACGGATTGTCGGCTTTTTTGCCCTTTCTGGATCCCTTACGAACTGGCTTGCCGTTCACATGCTTTTTGAGAAAGTGCCGCTTCTGTATGGATCCGGGGTTGTTCCGAACCATTTTGAGGACTTCAAGCGGGGAATACGAGTTTTGATCATGGAGCAGTTTTTCACCGAGGAACATATGAAGAAGTTCCTCGATGAAACATTCACCGATAGCTCAAAAGTTGGTGTGGATGCTGAAGTGATTGCTGATGCGATTGATTACGACCAGGCTTTTTCTTCACTTGCCTCTGTTATCATGGAGTCATCGTTTGGTGGAATGCTTGGGATGATCGGCGGGGAGGCGGCCCTGCAAGGATTCAGGAAGCCTTTTGAAGAGAAAATGCGCGCCTTTATTCACAGTGAAGTTTCTCAGGATCGGTTTCAACAGGCTGTTACATCTTCTATGAAAGGCGAGGGAGAGAACCTTGTAGGCTCGGTGAGTCAGCATGTCGAGACCATCGTTACAGCGAGACTTGAAGAGTTAACCCCAAAGCAGGTGAAAGAAATCGTGCAAGAGATGATAGCCAAACACCTGGGATGGCTTGTAGTCTGGGGAGGTGTCTTTGGGGGTTTTATCGGCTTTATAATGGGCCTTTTTCAGCAGCTTTAGAAGTTACTGGGGGATAAACTCTGGTCTGAGGGGAGCAAAGCTTTCAACAAGTTCTGTCTCCTCCATCACTTCGAGCCCGTGAGTCTCCTGGGGATCGAATACATATCCGTTTCCTGCTGATGCCATGAAGACAGTCTCACGGTTCGCATCAAACAGGCGGACTTTCCCCGAAATCACATACCCGTTTTGTACAGCATCGTGGGCATGAGGTTCGATGATGCCGCCTTTTTTCATCGTGAAATGACACATCATGCACTCATCGTTGTAAGACATCACAGTCATCAAAATGCCAGGTTTTATCTCATTCGACTTGCGGTGTTGTTTATCTGTGAACTGATCTTTCATGGTAACCTCTCTGAATAAGTTTTTGCTACAGGGTAGATGCCTCAGTATACGGTTTAATGGGTTGCCTGAAAAGTCCCTGCCCTAGAGGGTTCGATCGATGATACTTCCCATGTGTGAGTGATTCTGCCATACTTCTGAGATGATCATCGCTGCGCAGCAGACTGTTTTTAACCGAAATAATGACTGGTTTGTTTCTCCAAACAGTTCCTTCAGTTGATTTCCTGTCTCACGGGGAATGTGCCCTGCTTTTTCCCCCAGGATTTCAACTGAAGAGGCAAACTGACTCTCGTCTTCAAAGGCTCGCCTGAGTACCTCTTGCTCCTGGGGATTGAATGCTGTCTGATCAAGATCAGAAATGAATTCAGAAGCTCCCTCTTCTTTGTTCTGGTTCAATTTTTGGAGGAACTGGTAGAATTTTTGCCGTATTCCAACAGTTGCTGCAGCGGCAGTGAGTACTTCATCAACTACTGAGGAAGGAAGCTCGGGTTGGAGCGTCTTTTTGAGTATCCGTGAAAGGTGTTCCTGTCCACCCATCATAGACAAGGCAGTTGCCCCGTGAATGATGATTCGTGGATTCTCAGACTCCTCGAACAGAGAAATAATAGCCGGGTAATACTCTTTGTCCTGTAGCCTGACAAGCGCTACCATGCATTTTCCCTGAAGGAAGTGGTCGGAGGAATACAACCCCTTGCGCAGCAATTCAACTCCACGCAAAATGTTGTGCTTCCCGACTATCTCTGCTGCAATCCATCCAGAGGTATGTTCGCCGCAGGCCAGTTGGTTTAAGATAGCCTCCTCTGTCTCTTTCCCAAAGGAGATTCTGCCAAGAGCCTGGAGCGCATTGACACGCACAGAGAGAAGCGGTGAGTTAAGCTGTTCTCTCAGTTCCACCTCGGGAATTGAAGAACCAATTGCCCCCAGCCGTTGAAGAGTGCGAGCATCTTCTCCGCTGTCCTCCTTTCTCCTGAGATGTTTCAGAACGTGAATGGCATACATGTCACGTGGGGATTTAAGCAATTTTAAGATATCCTTAATTGTCCATTCATTAAGCTTTTCAAGGCGATAGACGCGAAATGTGAGGATCACTAGCACAAAGACAATGACCCGAAAGAACATCCGGTACACCTCCATTCCCGCGAAGCCCGAGGATTCAAACCAGGACAGCAGTCCACCACCGAGTACAGTGCCTGATAAACCTGCAACCGCACCGGCAGTAACCCGTATTATCAGGGAACTGCCCACCCGATCTGAGTTCGGGATGGCAAGAAGGAAATAGTGGCTGAGGCCAATCATAATCCCGATTTTGCAGTACCCGGCCAGGAAAAAGGTTAGAGCCACCAGCAAGGGCATAAATTCAGAAGGAGCCGTAGCCCACAGAGTGGCTGGAATGAGAAAACCCGCTATGTTCATCAGCACGATCGGACGAGGTCCCACCTGGTCAGCTATCATTCCGTTGACCGCCGAGGAGACGATACCCCCGACTAGAAGTATCAGAGCAAAACTGATGGCAGCATAATCAGAAATACCGTACCCGTTTTTTACCGAGATCATCATAAACGGGATGACTAGCATATAGGCTGTCAGTCCTCCGCTCCAGGCGAACAGGAGTTTTCGGGACCGTTTGTTGGACCAAAGGGTATGAAACGCTTTAGCTAATGGAATTCGCGCGGATTGTTTTGGTACCTCGGATTCTGGAATCCGAGCAAGTACTGTACTGGCGTATATCCCGATGGCACAGGCAATCCCGATCACCACCTGATAGACCCACAGATCATCTGTCAGGCTTGTGACAGAAATCAGCAGCAGCATAGCCAACACCTGAGAGGTGTTGACTCGAAGGTGATTGCCCGACAGGAAATCACCTCTATTCTCAGGGGTTGTCACCTCTCCACCCAAGGGGGATGAGGAGACAATGCCCATACTTCTAAAGAGGGCAAATCCGAAACCGCTTATAAGAATAATCGCATATACGACTGAGGAGGAAACGTGCGGGGATATGAGGGGCGCAGTAATGAGAAAGGCTGCAGAGAGGTAGCGTAGAAACCACCCTAATCCCCAGTTTCTTGCCGCCCCAATTCGGGCGATGGAGTATTTACCGATAATCATAAACGGCATAGTTAAATGGACAAATGAAGACAGGACTGCAACAAGCGGGTCAGGCATACCGTTTCGGATTGCATAGAGGACAAGAATGTTGTCCATGAGAAAAGCCACGGAGATGCCGTTGAGAATGAAGAATCTCCACACCAGCTTTCTCCCATATTCCCGTGATTGAGTGGAGAGTGCGGGAGGATAGTCTTTGTTTGTACCAAAAAACAGGGTGGCAAAGCCCTTCAACATGCTCATAGCAGCATACCTCTTCCTCTGCAACAGCCGCAGGGCAAACCGTTAGCGGTATTTGCCCTGCAATAGTCTATGGTGCTTGCTTATGAGAAAAGTTTCAAGCTTTCAGTCACTCTGTAAGGGGAGAATTCCCCTTACAAAGTGCAGAGGGGAGAAGCCCTTAGGCAGGGCTGACCGGAATCTGTATTTCTGTCAGCCACTGAGCCTCGTCCTCCTTATTCCAGATTCCGTCGATATAGGATTCCCGAGGTAGTCCGGCTACAGCATATCCGGATTGTTCAATCCAGGAGTAGAGAAACTGGTAAGAATCCCTCAAGGTCGTATATGGGCCCTGGTGCAGGAGACAGGCAGCTTGGGGAACTGCTTCAATTGTCTTGTAGGTGACTTTGTCTGAGTCTTGTTTTGCCTGAACGACAGCTTCGCAACATTCCACGTCAATGTTTTCTTCTCGATATTCCGCATCGTGGTATATGTTGAAGCAGTATGATGGAGTGGCGCAGACCGCTCCCTGGCTTTCCATCTCCTGTCCCATTTCTGGCATAATGGTGAAATAGGCATCGTATGAAGGGATAGTCGTTCGCATTGAGGCGACAATTACGTTTGGCAGGCGTTTGATAGTTGGATAATATTGCATATTATGTGCTCCTTGGATTGTTTGTTTGTAGGTTTGAGAAACTCTAATCTGTTTTAATAAAGCCTTTTGTTGGTTCTTCAATTCCAAAATCTTTCTCTCAAGATACGCATTCTGATCTTCTGGATGGCTGACAAGATGCTGAATATCGGTCAGGCTGAATCCCATGTCCCGGAAGGAAAGAATAGAGTTCATCACAGGGAACTGGCTGCTGGAATAGTAGCGGTAGCCCGTGTGAGTATCTATCTTTGCAGGTTTAAGCAGTCCTACTTCATCGTAGTACCTCAGGGTTTTGGGGGTGACGCGAAAAATCTTAGAAAATTCTCCAATTTGATACACTTGTTCCTCCTGTGGATAATCTGTGAAAAAACGATAACTTCTTATAAAACAAGAGATATGTTCGCAAGTTGCAACTGCTGAAATCTATGATGCACATTGCCCTAAGGGAAAGGTCAAGAAGAAAGCAAACATTTTTTATCTTTTTTTTCATGGGAGAAATTATTTTCTCACCTTTTAGACAATCGGCACATACCGTTGGTATGTTTCTAGCTATTTCTGTTTTAGAAAGGTAAAGAGAATAAACGTATTTAGGGGCTAAAGACTGTTCGAGGTATAGTTCTCGAATGTTTGCGGTTTCCTGTGTATACCCGATCATGCAGAGTAGCAAACAGGGGAGCTGCCGGTAGCAGCAATAGTTTATTCTCCGAATCTAAGACTGCTAAGTGCTAAAAAGGAATACACGTGAGCTTTGGCTTATCGTTTCTTGACCACTTACTCTCATTAGGTCCCAAAGAGCATGAAACTTCCAATAAAGGCATCTCCGAGACCTACAGTGCGGACTAGGGAATCGCAGTTTCGTGCAGGGGCACACACGATTTCCTTGTCTCCTAGGGACGTATGATCATATTTGAGAAAGAATTGCTGCCCGGTTTTGTTGTACTTGAGTTCTTCACCGTACTGCAGCAGAGATGGCAAGGAAGAAACTTCTCTGCCGGAGGCAATGGCTCCTGCTATACTGTTTGCCTTGTGTAAGCCGGTTCTGATGTTTTCTGTATTGTAAGAAGAAGCGTCGCACAAACAGAACGAGTATTGATGTGTATGAATGATGAGATTGTCGATAGCACATTCGAGGCTAAGTGCATGGCCATTTGCAATCGGGCTTTCGGCTTGCTGGTCGATGTTCAACCAGTGAGTAATCTCCTGTAGTTCCTCGCCATTCATGCTGATGAAATTTACGTGTGGGGCGAGCGTTTGTACTGTCTCGAAAAAGAAGGAGGTCCTGCTAAACCCTCCCATTTCCAACACAACGGTTTTTTCCCCTCCCATGGGGGCCTGAATATATTCAACAGTCTCCTGAAGCCGCTTTGTCAGAGTAGTCCGATCTCGGACGGCATTATAACCTGAAAGAAGCAGAGTTGCAGGCCTCTCACAATCTCGAAAAGAGTTGAAAAAGGCCGGGAAAAGCGGAAGTGAGCGCTCTGGCTTGCTGTATTGAGTTAAAATTATTCTATTGCCATAAGGTGTTTCAATAGGTTCTCCAAAGACCGAAAAAGAAGACTGTGCCGGATACTGGAAAATGTAGTTTGGTCTTCTGTTTGATGGGGATTCTTTCTGCTCTGTCAGAGTGGCACTATCTTGTGCCTTGGTGACTGAATCATCATGGACAATATCCAGATCCATGGGCTCCAGGAGAGTTGCAACCTGATGATCAAGGTATGGAAGGTGAACGAGACATTCCGAATTTCCAAGACTGATTAATTCGGCTGCCCGCATCCCTGTACCACCGAGGGCGGGGGTCGTTACAAAATACTCTTCAATAAATTGGGGAATATCCTCACCTGTAAAAGAGATTTCACCTCCTGCTCCTTTGCGCATGTATTCGATAAGAAGCGCGATACATTCGGGTATCGTGGAAATTATCCGGGAGTCCGCGGATCCCTCAATTGTTCTATCCCCGAATTTCCAGGCGAGCTCGGTTAACCGGTCGGGGGAGAGGTGTATCACAAGGTCAAGATTGTTTGTGAGTCCGCAAAAAAAGGTTTGTACTTGATGATCGTATTCCATATTTTGGTAGTATGCACTTCACAACTTCTCGGTTCAAGTACATGGGTGTCTTCTGGTCTGAACAAGCACCACGGTCATCCGCTCTCAGTTAGCTGTTTCAATGTCATTTAACGTATAGTTTTCCAGCCCGCCTTGCAATTTCTCATGATCGATTGCACAATACAGTACGACTTCTTATTTGAGGGGGCTGCACCGGTTGTTGAAAGAGTGCCCATCTTCTTCCCATATGTGTTTTCGGATCTTACCACCCACAGCTGGATCGTATCTAACACAATGTAGCGATAATCAGGCCTGCTACAGCGGTGTAAGTATCATTGACTGAATGAGTCGGTAATTCGAAATAGAAGCTGACTATCAGAGTAGACTCTGGCTCAGCACACGACCAGGAACTAAGGAGACAACATGACGAGGGTGAGTACAGCGTTCGTAGCCCTGGCAGCGTTATTCTGGGGGCTGTCAGGCGGGATCGGCGGGGTTCTTATAGCCGACGGCTGGGACGCACTAGTTGTGTCGCTCTACCGGGGCGCGGTCGGGCTGCTGTTTGTTCTTGTCTGGCTAGCGCTGCGTCCGCACAACAGTGGATTGGTAAGTCGCCGGTTATGGTTTTGGTCAGTGATTGCCGGCCTCGGTGTAGCTGGCAACTTTGTTTTCTATCTCGTGAGTATTGCTGAAGGCAGCGTCGCGGTTGCGGCGACGTTGATGTACTGCGCACCAGTGTTCGTCTATATCGTCTCCTTTGTACTCAAAATCGAGAGGCCTGCACCGTTCAAGTGGTTCTCAATTGCGATGGTCATGCTGGGCATCGTGCTGCTCACGCGCGTCTACGACTCCGGGGGGGATGGTGTCACACCGATTGGTGTGGGTGCCGGACTGCTCTCCGGGATTTCCTATGCAGTCTTTATCTTTAGCTTCAAGAATGCGGCCCCGCACGGTAGCCCGCAGGCGATTCTCGTGATAGCGTTTGCAACACTGATCTCTATTCTATTCTGGCAGAGTGATTTTGTGCAGACCGTTGCAGTGCTGAGTGCACCGACTTTGCCCCTGTTTATAGTACTGGGGGTGCTCGGCGCGGGATTGTCGTTCTTTTTCTATATCCTCGGGTTGAACCATACCCCGCCAGCCGTGGCCTCAATTGTGGCAATGGTTGAGCCGGTAACCGCCTCTCTATTTGGCGTCGTGGTGCTACATGAGAGACTAGTCGGTCTTCAGATTATCGGGATGGGACTGATTTTGGTCACAGTTACTGCATTGAGTGTATATTCGAATACCCGATGAGTTTTTTTCAATCTACTGTCAAATTGCGAACTTCAGTATATGTTATCAACATTCACTCTTGTTAATATGTCCCTTGTCAGCTCTTTTTGGTCTTCTCTCCATTCTGTTTCACTCATAGTTACTTTCCCTTCATTTTAATATGATGCTGTTATCTTGTTATAGAGCTATTACATACCATTATACTCTGTATGAGTTTGGTTCACCATGAAGAATTCATAACTATCTCCTGTGTTGAATTGTTGATTCACTTTTGAGTTACTGAGTGTTACCATGTAGGTTCACAGTGTTCTGCCTGGCTAGTATTTACACTATTTTATTACCATGAGTCTGTATTGTAGGAGGTTTTAATGAAAAAAGTGATTGAATAGCATAATTATGACAACTCGGCAATTACTTTTCCTTCAGATAAAAAAGTGCCATGAACCTGTATATAATAGCCTTTACTGCATACATCTACAAACACACTACTTCTTTCTTAGAAACCTATAGCTTCCTTCTCAATAAAGTGGGGAATAGGGTAGACCTGAGCAAGCCTGAACACAGAGTAGAACTTATCAAATGGTTAAACAAATGGGGTTGCAGACAGTTTTCAATTAGTTGCCGTGAGCAAAGCTCTGGGGAACTACTCAACTGGTTTGAAAACAATAAAGTTCACATTGAGTTCATTTCAAAAGAAAAATACTTCTGGGAACTATCAGGTCAGGAATTACATGAGATTTCAGGACTGTACAATTCCTTGGTTGGAACAAAAGCTTCAGAAAAGATTAGAGCCAATAAAAGAATTATAGTTTCTGTTGGTCATACAGGAGCATCAAAAATCCTATTTGCCCTAAGACCAAGAATATTTGTTGCATGGGATGAAGTCATGAGAAGAGAATTCAAAAAAAGATATCAGGTGGATTCTTATGATGGATTTTTAAGTCATGTACAGTCAGATATTGAAGCTATCTTTACATCATGCAAAAGGAAGGGAATTGATGAGAACAAACTACTAGAAACAATTGATAGAACTGATGCTACCCTTCCTCAGCTTGTAGGGGAATATTATTGGTTAACCATGGTAAGAAGCCTACCTGTCCCATCACAAGAAACACTGCAGAACTGGCTGAACTGGAGTGTGTAATGAATAATTTTCTTTACAGTACAAGGGTGCGGTGAGTGGGTAAGTCTATGGTACAAAGTAAAATATGATTAACCACTATGCTCGCCTGAGGTACTCTACAGGTCTCAAAAAACTTCTATGACAATACTGCTAAGGAGGAGATAAAAATGAATGATT
>JBNJDX010000017.1:0-31962 GCA_051745285.1 Spirochaetota bacterium
CATGATGAAACTCCGCTCACTGAGTATTCCCTGGGGGAGAAGCTGCTTGACTTCCGCAAAAAGGCTCCCCATTGTATTGGGGAGAGCTTTGCCCCGATAGCCGGTTTCAAAGACCACGGGGCGATCGTTCATTACAGCGCCAAACCCGAGACTTCATATACGCTGGAAGGGAACGGATTACTGATTTTAGATTCAGGCGGGCAGTATGAAGGTGGGACAACCGATGTGACTAGGACCCTATTGTTCGGGGAGCCGACTCAGGAACATATTCGTGATTATACGCTGGTGCTGAAGGCTCATCTCTCCCTTGCCAGGCAGAAGTTTCCGGCTGGGACCTACGGCTATCAGCTTGATGGGGCCTCCAGACTGGTATTGTGGAATGCTGAAGTACATTACGGACACGGAACCGGGCATGGAGTTGGACATATGCTCAATGTGCACGAGGGACCGCAGAATATCAGCCCGAAACCGATTACTACCGCGTTACGACCGGGGATGGTGCTGTCAAATGAACCTGGTGTCTATCGCAGCGGGAAACACGGCATACGGATCGAAAATCTGCTGGTAGTCTCAGAGGGAGAGTCGAATGAATTCGGCGCTTTCTACCAGTTCGAAAACCTTACACTTTGCCCTTATGAGCGCCGTCTTATTGACGTATCGCTGCTAAACCGGGAGGAAATCAAGCAAATAAACTCGTATCATCAACTTGTATACCAGCACCTGTATCCAAGACTCTCGAAGGAGGCCGCAGAATGGTTGCAGACAAAAACCCATCCGCTGGCCTGAGAGAGGAGGAGCGGGAAAAGCAGCGTAGAGCCATAATACGCAGAAGTTCCATCATTGGTATCATCGGTAACTTGCTGCTGTCAGCTTTGAAACTTGTTATTGGAGTGATCAGCAATTCATTTGCCCTCATCGGGGACGGAATCGACTCTCTGACGGACGTTTTTACCTCCGGGATAACGCTGTTTACCGGAACGGTCAGCAGCAAGCCTCCTGACCTGCGGCATCCTTACGGACATGCCAGGGCAGAGACGATCGCTACAAAAGCCCTCTCCTTCATCATCTTCTTTGCCGGCGCTCAGCTCGGGCTCACTGCAATACGTCACATATTATCCGGTGCCGAGCGCCAGGTACCCACGAGCATTGCATTCTACGCTATTGCCGCTTCAGTAGTTGGGAAGGTGCTGCTCATGGGAGATAAGTACCGTGCCGGGAAAAAGGCCAACAGCTCCATGCTCATAGCGGATGCAAAGAATATGCGAAATGATATTTTCATTTCTCTCAGTGTCTTTATCGGCGTATTTTTTACGGTGCTCCTGGGGATGCCGATTCTAGACAGTATCACCACCCTCGTAGTGAGTTTCTGGATTATTAAGTCAGCCTATGGCATTTTTTCTGAGACATCAGTTGAGCTGATGGACGGTATTAGCACCCCTGAAACGTACGGGGAACTGTTTTCTATCGTCAACTCGGTAGAAGGAGTGGTAAATCCGCATAAGACAAGAATAAGAAAGTTGAACAATGTCTATATTATTGATATGGATATTGAAGTTGATGGATCATTAACTGTCCGTGAAGGGCATCAAATAGCCGTGGAGGCAGAAAAGGCGATCCGGTATGGGATGGATGACATTCTTGATGTGAATATTCACGTCGAACCGGTCGGAAATATTGAAAAGCGGGAGAACTTTGGGGTTACTGAAGATCTCCTTTCCAAGGAGTAAGATATGGTCAGCGCATTACAGAAACATGAGCAGTTTAAGGGGAGAAGAGGCCCGGTAGTTTTGGTAATCATGGATGGGGTCGGTTTTGGTGCATATGAGGAGGGCGATGCAGTGCAAGCAGCCCATACCGAGGCGTTGGATGCCTTCTATGCCTCCTCCCCCTGGACAAAGCTGAAAGCGCATGGAACAGCCGTGGGACTACCTACTGATGGCGATATGGGGAATAGTGAAGTCGGACACAATGCCATTGGATGCGGCCGGGTGTTTGCTCAGGGGGCAAAACTGGTTTCAAAATCCATTGAAACCGGGGCGATCTTTGAAGGTGAAACATGGAAGAAATTGAGCCAGTATGCCCGGGAGCACGAGGGAGCCCTCCATTTGATAGGACTGCTTTCTGACGGGAATGTGCACTCCAATATCGACCATGTGAAGGCTATGATTGAGCAGGCTAAGAAGGAAGGTGTATCGAGAGTACGTTTGCACGCCCTGCTCGATGGGAGGGATGTTCCCGAGACCTCCGCACTTGATTACATAGACCCGATTGAAGAATTTCTCAGTCAGGTCAGCGATGAGAACTTTGACGCCAGAATTGCCTCAGGGGGAGGAAGGATGGTGATCACCATGGACCGTTATAACGCAAACTGGTCGATGGTTGAACAGGGATGGAGAACCCATGTTCTGGGCGAAGGGAGAACATTTTCTTCCGCTCATGAGGCTGTCGAGCAGTTACGGGCTGAGACCAAGGCGATTGACCAGGACCTTCCTGCTTTCGTCATCGCCGACGGCCAGACCCCGGTTGGCACCATTGAGGATGGTGACAGTGTTATTCTCTTTAACTTCAGAGGTGACCGGGCACTGGAACTGACAAAAGCTTTTGAGGCTGAGCAGTTGGAGGAATTTGACAGAGTTCGGCGTCCCAGGGTGGAGTTTGCCGGAATGATGGAGTACGATGGCGACCTGAAAGTCCCCAAGCAGTTTCTCGTGCATCCGCCCTCATTAGACAGAACCGTGGCTGAGTACCTGTGCGCCACGGGGATAAAGCAGTTTTCCATCAGTGAAACCCAAAAGTTTGGTCACATCACCTATTTTTATAACGGCAACCGTTCAGGAAAATTTGATCCAAAGCTCGAAGAATACGTTGAAATAACCTCAGACATTCTTCCGTTTGAGCAGCGTCCCTGGATGAAGTGTGCAGAGATTGCAGACAGGGTGATAGCTGAGCTGCAGAGGGGTGAATATCAATTTATTAAACTGAATTTTCCCAATGGAGACATGGTGGGACACACTGGTATTTATCAGGCTGTGCTTTGCTCCATGGAAGCTATGGACCTGCAGCTTGCCCGCATTAAAAAGGCCGTTGATGCTGCAGGCGGAGTGATGGTAATAAGTGCCGACCATGGGAACTCTGATGATATGTTTGAGCACGAGAAAAACGGAGCGGTCAAACTGAAGAAAGACGGCAATCGGGCGGCTAAGACTTCTCACTCGCTTAATCCTGTGCCCTGCATCATCTATGACCCTGAGACAAAGCATGAGTACAGTACAACCCTAAAGGAGGGGCTTGGTATCAGCTCGTTAGCTGCAACGTGCATCGAACTGCTCGGCTACCAGCCCCCGGAGGACTATACTCCCTCAGTACTCAATTTTTCGTAGGTTGAAGGGAATATCGGGATGAAGACTATTGTCTGTTTTGGGGATTCCAATACGTGGGGAGCTGTTCCAGTTACCTGTGAACGGTACCCCTACGAGGAACGCTGGACTACCGTGTTAGAGAAAGCCCTGGGGGGTAATGTTAAGGTTATCCCTGAAGGGCTAAACGGAAGGACTACGGTTTTTGCAGATCCTGTAGCCGGAGACAGGTGCGGACTCGAGCATCTTCCAATGGTGCTCGAGTCACACCAGCCCATTGATTTACTTGTTATGATGCTGGGAACAAATGATCTGAAAGACCGGTTCAACGTACAATCCGAAGAGATTGCCAAGGCAAGCGGAAGGCTGATCAGGCTGGCTCAGACGAGTACTGCGGGACCGGAGGGGAAGGCCCCAGCCCTCTTGCTGGTCTGCCCTCCACCAGTACTTCCTGCTGAGGTGACCAAGGGGGAGTTCCTTCATGCTCCAGAAAAATCACAGACGCTGCAATCTCACTATGCCAGCATTGCCGCTGTATACGGAGTTGATGAATTCAATGCGGGTGATTACATCCAAAGCAGTAGTGCCGATGGTATTCACTGGATGCCAGAGGCTCACAGAGAGTTTGGCATCCAGTTGGCGAAGTACATAAAACGAATCCTTTCGGGGCTATCCGAGCAGGGAGAGTAGCTGCATATAGGTGAAGGCCGCCACAATCATGAGCATCGCCGGAAGGACAACTGACCTGAAAGAACTTGCCAAGTTGGTCTCGTAATACTCACAGGTGACAATGAGGCATACGTGCAGTGGGGAGAGCATGGTTCCCATAAATCCCGAAACATAGGAAAAGATAAGAGTCCCCATAAGAACGTTGAATGCAGGATCAACGCCCAGCAGGGCGACCACAACCGGCAAGGCGGTTCCTGCAAAGCCAAGGGAAACACCCATTGTTAACCCGGCAAGAAACGGTAGGGCCGTGATGAGGGGAAGCACAGGGATGCCAAATTGCTGCATTTCTGTTGCCATTGCCTGCACCACGGAGATGCCTGCACTCTCTGCTTCGATGAAGGCACCGTAGATGCGGACCATGAGAATGATAATCAACATTTTATAGATTTTGGAAGAAGTCAGCATTGCTGCCCAGTTTCTCAGTGAAAGGGGCCGCTGCACCTGAAGAGTTGTGATTGCGGCCAGGAGGCCGAGAATCATCGGAAGATATTGGTTTGTTTGTCCGACTGAAGGTATCAGCAGCTGGATTACTCCATAGAGCACGATGACTGTAAGAACGGGAATGAACGGCCGCAGAGCAAAACTGCGGCCGCCTGTGTGCGTTCGTTTGGCGTGCTGGACCTTTGAAAGGAAAAACACGTAGCCTAGTGCGATCGCAACAGCACTCATGGGCAAACCAAAAACTAGCATTTGCCACAGCTCTATACCAGCTACGTCACAGGCGACTATGACGCCAGGGTACAGCGGCCAGGCATATTCCCAAACATGTCGATACCAATAGTTTATTCGTGTCTTTGAGTTCGGGTTGATGCCACCCAGGTCGTTAAAATTATCCAGAAGCGGTGCGGAAAAGAGCGCTCCTCCCGGCATAGGCAGCAACCCGATTACCGCAGGGAGCACAGCTAGCGAGGTTCGCGGACTGAAGGCGCTCCTGACGCTGGATACCAGTTGTTCAACCATATTGGTTTCGTTCATCTGCATCGAGAGAAGGATGACTAGAGAAACTAGGCCAATGAGTCCTGCAGAATTCCAGCTAAACAGGCGCTGGGCTGCGATCTCAGCCGTTTGAAGGACACCGAAACCCATCCAGAACGAGAAGAGTAGCGTGCCGCCAAGGAGCGCCAGCGGGAGCTGCCTGGTCAGGCGATTAAGGAGGATGATAGCCCCTAGCGATGTGAGTAGTTTAACGATAATTGGTACAGCCATGTGGTATCATGATGTATTCCCTGTGAATATGTCAATAAGCAAACAGCAGGAGATGAGCTTTACTTGCTTTTCTGGCGTGGCAAAGAGGCCGGTGTGCTTGTATGAGAGCGCGAACACAGAAGCGTGTCATCCACACGCGGCTGTGTGTTCAGGCTGTTTGTCTAGTGCTTACAGTCTGGTATACTTGATTTTGATAACAGGTAAGGGATACCATGATAGTTCAGGGAGGACAGACGTGAGGGATAAGACCGCTGAAGGCGCCTCTGTGATTATTCAGGAATTAGCTAGGAAGGGGCTTCATCTGCTTATCGCATTTGTACCTCTAATCGCATTGTCTTCCCGACTGGCTGCTGTCGTTCTTCTTTGTGCCGGTGCCCTGTATTATCTGTTCAGTGAGCTTGTGCGCCTCAAGTATCACGGAGATTCCTCAATACCCTTAGTGCTTACTACCGTTGTTCGCAGACTCACTGTGTTATCCTCCAGAAAGTACGAGGGGAATACCATCGTCAAATCGCCTTTAACTCTTGCTGCTGGGGCCATTCTCTCCCTGCTTTTTTTTGAGGGACAGGTTCTAGAAATTGCAATCTGTGCCCTTGCCTTTGGAGACACTGCGGCTGCCCTGGTTGGTAAAACGGTTCCTGTTGCACACATTTTTGGTCTTCCGGAAAAGACAGTCGGAGGCACGACAGCATGTTTTGCTGCCTCGTTTTTCACTATCTGGATAGTAACAGGAACCTGGGGGATCGCTCTCATCTGCGGCGCGGCGGCCGCGGCCTTTGAGTTTATCCCGCTAAAAGATTACGATAATATATGTGTTCCGCTTGGAACGGGATTCATAGCCTTATTGCTGCTATGACCATAAATGAAGCAGGTAGAATTTTCTGAGCATGAACGCGGTTCCCGCAACCATGGCCGCTGCCCCGAGAATCAGAAACACTGAACTTGAGGCTGTCATCAATGTCTCGTTCCCAGCGATAAACAGCAGCATCCCGAAAGCAATATAATAGAATGTCCTGTTGCCGCTTCTAAGACCGGCAGCAATGTAGTTAATGACAGCTAGCACTTCGATCAGACGGGCAAGAACCAACAAGGGTGAATTCGAAATCACAGAAGTAAATGAAGCCGGCTCAAGATTGTTAACGGGGACGAGATAGACAAGTGCAACTGAAGCACACAGGGATATGAGCATAAACAGATACTGCTTCTGGTAGGCTACCCCGCTGTGGAACAGTCCGGAACAGAACAGCAGGGAGATTCCATAGAGCCGTAAAAGATAGATCCCCTTTTTCATGATAAGTGATTGGCTCGGAGTCAGTGAATCAACAAGTATCATTGCAACACGAAGATCCATGAGCATAAAAACACATGCTGCGAGCATGAGATACGATATCTCCGGTGAGGTCGCGCGGCCGAAAGTCACATAAAAACTGATTGAAAATCCAAGTAACAGCAGACTATGGACAAAGGCTGATTCGATTTCCGGTTCCTCGTAGGTAAGGAGCCGTTCGAATACTTCTGCAATGGAAAAACGACCTGTTTCAAATAGTTCATATACAGCAGCAGCTGTTATGAGTATAAAGAGGAGTATTTGAACTATGAGCAGCAGTGTTTTTGCTGTACGGTTCATCTTTAGATTCTCTCTTTCCTTGAAACGACAACATGAGCTTTAAGCTTGTAACCGCAGGAGGCACTGCCCACCCCGCATGCTAGCGTATCGATAACAGCTGAGAGCCCTTGCAGCAGGGGGTATAAGATAAAGAGAACAGCAATAGTCGTCTCGGAGACCGAGGCAAGATTGAGTACCCCAGCTGTTCCCAGAGTAATCATAGCCACTTCCCAGCCGGGAAACGCATAGGCTGCCAGTGAAAACAACGTGCAGATTACTGCAATGGAAAGGACCGTTACCGGTGAAGGGATCTCCCCGATAAAGGCGGCCTGGAGTGATGTGAGGGTGAAGATACTGATCAAAGCGCTTCCAGCTCTACCAAACAATGAGATGACTGGAAGTGCGGTAGAATTCACACGTTTGGCTGTGCCGAGATTGATTCTAGTGTGCTGGAGGGTGATCGGCAGGGCATAGGTGGAGGACCCTGAAAAAAGAGATAACAGCACTGGGGAAAACAGACCGAACAACAGCCGGTAGGGATGTTTTTCCTTCGTTATGAGAACGGCGGCCAGAGGAATGATCAACAGGATATAAATGAGAACAGCAATCGTCAGGAAAATAAAAAACGGCAGCAGTAAGGCAACCTGACTGATTTGAAGCAGTCGGGCAAAAAGAAGTCCAGAAAGGAAGGCCAACCCGATATTCAGTACGTGTGAGAAGCCTGAAAGCAACGTATGACACACTTCTGAGAACGAGTTGATTACCGAGTATGCAGGGCGAAGCACGTCACGTACGGGCGTAATACCGTATCCGAGCACGAAGGAGAGCAGTATGACTGGAAACAGGAGCCCAAAGGAAGTGTAGAGCACCTCAAAGCCTGCTCCCTCGGAGAGCCTCTCTGCTGACTGCAGTACAAGCTGCATCTCAGACGAGGGTTCAGCCGCCCCGGGATTGGCCGCAGTAAATTGATGCAGCGTGAATTGCGGCATGAGGGAGGCAACAAAACCCCCGGTGAGCATAGCTGCCGCAAGCAGGATGACAATCCACAAAAAAGCCGTTCGTAATGCTTTCCAGGTAAGTTGCTGGAGGTTGAGGCTAGCCGTCCCTGCGCTGACAAGGAAGATCAGCATGACATAGGTAATATACGGAGTAACAGTCAAAAATAATCTACTGACCTGTGAAAAAAGGGTTTGAAGCATCAGATTGTCCAGCAAAAACAATGCAACCGTAAACCCGATCAGTACAGCCAGAAGGTTGAGTACCCATCTCTTCATAGGCACAGAGTAATCGAAGAGGTGACAGAAGTCAATCAATTGTGGTACAGTGGGCCTGTGCGCACGAAAGAAGGGGTATCCTAATGAACATTGCATTGGGTCAAATTAATACATCGATTGCTGACTTTGTCGGCAACCGCAGGAAAATCGTTGAGTATACCCGGGAGGCCCGGGAAGGGGGAGCGGATCTGGTCGTGTTTCCTGAACTCTCCTTGTGCGGGTATCCTCCGCTGGATCTTCTCACGTATCCCGACTTTGCCGCCTGGAATCTGGATTCTATCACCTGGTTGTGCGAACAGCTCCCCGGGGACACCGCCGTTGCCGTCGGATATATTGAACAGAACACATCAGGCCGGGGAAAGCCCTACTATAACAGTATTGCGGTAGTGTATGGTCACGAGGTGGTTCACCGACAGCGGAAAAAGTTGCTGCCGACATATGATGTGTTTGATGAAGATCGTTACTTTGAGCCGGGTGATGACAGTTCCCTGTTTCAGTTTAAAGAGGCCCGTATAGGATTTGCTATCTGCGAGGACATCTGGTCCGCACACGTAAACGACCAACGTGCAGATTCTAATTTGAAGTACGGAATAAACCCGGTTGAAGAGCTCTCCGGGCTAGGTGCCGATATCATTATCGCTCCATCCGCTTCCCCCTTCTACAGCGGGAAAACAACAATACGAAAAGCGATCGTGGAGCAGATCAGTCGCGATAACAGCTGCATCACTGTCTACCTCAACGCAGTAGGCGCAAATGATTCTCTTGTTTTTGATGGGAATTCACTCGTAGCTGACAATAACGGGCGTATCGTCTGCCGGGCGGCAGCGTTTGCCGAGGATTTGCTCATCTGTGACACCCGGCAACTGGGACAGCATAAGAATGCTGATATCAGTGATTTCGAGGACACCTACCGAAATTTGTACCAGGCTCTCAAACTGGGGCTCCAAGACTATCTCAGAAAGACCGGGTTTCAGACGGTTAATCTGGGGTTGTCCGGGGGCATTGATTCGGCATTAGTTGCAGCAATTGCCACAGCAGCGCTAGGGCCCGAGTGTGTCCACAGCTACGCCATGCCAAGTCGGTTCTCTTCTGATCATAGTCTCAAGGATGCCCGCCAGCTGGCAAAGAACCTTGCTATCGGGTATGAGGAGATTTCCATCGAGCCGATGTTTTCTGCCGCCACGGAGTCCCTTGCGAAAAGTTTCTCCGGGATGCCAGAAGATGTCACTGAGGAGAATATTCAAGCCAGGATCAGGGGCATGCTGCTCATGGCCTGGTCAAATAAGAAGGGTTCCCTCTTGATTACCACTGGTAATAAGTCGGAAATTGCCGTTGGTTACTGCACGTTATACGGTGATATGTGCGGAAGTGTGGCACTTATTGGAGATCTCCTGAAAACTGAAGTTTTTGGTTTGAGCCGCTACATCAATGAGCAGGCAGGGTATGATCTGATACCCGAGAATATTCTGACTAAGCCGCCGTCTGCCGAACTACGCTTTGACCAGAAAGACGAGGATTCCCTTCCTCCCTACGAGGTGTTAGACGGCATACTTACCGCACATCTCGTTGATTGCCTTCCGGTCGAGGACATAATTGCGCGGGGATATGAACCCGAAACCGTCAGGCATATCATTCGTCAGGTAGAGAGGAATGAGTACAAGCGGCGTCAGGCAGCCATAGTCATAAAAGTTTCTAAGAAAGCTTTCGGTCAGGGGAGACGCATCCCAATTGCGAGAGCCCTCTACGAAGTTGTTACTGATCGCTGAGCAGCCTATCCACGCGAAACTCGGCAAACAGTTCTTTTTTAAGCCATGTTGCAATCAGTTCCGAAAGCTCTTGGGCCGCATCAGGTGCGGCTAGTAACTCGGCCATATAGAACCAGAAGAAGGTCTCCTGGAGTGATTCCTTATGATACCATTGCACGCCCTCATACCAGTTAAAACGGGCGAAGGATTGCACGCATGGATCGTTCAGGAGTCTGGCGAGCATGTCGATGGGGCTGAGTCCTTCTGCTTTCATCTGAGAGAACCAGCCGTGGTACCTGTGGAGGATGGTTACAGCTTTAGCAATGCGTTCTGCTTCTTCGGAAGGAACGGTCAGCTCGCGCAGTGGCTCTCGAATATGCTCTGCTAACAGCAGCTCGGCAGTGAATTCCGGCACCTGGTCAGTCTGTGAAAACGATGCGGCAGCCGGAAGCATCATTAGCCATACTAAGAGTACAACAGGAGTTTCAGGCATAATCTGTAGCGAATTTCTCAAATAGGCGTCCTCGGAGGTTCTCTCGGCTATTTCTAACAGCTTCGTGATGGCCGGTTGCAGCAGGTTCCCTGCAGAAACTTCGATAGAGGACGGGAGGGGACTGTCTTCGGCAAACTTGGTGGAATTCCATTCCTCAATCAAACTACTCATTGCCGGGGAGAGTCTTTCCTGTAACGTACGTGCAGCTTCCCGAGAGCCATCAGTAGTCAGTGCATCCATCAGCGAAACAGTCTCTTCATGATAGAAGGGAGCTGCTGCATGGTGAATTTCAGCATACCGAAGCCGCCTGATTGCCCGTCCCAGGTCCGGAGTGCCAGTGCCGTTAAGCTGCTCAAACAACAAGGCGTACACACCGTCAGTATCCTCTATTTCCTGAAAATCGAGGAAGATTTGTCGCTCATAACCGCGAAGCATAGTAAAGAAGCCTCGTTCACACGTCTCCTGAGAAGACCGCAGATAGGTAAGACCGTCATGGTATCCCTGACAGGTATAGAAGTGATGCTGGGATGGAGTCAGCCCGAGAGCTTCCCCGATATGCAGGGTGACAAGGGACCGTTCGCCGTTTTCCAGCCGTTTGAGCATAGGTGCAGATTCAGTAATCCAACCTGCTGCATGTCCATAGGAGTTGTTATACATGACAAGAGCCCGCTCACTACCGGCTTTGTTCGTGTAGGCAAATACCTGTTCGATTACCTCCGCCCCATTTACCACATCGTAGAGGGCAAAGTTTTCCGCATTGGAAAAGAGATAGCGCTTTTTCATCAGCGGGAAAATGCTTCTGTAATGCTCGCTCACAAGCGCCTGGTCTGCTTGTTCATCCCAGTATGCTTTTTTGAATTCCATCCCGTACTTTTCATGGAACCCCTCAACTTGTCCATGTCCAAACATAGGTAGACCGGGCATGGTTACCAGCAGGGTACAGACACCAAGATATTTATCGCCTTGCCCGAACTGGGCAATTGCCGTATCTTCGTCAGGATTATTCATGAAATTGACATAGCGTTTGAGAATTTCGGGGTCAAAAGAAATCGTGTTTTTTATGGTATCGCGGTACTTCCGGTTTTCTTCATGCTTGAGCATATTCATGAAAGCGCTGTTATAGACCCGGTGCATTCCGAGTGTTCTTACAAAGTAGCCCTCCATCATCCAAAAAGCTTCTGCAAGCAGCAGTGTATCCGGAGCTTCCTGGGCAATCCGGTCAACCACCTCTCGCCAGAACTCGTTTGGGAGGGCGCGATCAAACTCTCTTTGAGACATGCCGAAAGACGAGCGGCTTGGTATGTCACCCCCGGTTCCGGGCAGCGGATACCACAGCCGTTGGATATGTTTTTTTGCCAGAGTCATGGCAGCATCAAAGCGGATAATCGAAAAGTTTTTTGCTACCCCGACAATTGTGTTAATCACGGTCTCCCGGGTATCGGGATTCAGATAGTCAAGCTGAGCCGTGTCGTTCCACGGCATTCCTGTGCCATCATTCCCATGGTAGACATAACTCGTTTTTCCGGTCGAGAAATCTACCCGTTTAAAGGTAACAGCCGCGTCAGTCTGGTTGTAATAATGGTCCTCAAGGTAAATACCCACATCGGAGCGGCCCGAGAGATTTTCACCCTCATAGGAGTAGGAGGGAAAGGGTGATGTGTCAGTCTGCAGATACAGATCAGGACGTTCGATCATCCACTGGGAGTCAATTCCGGTATGATTTGGGACCATATCACTGGCAAGGCGAATGCCCCGCATGCGGCAACGTGATCGCAGATTATCAAGAGCACCCCAGCCTCCCAACTCTTCTGATATGTCGTATGCATGCAACGAGTAGGCCGACGCTTCGGCTTCAGGGTTGCCACAGGCATTCTTTATTTTCTTAGAAGCTGTGCTCCGTTCCCAGAGTCCAATCAGCCATAAGGCGGTAAAGCCCTGCTCAGCCAGGCGATTGAGCTCCTGATTCGGGATCTGGTCAAGGCGCTCTATTCTCTGTCCGTAGACTTTTGACAGCTGGTCGAGCCACACAAGGGTGCTCTTTGCTATCATAACGACATTCGGCATCCAGTCTGAATCCTGGCTGAAGGCCTCATATTCCCCCGACATTGTGGAGTAATCAGCTGTTTCCAAAGGCCCCGGGCCAGGAGGGAAACTTGGACGGTTATCTTCCTGGATGAAATCAAGGGCACGCAGGAGAGCGTTTGAGTATTTTTTCACAAACGGTCGCCAATTGTTCATGATGTAGGAGAGCTGTGCGGACAGATCTCCCGGAGCCATCTTCGCTGGTTTGTTAAGGAAGGTGAAAATGTCCTCTCCGTCAGGACTGGGGCCGCGAGTTGTGGCGGCCAAGCTGAGCAGTACATGCAGTCCCTTCTGGTACTGGGCTCTCTCTTTTACTTCACTCGAATCAAAAAGCTCTGAAAGGCTGCTCATGACTGCAGGATTATGTTGGGAAATCTCCAACAGCAGCATCTCCTGAACCGCAATGCGGTAGGCCTCTTTTCGACTGTGTGTGACAGTAGCGGGGAAGTAGTGGTCCAGGACTGCTTTGAGCTGATCAAGGTCTATACCCTGTTGTTCAAGCTGCTTGAGCGCCTTATCGGTGAGATCAATTTCCTGTTGAGCAGAAAACTCCTCGATAACCTCCCGCTGGATGAGCCTGATAACTCCTATCGCATACATTTCACTGGGTTTTACACGAGAGGTGCTCTCCGGACGTTGTGCATTTATTTTCTGGGCAATCCGTTGTGCCTGCTGATACAGCGACTGGATAGTCTCTTCGGATGAGAACAGTCTTTCCCTGATGGTGTAGTATTCGCGAGATTTTTTCGAGATTCGAAGTTCAGACTGAGCCATACATCCCTCCGTAGATATAGGTTGCATTCAAGTATATCTGATATTAGCTTTCATTACTATGATAAGCCTTACATCGGTGCGGCATCAAAATAGCTTAAGGCGGTGCTCTTGTGGATTTGCCTGTTGTAGATGCTCCGCGATCAGCTTTGCGGCAGCAGTAACAATCTCTGGTAAACGGCTTTCCTCCAGCGGGCTAAATCGCGAGAGAACAAATGATGAGACACTCTGTTTTGTTTCTGGTCGGCCGATACCAATTTTCAGGCGGTAGAAGGCTGGATCTCCCAGTTCCTGGATGATAGAACGTACTCCGTTGTGACCTCCATGGCCACCGCCGTGTTTAACAGTAATAGTTCCAAAGGGGCTTTCAAGGTCATCATGCACCACAACAATTGAAGAAGCCTGCAGTTTGAAAAAGGCAGCAAGTTCCCGAACACTCATACCGCTTCGGTTCATGTAGGTCAGCGGCTGCTGTATGATGAACTTCTCACCACTGGGGGCAGCATACGTTGTATATTGGCTGTGAAACTTCTCCGACCAGGAGGACTCGGGGAGGTAAGCTCCCCTAAACTCCCGGCATACACGCCGCCCGAGGTTATGCCGGCTGTTCTCGTATTGCTTGCCGGGATTGCCCAGGCACACCACCGCTTTCAACATGCCGACAGTATGAAAGGAATAGGCATTACATGCAAGCGCTGAAACCGGCCTGCCTTGCAATCATGAGTTTGATTGTAGTATCATCAGGGACATCCGCAGCCGAATGCACTGTTGTCTTTACGTTCTCCAAGCTTGTTACAAGAGACGTCGCGGATCAATCAAGGAACCCCAGGGGAAACAGCATGGGAAGCACAGTAAAAAGTATTGAACAGATCAATGAGAAAATCAGACAAGGGCAGGCAGTGGTGGTAACCGCTGAGGATGTTTCTCGCATGGCAGCCGAAAAGAGCGCCGCGGAGATCGCCAGAGAGGTGGATGTGGTAACAACCGCCACCTTTGGACCGATGTGCTCTTCCGGTGCGTTCCTCAATTTCGGGCACTATAGTCCCCCAATTCGTATGGAGGAGATTACCCTCAACGATGTGCCGGTTTCCGGCGGGCTGGCTGCGGTTGACACCTATGTGGGGGCAACTTCTGAGTCTCATTTCAACAACCGATACGGCGGGGCGCATGTCATCGAGGATCTTATTGCAGGTAAGGATGTAAGATTAAAAGCCCGGGCGAAAGGTACCGACTGCTATCCCACCAAAGAGGTGGAAACACTTGTCAACATCGACGGCTTAAATGAATTTTATCTGTTCAATCCGCGTAATGCCTACCAGAACTACGGTGCAGCGGTAAATACGAAAGGGCATACCATCTATACCTACATGGGCATGCTGCTGCCGGATCTTGGGAATGCAACCTACTCCACTTCAGGTGAGCTTAGTCCGCTGTTGAATGATCCTCAGTTACGCACCATTGGGATAGGAACCCGGATTTTCCTGGGCGGGGCACAGGGCTATGTGTCCTGGTACGGAACCCAGTTCAATACCTCCAAGGAAAAGAATGAATTTGGCGTTCCCACCAGCAATGCAGCTACTCTTGCGGTAATCGGGGATGCAAAACAGATGAGTACGGAGTATCTCAAGGCGGCATATTTTGAGAAATACGGGGTAACTATGTTTGTGGGCATCGGTATCCCGATACCGATGCTCAATGAGCAGACTGCTCAGGCATGTATGATCAGAAACAGCCAGATATACACACAGGTCATCGACTACAGTGAGGCAAACAAGCCCTCCTTGGCCGTGGTTGACTACCAGCAGTTGCGCAGCGGGACCATTACTGTCAACGGGCGCAGCATTAAAACCGCGCCTCTATCGAGCTTGCTTAAAGCTCGTAAGATTGCTGCTGAACTGAAGCGGCACATAACAGAGGGTGACTTCTATCTGACATCCCCTGTGCAGCCGCTCCCCTCAGAAGGAAAAACAAAGCCCCTCAAACAGAGATAGGAGTTACCAGATGAAAAAACGCTATGTACTGAGATTTGCCCCGGAAGTAGTCAACAAACCCCTGGTCTCCGACTTGGTGAAACGATTCAATATTTCGGTCAATATCCTAAATGCCGATATATCCTCGGGAAGAGATGGTATGTTGGTAGTGGAGTTCGAAGGGACTGAGGAGGCTGTTGAGCAGAGCACGGAATATTTGAGCGCTGAAGGAGTCAGCTGTTCCCCGCACGTAAAGGAACTCGTGTTCCGGCAGGAGGAATGTGTTGCCTGCGGAAGCTGCACGGCTGTCTGTTTTTCAGGTGCTCTTTCGATGGATTCGACAACCTGGGAGCTGCTCTATGACCCCGATACGTGCATAGTCTGCGGACTCTGTGTTGAGGCGTGTCCATTGCGGCTGTTCACCGTCACACGGGAGAGACTGCAGTAGCGCGGTATGTAGCACGAAAGGAGTATCCATGCGGGATGAAAACGGCTTCGGCAGCCGGTTCTATCGCCACGATATGGGTTTGGGGCGATTCTCCTCCGTCCAGCTTTCAGTGGCCGAGAGTGACCTCTGGATAGGTGTTGATGCTGCTTCAGCTGAACAGATTGGAAAGAGTGTATTGATTCAGGCTGCTCGGCGGGCCCTTATCCGCAGCAGAACTGCAGTTACGGAGTACGGCCGGAGGCAAAAGCGTTTCTTCACTGCCTTAGTTCCTCTCCCGATTGACCCCGGAGCGGAGACACTGCCGGCTAGAATGCTGAATGCCGGGAGAATAGCGGGGGTCGGTCCGATGAGTGCTGTTGCCGGAGCTGTTTCAGAAGCTGTCGGAGAAACCCTCCTGCGCGAGTTTTCCCTGCATGAACTGGTTGTAGAGAACGGCGGAGACCTGTTTGTACAAACAGTAGAGGAGCTTCGTTTGCGTATTTTTGCCGGCCGTTCTCCACTGTCTGGAAAGATCGGCATACGGATACCGGCTGCAAGAACACCTTTGGGAGTATGCACTTCAGCGGGGACAGTGGGGCCCTCTTTCAGCAGGGGAAAGGCAGATGCTGTGACTATCTGCTGCCGGGATACAGCCTTGGCAGATGCTTATGCGACAGCCTTTGCAAACGAGGTACAAAGCAAAGGGGACGTTCAGCAGGTCATCAACCGTATGCGCGAACGCCAAGACATTCTCTCGGGCATAGTTATCAAGGATGAAAAGGCCGCAGTGTGCGGCACATTTGAGGTGTTTACAGACTGATGAAACGAATAGAGCAACTCTACGAGGAAGCTTCCCGCCGGATACTCGTCCTCGACGGTGCCATGGGAACTGCTATACAGCGCTACGCTTTGAGCGAAGCCGACTACCGGGGCGGGGTGCTCAAAGAGGAACTGGAACAGTTGCAAGGTCCGCTGAAGGGCTGCAGTGACGTGCTTTCTCTCACCCGTTTTGATGTAATCGACGAGATCTACCGTTCGTACATTGACGCGGGGGCAGACATCATCACAACGAATACCTTTGGAGCCAATGTGATTTCCCTGCGGGATTACGGGCTTGAGCATCTGTGCTATGAGATGAATCTTGCAGCTGCTGAAACAGCTCGCGCTTCCGCTGAGGCAGCTGAAGAGGAAGATGGAAAGGTGCGTTTTGTGGCCGGTTCGATCGGACCGACACATAAAACAGCATCTATCTCACCGAAAGTTGAGGATCCCGGCTACCGTGATGTCAGTTTCCAGCAGCTCTCAGAGGGCTACACAGAGCAGATTCGCGGACTTCTGGACGGGGGAGTTGATATTCTGCTCATTGAAACTGTCTTTGATACGCTCAACTGTAAAGCTGCATTGTACGCTGCAACCGAGGAGATTAATCGTCGCCAGTTTCAGCTCTCCCGACCGTTTCCCATTATGGTTTCAGGAACACTCAGCGATGCAAGCGGAAGAACTCTCTCAGGACAAACCGTTGAAGCGTTTATCGTATCGCTTCAGCACATTGATCTGTTCAGCGTTGGTCTCAACTGTTCAATGGGAGCAGAAGAGCTTCGACCCTATGTCGAGACAGCTTCCGCCTGGGCTGATACGCTGGTGAGCGTTCATCCCAATGCTGGTTTACCGGATCAGTTCGGGAATTACACCCAGAGTGCACGACGAATGGGCTCAATACTGGAAGGGTTCCTTGCCGACGGGCTTGTAAATATTGTCGGTGGATGTTGTGGCACGACAGCCGAACATATCGCGGTCTTAGCCGATCTAGCTGCCACATACTCTCCCCGTCCACGCCCGGAGAGAGAGCAGACAACCAAACTCAGCGGGCTTGAGCCCCTCTGTTTTACCCCTGAGAAGAAACTCATCCATGTAGGAGAGCGGACGAATGTAGCCGGATCACGACGATTCGCACGCCTGATTGAACAGGGGAAATATGAAAAGGCCCTATCTGTTGCCCGTAATCAGGTCGAAGGCGGAGCGCAGATTATTGATGTCTGCATGGATGCCGCTATGCTTGATGCTCAAGCAGCCATGGTCCGGTTTCTTAACTTAATCGCCGCTGAACCTGACATCGCAAAAGTGCCGGTTATGGTTGACTCCTCCTCGTGGCCGGTCATTGAGGCAGGGCTGCGCTGCCTGCAGGGCCGGGGAGTAGTGAATTCTATCAGTCTCAAAAATGGGGAGAAGGAGTTTATTGATCGGGCACAGACTGTAAAGCGTCTCGGTGCAGCAATGGTTGTAATGCTTTTTGATGAAAAGGGGCAAGCTGACACGTTTGAACGCAAAATCGAGACTGCCCAGCGGTCCTACACGCTCTTAACTGAGGAAGCAAACATCCGGCCGCAGGACATAATCATTGATTCGAACGTACTCGCTATTGCCACGGGCATGGAAGAGCATGACCGCTATGCTCTCGATTTTATCCGGGCCGTAGAGTGGATCAAGAGCCATCTTCCCGGAGTCAAAACCAGTGGAGGCATCAGTAATCTTTCCTTCTCTTTCCGGGGAAATACTATTGTCCGTGAGGCAATGCACACCGTATTTCTCTACCACGCAGTTCAGGCTGGCTTGGATATGGCCATTGTGAACCCGGCGCTCGTGATGCGTTATACGGACATCCCTGGTCCGCTCTTAGAAGCCGTCGAGGACGCCGTGCTTGCGCGGGGTCAGGATGCTTCCCACAGACTGACAGAGCTGGCCTACCAGTATGGGCATGATCGGAATGAACCCTCCACAGGCGGGAAACCCACTGGAGATGCATTACAAGAGAAACCTGTCTATGAACGCTTGACCGAACGCCTGATGAGAGGTATAGCTGACTCGCTTTCTGGAGACTTGTCGGAGGCAGAACAGCTCTGCCGGAGGGAGGGGAAACCGTTGCTTTGGCTGGTTGAGGGTCCCCTGATGACGGGAATGCGGGAAGTCGGGCGTCTGTTTGGTGAGGGGAAAATGTTCTTACCCCAGGTTGTAAAGAGTGCCAGGGTGATGAAACAGGCTGTAGAGTTGCTGCAGCCGGCGATAGAACAGGATAACCCCGGAGCAGAGAAGCATCGTCTCGGAAGGGTCGTGTTTGCAACCGTGAAGGGAGATGTCCACGATATCGGGAAAAACATCGTTTCAGTGGTGCTGTCCTGTAACTCCATAGAAGTGGTTGATCTGGGAGTTATGGTTTCAGCCGACTCCATTCTGACTAGGGCTGTTGAGGAGAAGGCTGATGCCGTTGCCCTGAGTGGGCTGATCACTCCCTCGTTGGATGAGATGATCTATGTTGCCGAGCAAATGGAACGCAGGGGTCTGACCATACCCTTGATTGTCGGGGGAGCAACCACTTCTTCACTGCATACAGCGGTGAAAATTGCACCCAGGTATAGTGGACCGGTTCTGCATGCAAAAGATGCTTCTGCAGCGGTCGAAGTGCTGGTGAGGCTCTTTTCGGACACATCTCGAAAAGAACTTTTAGAAGGCGTCAGACAGGAGTATGCACACCTCAGGGGGGAGAGCAGCCCTCTTCCCGCTGAAAAGAGGAGCCTCCTTACCTTTGTCCAGGCACGAGAAAAGGGTGAGGCCTTCCGGGACCAGCTTGATTACAGCCGAGCAACACCGCCGCGGACTACTGGAGTGAGCTCCTTCGAAATTCCCCTTGATGAAGTGGTTCCTTTTATCAACTGGAAGATGTTGTTCCATGCCTGGAAAGTCCCTTTTGCATCCCGACAGGCTGAGGAACTCAAATTAGAAGCTCTCAACTTGATTGAACAGTGGCAGGCAGAAGGCCGCCTTTCCCCCAAGGCTGCGGCAGCAATAGTTCCCGCCGGTGCTTCTGGAGATGATATTGTTTTGTTTCCTGACGGTGATTCCGGGCAGCCTCGAGAACTCCACATGTTGCGCCAGCAGGTTTCGGAAAGTAGTGGATTGTCTCTTTCGGATTTTGTTGCCCCCCTCAGAGAGGGACGTCCTGTCGACTGGGTGGGGTTGTTCGCTGTGACATCAGGACCGCTCATAGATGATAGGCGCACGTATTACGAACAGCAGGGGGAAACATACAAAGCACTACTCTCACAGAGCATCGGCGACAGGCTTGCCGAGGCTGGTACTGAATACCTTCATATGCTGGTTCGTCGGAACATTTGGGGATATGCTGCCGGGGAAGAGCTTTCTATTGAACAGATGCTCAGTGGCCGCTATCAAGGCATACGGCCTGCCCCTGGATATCCGGCTTTTCCTGACCATTCCGAGAAAGCATTGATATTGGACTTGCTAGGTGGCACAACTACTACCGGTATCAGTTTGACTGAGAATCAGGCAATGAAACCAGCCTCCTCGACCTGCGGGATTTATATATCTCATGCGGAGGCCTCCTATATAAGCATCAGGGAAATAGGTGAAGACCAGGCTGAGGACTATGCGAAAAGAAAGAAGAAGCCCCTGCACGAGTTGAAAAAGCATCTTTCCCTGGTTGTGAGCCCGTTGCAGGAGCAGTAGAAAGCACTATGAAGGTTATTGATATTATCAATCAAGCGAAAAGTCCTCTTTTCACGTATGAGCTGCTTCCTCCCCTGAAGGGGAAGAAGCTTGAAAGTGTTTTTCAGGCAGTTGAGACCCTTCAGGAATTTGAACCGGCCTATATTAATTTCACCTATCATCAGCAGGAGACCGTTTTCACGCAACGGCCGGACGGTCTCATGGAGCGTCGCATCATACGAAAACGACCAGGAACCGTAGCGCTGTCGGCAGCAGTGAAAAGCCGATACAACGTTGAGGTTGTTCCTCACCTGCTCTGTGGAGGATTTTCCAGGGAAGAGACCGAAGACACCCTCATTGAACTCCACTTTTTAGGTATTGATAATGTATTTGCCCTGCGCGGAGATCCGCCCCCCGGAGAAAAGCGGTTCGTTCCGCACGAACGGGGTCACGCCCACACCAATGAACTCGTAGAACAGATTATGACCATGAATGCCGGGAGATATCTTGACGATGGGGTGCAGAATCCTGAGCCAACCAACTTCTGTGTAGGGGTCGCAGGATACCCAGAAAAGCATTTTGAGTCTCCCAATGCAGCTCAAGACGTGAAGATGCTTAAGAGTAAAGTTGAAGCTGGAGCCGATTACATTGTGACACAGATGTTTTTTATCAATGAACGGTTTTTTTCTTTCGTCGACAGATGCAGAGAGGCCGGAATAACCGTCCCGATTATCCCGGGAATTAAACCAATATCCCGAATGACCGATATATCGCTTTTGCCGCAGGCTTTCAGTATAGACCTTCCCGAAGAGCTAGTGGATGCTGTATCTGCCTGCAAGAGCAATAAAGAGGCCAGGGACGTCGGGGTTGAATTTGCGATAAAGCAATCACGAGAACTGCTTGCCGGCGGGGTACCAGGTATTCATTACTATACCCTTGGAAGGGCAAAAAGCGTCGCACGTATCGTGCGAGAGGTCTATTAACCGCTCGAAGGGCAGCAACCGGATATATTCTGCTGCGGGAGATGAGTATGGGTGAAACAGAACGGACAACTGCCAGGAAGAAAAAACGCCCGCGGAGGCAAAAACTCCATCTGCTTGTTTCAGCCCTGCAGACGGCACTCGGATTCTACATGCTGGTTACCGGTGCAAATTTGGCCTCTGAGTGGTTTGCTGGTGACAGCCTGCTGCCTTTAGTTACAGCCTCACTCCGGTTAGCAGCCGGAGCACTGCTTCTGGGAATGTTGTTTGGTACTGCGAAGACAAAGGTTGTCAGGTATGCTGCTTCCGGTGTGCCAGTTCTCTGGATTCCGGTGGTAGTGCTGGAACGTATAATCATACCGCAGTTTTACCTCGCCGATTTTGACTGGAGTGCCTGGCTTTCGCAAGTCATCCTAGAGGTCGTCATTATCATTGTTCTGCTTGTTATTCGGCTGGAAAAAACGTGACCGGTCACCTCAATCGGTTATCTTGAGACTGCATCCTCCAGACGAGCGCTCCCTGAGTTCCTCTTGCGCCTTCAAAATGTGTTCGTCAGGAATTCTGCCCGTAATAGTCACGCGCGTGCCAAATTGCTCGGTGATCATGTCTGCCTGGCACTCTTCGAGCATACTGCGAAGGGGTTGGTAGAGGTCGTAGGGAATGGTAACGAAGAACTGTTTTCTGGAAACAAGCTCCTCCGAGGGGACAGCGGAGACGACAGCCTGAGCGGCTTTGGTGTAAGCTTTGACCAGACCCCCGGTACCCAACTTTGTGCCTCCGAAATACCGAATAACAAGCACGATAATATTGGTAAGCCCGCTGCCTTTGAGGACTTCCAGGACGGGGCGCCCGGCGGTGTGCTTTGGTTCGTGATCATCACTCATACCAAATTGGTCGCCGGATTCACCGTAGAGGTAGGCGTATACAACGTGGGAGGCCTGCGGGTGTTCGTTCCGAGCAGCAAGGACCAGCTCTTTTGCC
Organism: Spirochaetota bacterium; assembly: GCA_051745285.1. GTDB lineage: Bacteria > Spirochaetota > Spirochaetia > CAKZLE01 > CAKZLE01 > JBNJDX01. Next base: position 22,121 of record JBNJDX010000017.1, read on the forward strand.
TCGTCTGGCTGGTTCAGTGGTCGGGCAACGGAAATGAATTTAGATTTTTTCACTTCCCATTCATTTCGGCAGCTGGCTGTCGGTACTCTCATACGCCCATCATATCATAGCTTCATGCAGACGAACACAGCCTCAGGATCTCCAGCGGTGACCGAAGATATTGTCAGAGGGCTGAGGCGGAGCACTGGCAGGATCCGAAAGATCAGATAGGTCTCTGTATATACGGGAGGGGATATGTACTTCGCGATAGCCGAGATTTTCTCGAAGCTGCTCGGGATTTCGAGCTCCCAGAATGATTGTATCTATATATGCGCTCTCTCGTATCCACGCGAGGGCAAGCTGGTGCGGAAGACACTGCAGTTCCTCAGCGTACTGGGACAATCCTGCCAGAAGCTTGGATACAGTCGGCTGGAGCTGGGGATGGAAAAACTGCAGCTTGCCTCTCCGGCCTGCAGCCTGCAGTTCTACAGGCGTACGACCAGCGAGCAGCCCCTGTCCAAGCGGGCTGTAGGCTGCAGTTCTTATACCGTTGTGTCGGCAGTAGGGAATCAGGTCCTGCTCACTGTAACGCCAGAGGAGGGAGTAGGCAAACTGACATACCGAAATCGTACTGACTCTGGCAGCGGCCTCCAGTATGGGAAGCGTGAAGTTGCTTACCCCAAGATGCCTTACAAGCCCCTCTTCTGTGGCCATTTGCAAAGCTTCGTATACATGCTGCACGCTGTCAGTGTCTTTCGGCCAGTGCAGATACACCAGGTCGAGGTAGGGTGTCTTCAGGCGTTGTAAACTTGTTTTGATTTTCTTGCGGACTGCTGCAGCTTCAAAGGTGTGGATCTTAGAAGCAATAAACACCTTATCCCGGGGATACGAAGAAAGTACCTGTCCCAGCAGCTGTTCAGCCTTCCCCTTTCCGTAGGCCTGAGCTGTATCAAAGTGGAAGATGCCAGCTTGGATAGCTGCTGTGACTGTGTCTCGGGAGGCAGAAGGGTCCTGTCTCCCCCAGTATGTCTCATCACTCAGCGCCCAGGTGCCCAAGGCTTCTGATGTCAGCAGTACATCATTCATGCAGCGTATTGTAGCATAACCCAATCGGGAGGTTAAGCTACTCTTTTTTAGTGTAGTATCCTTCGGGTCGGAAGGGATCCGCTCTCACACGGAGGCAGAGGGAATCTATGGATGGGCAGATGCTGTGAAATCACGTCTTTGTGTTTGCCTGCCATTTCTATTTACGCTATACTGACTGCCAGTTATGAAAAAACCGATGAACATAGTACAGGTATCAAAACGATTTGTTACTGACGAGTGGGGTGGGCCGGAAGCCTTCTTTGCCGAGACATCCAGACGTCTGGTTGAGCGTGGGGTGGAGGCAAAAATTGTTGCAACCACGGCCTTCAGTGATGTTAACGAGGAGGATTTTCACGGTACCCCGGTGATTCGGTGCTCCTATTTCTACCCCTATGTAGGGCTATCAGGCGAAGCAAAAAAAGCTTTAGACAGGCGTGGGGGGGATCCCTTCTCGTTTGCTGTTAAACAGGCACTCAAAAAACAAAAACAGGCAGACTTGTTCCATATTTCGATGGGAAGCAGACTGGGGAGTTGTGTTCGTGCGGCAGCACGCAGACGCAAGATTCCCTATGTCATTTCTCTGACGGGAGAGTTTTTCGTATTTCCAAATCCAAGGTTTGGTTCCACGGCGGCAGAGCCGCTGCGCAGCGACCCCTCCCGTGGAAGCCTCTATTGGGGCAAACCGCTGGAGGTGCTCTGTGCGACTGGGAAAGTGCTGGAGGACGCCTCTGCAATTATCTGTTCCGGAAAGGATGACTTTACCGCTGTTTCCCGCATATTTCCAGATAAACGGATTGTATTTCTTCCAAACGGAGTGGATATGAAACGTTTTTCCGAAGGCAGCGGAGATTGGTTCAGGGAGATGTACCGAATCCCCCGTGACCGCTTTGTAGTCCTTTCGGTTGGGAAGATAGAACCGCGAAAGAATCAGCTAGCTCTTGTCAGACAGCTTCCTGATATTCTTGACAAGGCTCCGAACGTCCATCTGCTGTGCATCGGGAGCATAACTGACGCCGATTATCATGCGCAATTACTCAAAGAAATCAGCCTGCAGAAGCTCGAGAAGCATACAACTATCATTCCGGGGCTCCCTCTGCCCTATGACAGCTATGATCTGGTAAATGCCTACCATGCTGCTGACTGCTTGGTCTTCCCTTCGCTGTATGAGTCGTTCGGGATGCCGATACTGGAAGCCTGGGCAGCTGGTCTTCCTGTAGCAGCTACAAAGCGGGGAGGACCGGCCTATCTCATTCGGCATGGGGAGAATGGACTTCTGTTCGACCCTGAAGCCCCTGCCAGATTCGAACAGAGTCTCAAGACGGCTGTAATCTCCCTTGCCCTCGACCGGGAAGCCCGGCAATCGTATGCGGCTGCGGGACACCGGGAAGCTTTTGAGCGCTACAGCTGGGAGATGATAACCGACAGGCTGCTGTCGTTATACGACGAGGTAATCACTGATTTTTCTTCTTAGAGCTGGACATTTAGCTGTCGGTGGACTACTATCTGCTGAGCAAAAGGGTTGGTAGGAGAAGTAGATTGGATCGAAAACGTATTTCAGCACGAGTGTGCATGCTGTTTGCCATGCTGTTTTACGGAGCCTCCTTCCCCATTACAAAGAGCGCCCTCGAAGTGTTCGGTCCCATTACCATAGTCACAGCCCGTCTGGTTATCTCATCTGTTGTGCTGCTTTCAGTAAACATTGCAGTCCACGGAAAGGCTGGACTACCGGTTGGCAAGCACTGGATACTGTTTGTGCTGATCGCACTATTTCAACCGCTCGGGTATTTCCTTTTTGAAACCTTTGGTCTGCAGCATGTTTCTGCGGCTGTTGCTTCAATCATGATTGCGACCATCCCCGTCTTTACCCCGGTCTTTTCACGGTTTTTCATCAGTGAACGCCTTACCCTCTTCAATATTGCCGGTCTCGGGTTGTCCTTTGTCGGTGTTGTTATCCTGGTAGCTGCCGATCAGGGCAGTTCAGGTAATGCCCGGCTTATTGGCATCCTGCTCATGTTCGGAGCAGTGTTTTCAGCAGTCTTCTATACCATATTGGTTAAAAAACTGCCGATCTCCTACTCTCCACTGACAGTAACAGCGGTCCAGAACACGCTTGGTCTCCTGCTGTTCATTCCGCTGTTTTTTATCTTTGAGTACGACAGCGAACTTCTTTCGAATGCGGCAGCCGGAGTATACGGGATTGAACCGATTTTGAGCATCGTGTTTCTCGCTATCTTTGCCTCCAGTCTGGCTTTTATCTTTCTTAATTTCGGTATACAGGTCATTGGACCCTCAAAGGCCAACGGGTTCACCAATCTTATTCCAGTCATTACCGCCGTGGTATCCTTTCTGTTTTTCGGGGAAACCTTTACCCTGCAGAAGGCTGTGGGGATAGCAGTGGTCTTTTTGGGGGTTCTGCTCGCCCAATACTCGCGTTCCCACAGAATGGTCAGGGTACCGTAACTGGGTGGGTTCCTGCCTGTGGGTACGCCTATGTCCTGCATTACATCTGTACCGATACATGGATGAACTTCCTCATTGGGTGTGGTATACTCATTCCCCATGAACACATATCTGGCAGCATGGGAGATGTTGACTCCCCAAAGAGTCGATGATGGTTTTAGTGGAGAGTTCTACTTCCTCCTTGAGGAACACAACGGAAAGTGGAGTGTGAGGACGGTCGATAAGGAGTCAAAGTCTGTCACCGTTTCGAGTGCTTCTCAAGAGCAGACGATCGTACATGCCCTGCAGCTCTATGATATGGCTCTTTCGAGCTCTGCAGGAAGCTGGGTTATAGAGAGTTCCGAGCGCTCAGTTCTCCTCACTGACAGGCCTGAATTAGCTGAGGCTGTCCTCAATAGTGGTAGGGTTGTGATTGGCAGAAAACACTCCCCCCTCACCTATCATCCGTACACCCGGGCGTCTGCCGTTCTCAATGTGGTTGATTCTCCAGAGGGGATCGAGGCCTCTGTCAACTTCATGCTTCCTGATGGCAAACAAAAGGCCGCCTGGGACCTTATCAGTTGTGCTACAGTCAGGGTTGGTAGGGATGTCTATCCTACTGCTGTGATCCCGAACCCCGAATTCCTGAAGAGATTTTCAAGTGTGATCCCTATGGAGAAGCGATCTAAATTCTTCTCCCTTTTTAGATCTTTTTATCCCTCAGTCGAGATAGAGTACTCAGGCTATGAGCTTGTCCATGATAGGCCGGTCCAACTGCATAGTGCTATCCTCTTCGAACAGGTTGCAGATGACCTTTCTCTCTATCTGCGAATTGTACAGGTCATGGAGGATTCACCAATCAGGGTCATTGAACCTGAAGAGCTTTCTGATATCGATGTCCTGATTGATGATGAGGCCAAACTTCTGCGGATACGGAAGGTATTGAGATCCCCTATTGATGAGCTAGCCGACCAGATTGAGAAGAGACTGAAACGGCTTCAGAACAGGAAGTTTGATCATCAGGGCTATTGTCGGGAGGGTGAGCTGTTCATTATTGAGAAGGATCTCACAAGCTCATTATTAGAGAAGGATCTCATCTCGTTGCTCGGGTCCTATCCCCTTTTGGGGACCAAAGCTTTGCGGAAACTCTCCTTGAAGATAGCCCAACCTTCACTGCGACTGAACATGACTGGTTCTGGCATTGATTTTCTTGAAGGCTTTGCAGATATCATGATAGACGATCAAAGCTATGAGCTGCAGCAGCTGCTGAAAACCTTCGAAAGACAGGAGTTTCTCCTCCTGCATGATGGCTCAAGGGCCCTCATCGACAAAAGAACGATCAACAAGATCCAGAGATTGCTGCAACCCGGGGATGACGGGAGGATACGCCTTTCGATCTACGATCTGCCCCTGCTAGATGAGCTCACTGACAGAGAGAAAAGCAGCCAGGAGGTTGCCCTGACCCGCGACAAGCTCTCAGGATTTTCCACTCTCGAGGCCCAACAGCTGCCAGATCCGGTAATAAATGCCAAGTTACGACCCTACCAGAAGAAGGGATATACCTGGCTCTACTATCTCTACTCACAGAGACTTGGCGGAGTCTTGGCAGATGATATGGGTCTGGGAAAGACGATTCAGTCATTAGCTCTTCTGAGCACGATATGCGCTGAGAGCGAGAAACCGATCCTTATTGTTATGCCCAAGAGCCTCCTGTTCAACTGGAAGAGAGAGATCGAGACCTTCACACCAAAACTTGATTCTGTCATGTATCATGGAGTAGAGAGGAACCTAGAGGAAGCTCTTGAGCATAGCATCATCCTGACAACCTACCACACAGTCAGAAATGATATCATGCAGCTAAAGGATATCGAGTTTACCGCCGTCATCCTTGATGAATCTCAGCATATCAAGAACACCACGAGTAAGATCTTCAAAGCTTCTATCCTCCTGAGAGCCGATTGGCGACTAGCTTTGAGCGGAACTCCGGTGGAGAACAACATTTTCGAGCTCTATGCCCTCTTCAGGTTTCTCAACCCCCGGATGTTTGGTTCCCTCAAGAATTTCAGGGACCAGTACGGGGATGTGAGTGTGAAGCAGAACCTTGGGGACCTGAAGAAGAAAATCTACCCCTTCCTGTTACGCAGGCTCAAACGTGAGGTGCTCACCGAGCTGCCTGCCAAACACGAACAGGTTCTGTATGTCACCATGAGCCCGTCCCAGGCGGCACTCTATGAGTCAAGAAGGAAGTTCTACCAGAAGGCGATACAGGAGCAGATCGGAGAGGCCTCTCTCTCTGACACCCGCTTTTTCCTGTTCCAAGCTCTCGGTGAACTTCGTCAGATTGCCAGCACCCCACAGAAGTACGGTGGAGACTCAGTGACAGGGGCCAAGGTCCAGATGCTCTGTGAATGGGTGAAGGAGGCAATCGATAACGACCACAAGGTTTTAGTCTTCGCATCCTTCCTTGAGGCTGTCGGCCAGATCAAAAAAACTCTGGTAGCAGAGGGTATACCGGTCTCCACCATCACCGGATCTACGTCCAACCGCTCCGAGATCGTCGATGAATTTCAACATTCCGATGATGCACGGGTGCTCGTTATGACCCTGAAGACTGGAGGGGTCGGACTGAACCTCACAGCTGCCGATTATGTCTTCATCTTCGATCCCTGGTGGAACAGGGCTGCAGAGCAGCAGGCTATCGACAGGACCCACAGGATCGGTCAGACCCGGCCCGTGTTCAGCTACAAGCTAGTTGCCAAGGATACGATTGAAGAGAAGATCCTACAGCTGCAGAATTCTAAAAAGGAGCTCGTAGAGGCCCTTATCCAGAGTGACTCATCAGCATTGAAGCTTCTTTCGGAAGAAGATATCGACTTTATCCTCTCTGATGGAGGAAAAACCATATGAGCATCTCTGATACCATACAGATCGCCCCATTGAGCATAAGTGACTCAAGTACCAGAGCGTGTGCCCTATGTGGCAGAAGGGGGGGCAAGCTCAAAGGAGCTGATGGTTCCTGCTTCTCGTGCATTATCTCCAAGATCGATACCGAGTTAAAACCCCTCTTCCGAGAGAAGCCGAATCTTGAAAAACTCAATACTATCATTGCACATGAGTCCTCCCTTCTGGTGAAGGCCCGCTTGATCGGCTCTGAGCACTTCTTCAGACAAATCGGGAGGGAAGTAGACACCAGTTTGAGCTTGGAACACCAAGCAGAGATGCTACTGGATCTACTCATTCGCTACGGGGAGGCAAAAGAGCACGAGGCAGTCTACCTGACAAGTGCTATCATGCTGCAACTGTTCCTTATACCGATTCTCACTGACCAGTTTCTGTTGAGTGTCAGTAAAAAGGGGGCTGTCAAGGAGATTCTGACGAACAGGCTGGTCACGATCGTCAGACTCTACAACCTTAAGGCAGCACAGAACATCACAGAGGAACTACGGCCTCTCTTTGAGGGCGTTCCGGCAGATAGCTCCTTCTTGAATCTCATCAGTCGGCTCAACAGAAATAGAATCATCCTCCTGCTCGACAAGCAGGAGCTCAGGAGCATGATCGTGTTCCTCTATCAGAGCTTCTCCATCCATTGCATCACCTGGATCGAGGCATTCATGGGGTTTCAGCTCTCTACATGTATCCAAAGCGTCGAAACCCTCTATCCTACAGAGCAGCTAAAGGAGATTTTCAAACACTATATAAAGCCTGTACTTGAACCTGCCAGGATACCCTTTGAACTGCCGAGAGATGTGAACAGGTACCGGAAACAGGATCTTATTAACTGTATAGCAACTTATCTTACGACCCCCATTCTCTTTTGCAAAATGTTCGATGCTATCAGAGAGGACGAGCAGCAGCTTCTATCAGAGATGTTTTTAACTGGCTGTTCCTATAGAGCTGACCAGGTCATCAAGCTCATCGGTCGCAGTACGGTATCGAAGAGGAGGGATATTCAGCAAGAGAGGATGTATTCGAGACTCTTGCCATTCTGTCATCTCAGGACTAGCTACTCCTACAGAAGAAGTGCCTCCGATTTTATTTTCATCATTCCATATAGTATTAGAAAGGTGCTATCCCGCTCGTATGCGATCGAGTATGAACTGAACGAGCCAGAAGCGAGAGAACCAGGTAGCGAACTTATCATTCTTGAGGGCGAGGAAAACCTGAAAAAACTACCTGACCTCGAACTCTTTATACGAACGACAGAGCTGCAGCGTTCCAAGACCAATGAGAACCTCCTGCTGAAGTCCTTGAAGGAATTGCAGCTTGTCGGTGAGATCCAGGAACCCTATACCGGGAACGATTTCAAGTTTATGAAGACGAATCTTCTTGGGGACCTCATTGAAACAATTTGCGGCAACCTTAAGAAGGACTATGATGGGTACGAGCAGATTGTAGAGGATCTGCTTCAACACACCTTCATAGATTCTGACCATTCATCAATGACGGTCCCGCTCATAAACTACCTTGGGCATATCACGAGCGGGTACAGCTGGGTGGAGGAACGGGAAGACCACCGGTTCAGGCTGCCCTATATGGTGGGGGCAATTCTGCACCTCCTGCCTCAGGATGGTTTCATCCCTTTAGACGAGATCATACGTCATTTGGGATACCAGAAGACCATTCCCCGTCCTCTGTCGTGTGGTAGGAGGTCGGGAGATTACAGGATTCGGGGAGTGTTCACCTCCTACGGTATCTATGAACAGAAGATCAATCCGACAGAGATTCTTTACTACGAGACTATTACGCGGCCTTATACGGCCCTGCTGATGACAATCCTCCACCTTCTTGGGTTTGTTGACTTAGCCTATACCCCTGAGGTTGACTCGAAGATTCACTTGCCTGGCAAGAACTACCTTTCTCGGTACGACGGGGTCTCAGCCTGCAGGCTCTCCTCCTATGGGGCTTACTTCATCGGTAAGGATGAAGAGTTTAATGGAATCACATCAAGTAGCCCGAATCCGATCATACGCCTCGATGACAGAGAGCTGGTTATCAGAGTCGAGCACCCCAACACGACGACGGCTGTGCTGCTCAAACGCTTTGCGGAGCAAGTGGGGGTATCTCTTTATACAGTCAGAACCGATACGTTTCTCGAAGGCTGCTATTCCAGTGAGGAGTTGAGTGAAAAGATCGAACAGTTTAAAAAACTGACATCTCAACAGCTCCCCGCTAGGTGGCAAAGGTTCTTCTCAGAGCTGGAATCATCAGCAAACACACTTCATCCCGACACAACTCCCTACATCATTTATCATCTTGATGCGGAGGACCTGAAAACCAGGGAGATTTTCACACAGGATGAGTATCTTAAGAGTGTGTGTATCAGAGCCACAGGGCCCAGGATCATCATTCCCCGTAAAGAGTACAAGAAGGTCTCCCTCACGTGCAGAGGCTACGGGATTCTCATTCCCCCGCTGATAAAGTAACGAGCAAAAAAATCCTGTAGCTCTTCTTTTACCCCCTGTGAGGCCGTATCATGGCCGAAGATGCACGTTAGGGAGGAGAGGACGCGTGCGCCAGATCCTATTTACCTCACTACGAATTCTCCCTATAAGCCTTCTATTCTCAGTTCGAATAGAGATTGTTCTTAACAGGTGCTCTCAAAAGCGAGAAGTAGAAAATAGGATCCAGAAGCGGATTAACGGCTTTTCCCGACCCCGATTTTGGGGCACATCGCAGAAACCGGGCAGCGGGAGCAGTGGGGGGAGACAGGGGTACAGATCTTCTGACCGTAGGCAACCAGCATTTCGTTGAGTGGGATCCAATACGTTCTGGGCAGTAAAGTGCTGAGTGCTCGCTCCGATTCTTCTGGTGTTTTTGTCTCTATCCAGCCCATTCGATTAGCAATACGATGTACATGTGTGTCAACACAGACTGCCTCAATCCCAAAACCGAGGTTCAAGGTAAGATTCGCGGTTTTAAGCCCAACCCCCGGCAGTGCAAGGAGTTCTTTCTGGGAACTGGGAACCTTCCCGCCGTGACGAGTGAGGAGGATCTCTGCTATTTCTGAGATCCGGCGGGCTTTTGTGTGGTAGAAACCTGCCGGGTAGATCGCGTTCTCGATATCTTTGATTGATAGTTCCAGCATCTTCTCGGGCGTATCAGCACGTGTAAAGAGCTTTTCTGCGGCTTGCAGGGTGACAGCGTCCTTAGTACGAAGAGATATCAAGGTTGATATGAGTATACGGAACGGGTCGCGTTTGGCTTTGGCAATCTCAGATACTGAGGGAAGAATCGTTCCCCGTTCTGCGAGAGCACCGTTCATGAGTGAAAAGATTGTTTCCCACGAGTAATCCGCCTTCATAGTTCACACACTAGCAGTTTTTCCATACAATAGGAAG
>JBNJDX010000018.1:0-31181 GCA_051745285.1 Spirochaetota bacterium
CCCACGGTATTTCAAAGAAGCCATAGCATATACGGAAGCACGCACAGGCTTTTCTTCAATTCTTATAGAAAAGGATTATTACTGTTCCATCTTTTTTGAGTTTGCTAAAGAAATGTGATTATGCATAGAAATAGGAAGTCTTGACTTTTCTTGTAAAAAATACGTACCGGGGATGGGACTTGAACCCACACGGCCATGTTATGGCCAGGGGATTTTAAGTCCCCTGTGTCTACCAAATTCCACCACCCCGGCATCAGAGTCCATACTACCGGTGAGTCTGGGGTTGGTCAACTACTCTAGGTAAAAACTCAGGTTGCCTTTGGCGGCTGTTTCCGATATGTTTCTTGGTATGTTTTCAATGATTGATTCACACATGCATCTTGCAATGGTTCAAGAAAAAGGAATTGATATTTCCTCTCTCATGGAAAAGCTGCGTTCAGCCGGGTTTGTCGGCGGTCTTGACATCGGCATTCATGCCCATGACCTGGCCAAACGGCGTGCCCTACTTTCTCCTTATCCGGAAATACGACTGGCTGCCGGGCTGTTTCCTGGTGATGCTGAAAGCGATGATATCGATGCGCTGCTTCTAGCGCTTGAAGAGAATATTCAGCAGTATTCGCCACATGCTGTGGGCGAAATGGGGCTGGATTTTCACTGGAATTACGCCACCGAAGAAAGGCAACGGTATCTGTTTTCAAAGCAGATTGCCCTGGCAAACAGATACAACCTTCCGATTATTGTACATAACCGGAATGCCGATGAGCAGACCTTGGATGTTCTGCGCAGTCATCGGCCGCTGCACGGGTGTATTATGCACTGCTATTCCTCGCCGCCTGAGTACGTTGAGCTGTTTTCTGATCTGGATTGTTATATCTCCCTTGCCGGGAATGTGACATTCAAAAATAGTGTGGGACTGCGCGAGGCTGCCCGTCTCATCAGTCCTGAAAGGATGCTGATCGAGACTGACAGTCCGTTTCTCTCGCCTGAACCTAGACGCGGAAAGATTAATACTCCTGCCCATATCGGGTATATCTACGAGTGTGTCGCTACACAGCGTAACACCTCCGTTTCAGAGCTGGCAGAGCAGGTATGCGAGAATTTTTTCAGACTGTTTCCTAACGAAGGAGCGAGACCCCGAGACTGATGTGGGGCTGATTAATTCTGTAGGCAAACGGATCCAGGGAAAGGTCAACTTCTGCCTCAATAAAGAATTGGAGTGGATAGTAGGTATACAGGCCGCCTAGCTTGGTATGAATTATTTTATCCTGAATAAGGGTCATATATCCGCCATCCCCTCCGCCATAATACAGGCTCAAACCGGGACCGGCATAGAAAGCGAGATCACCGTAATATAATGAAAACTGGACAAAGGCAAAACCGCTGACCATTGAGAGGCTGCTGGAATTAACCCCATACCCACGGGTATTGGTGGGGATATAATCAATTGATACAGAACTCCCGATGATACCCCTACCGCCCAGATTACGAAAATCAATTCCCGGATGTGGTTTCCAAGCTCCTGTTGAGTCAGGCTCCAGAGTCATGTGAGCTCCAAATGAAGACTCGGCAGAAGAAACAACTCCCATGCCTCCTGTAAGGATAATCACCAGAATTACAATGGATACCAAGGTGCCTTTGGGTCTTTTCATTACTCCTCCACCTGCTCAGTACGTTCAATCTCCAGCAGCCGATATGACAGCGGAATGTGCCGCTGAGGCTGCTCGTTGAGCACTTCTTCAGACAATCGCTGCAATGTGGCCGGATAGTCAATGTCAATCACTGCTGCTAGCTGATCACTGTGCGAGACAAGTCCGCCTCCGTGCTCGACAACAGCAAGCATATCATGCTTTTCAAGTGATGATAAGGCTTCACTTGCACTGCTGCCTATTACCAGACACACTACTTCCACCTGTTTTTGTTCAAAAGAGGCAAGAGCCTCATTGATCCTCGATCTGCTAAAGCCCCCCTCCTGGGACATAACAAGTTCAGGTTCTCGTGACTCAGAACTGTCAAACAACTGGGGAAACAGTTCCCGGGGCTCCCAAGCCCCTCCGTATTGCTGACTGTCAAAGAGTATACCGACGCGTGAGTGATCATCGTACTGTTCACTGAGCATCCGGTCGACCTGATGCCACCCGTCCTGCGGTGAGTAAACCAGCAAAAACCTCTGAGATAGTCCTTCAAACCGCTGGGCCTGCTTTTCGGTCACCATATACACAATTTCCGTTGATTCAGATGCGGCGGCAGCCGCTACATCAGGATGCTTTCCATCCTGAATGTGCTGGGAAAGAAGCGGAGAGAATACGAGAAGCGGCGTAGTCAATTGACGCAAAGTCCGCTCAACTTCTCCGGTATCCTGATCCCCATCGTACACAATGACACGCACAGACATATCTGAACGTTGTTGGATCTCTTCGGGCAAGTCTTCCGGCAGTACTGCCCCGGCAAAGATCGGGTCCGCCACGAGAACCAAATCGGAGGAACGGCGACAGGCTGAGAAGGTAAATGCTAGTACAAAGACAGCTGCACTAAGAAGGATGATCCGGGCAAAAGCTGATTGCTTCATGCACTGGAGTCTATCAATACCGGGTGCCCTGGTCAATCAATATTGACTTTATAGCGCTGATAAAGTAGGTTCAAGGTGAATCTATCACAATGAATAAGGGGTAAAAACATGACTTCCTACAAAGATTTGGGTCTGGTTAATACCAGAGAAATGTTTAAGAAAGCTGTAGACGGTGGATACGCTATTCCAGCGTACAACTTCAACAATATGGAGCAGCTCCAGGCTATTATCACAGCCTGCGTGGAGACAAAGTCTCCGGTAATTCTTCAGGTTTCCAAAGGGGCACGAGACTATGCCAATATAAACCTGCTTCGCAATATGGCAAAAGGCGCCATAGAGTACGCACACGAACTGGGCTATGATATTCCTATCACGCTGCATCTTGACCATGGAGACAGTTTCGAAACATGCAAGGAATGTATCGATGACGGCTTTTCCTCCGTTATGATTGACGGATCGCACTTCTCCTATGAGGAGAATATTGCCCTGACAAAGAAAGTTGTCGATTATGCGCATGCGAGAGATGTTACCGTAGAAGGAGAACTGGGAGTCCTGGCTGGTATTGAGGACGATGTAGTTGCTGAAAAATCTACTTATACCCAGCCGAGTGAGGTCGAGGACTTTGTAGCAAAAACCGGTGTTGATTCACTGGCTATCTCAATTGGTACAAGCCACGGTGCCAATAAATTTACACCTGAACAATGCACCCGCAACGAGGACGGAATTCTCATTCCTCCCCCACTGCGGTTTGATATTTTAGAAGAGATTGAGAAACGGTTACCCGGCTTTCCGATCGTCCTCCATGGTTCTTCCTCCGTACCGGCTGAATATGTAAATACTATTAACAGTTACGGTGGAGATCTTCACGACTCGGTGGGAATCCCTGAGGAACAGCTGAGAAAAGCGGCAACATCTGCAGTATGCAAAATAAATATTGACTCTGACGGACGACTGGCAATGACAGCTGCTATTCGCAAAACGCTGGCAGATAAGCCGGCTGTGTTCGACCCGAGAAAATATCTCGGACCGGCACGTGACGAGCTGAAAAAGATGTACGTCCACAAAAACATCAATGTACTGGCTTCGGCCGGCAAAGCTTAATCAGCTCTGCTGAGCGCAAATGGGGTATCTGCTTGTTCGGGTACCCCATTTTTTTTAATTGCAGTGTGTTACGTGCTATAGCGCCCCCTTTGACTATATACTGGGAGCATGCTATATTACAGCTACTAACGCACAAATCTATGCATTACGCTAGAGCATGAGGAGGCAGATTGGCAACTAAGGATCAGCGGATCAATCGACAGATTCGCGCTAGAGAAATTAGATTGATAGACAGTAACGGAGAAATGGTAGGTATTGTCACACCCCAGGAAGGTCTCCGAATGGCTGATGAGGCAGGGCTTGATTTGGTAGAGGTTTCTCCCAATGCTAACCCGCCTGTTTGTAAGATATTGGACTATGGAAAGTTCAAGTACGAACAGGAAAAGAAAATAAAGGAAGCAAAGAAGAACCAGACTCAGGTAAAGCTCAAAGAAATCCGTATGCAGCCAAAGATTGAAAAGCATGACATGTCTTTTAAGGCCAAGCATATAGCCGAGTTTCTCGGTGAGGGAAACAAGGTGAAAGTAACTGTCCGGTTTCGCGGGCGTGAAATGGCCCACACAGAGCTTGGACGTGTTGTACTTGATAAAGTTCTTGAAGAGCTTGAAAACCTTGAGTCGGGATTTGCAGTTGACCGCCCCCCCCAGATGGAAGGGCGCTTTATGTCAATGATTCTCAGTCCAAGGAAAGCTCCAAAAAACTAGCAGCAGCAGCGTGTTGCTATTGACAGATGATCATTATTTCTCGATGATGGCCTGATGTTTATCTCAGAGCTGTCAGTTTTGAGAAAGTTCTCGTTGAGAACTCATATACCGCAGTTTCAAGGGATTTCTTGTCCTTGAGAATGCTTTAAAGGTAGGTACTACAATGCCAAAAATGAAAACAAGAAAATCAGCTGCTAAACGGTTACGGGTAACCGGTGGCGGCAAGGTTCGCTACAAGAAGCAGGGGCTTCGTCATATCCTTACAAAGAAGAATACGAAACGTAAAAGGGGTCTTCGACATACCGGTATACTCAGCAAACCTGAGACTGAGCGTGCTCGCAAGATGGTTCCCTACAAGTTTTAGCACACAAAACAACGTATACGTATAGAATAAGGAGAAAACGATGCCTCGAGCAATAGACGGAACAAAAAGAAAAAATACACGCAAAAAGATAACAAAAACCACCAAGGGCTATTTTGGCCGGCGCAGTACGAATTTGCGGACAGCAAAGGATGCTGCTACGAAAGCCGGACAGTATGCCTATAGAGATCGAAGAAGGAAAAAACGTGATTTTCGCAGATTGTGGATTACACGTATTTCTGCAGCAGCTAAAGCCGAAGGCCTTAATTATTCTCAGTTTATGTACGGCATGAAAAAGGCTCAGATTGATATCAACCGAAAAGCTCTTTCCAATATGGCTATTGAAGATAAACAGTCATTTTCTGTTTTAGCCGAACAGGTCAAGAAGGCCTTACAGTAAGGAGAGCCCTATGCTGACATTGGACAAAGTTCAATTGTTGGAAGAGAGGATTAAGAAAGCCGTTTCCCTGATTAACAGACTCAGGGAGGAGAATGCCTCTCTTCAGGAGCAGATTCAAGCTTTGGAAACTCATAACGAGGAACTCAAAGAGTATGCCAAAAGCTACAGTCATGACAGTGAGCTCATTGAAATGGCAGTAGCTAAGTCGTTAGCGCAGCTGAACAACATCGAAGGCCTTTCTGAAGAGCGACCGGCTGAGGATATTGCCAAGGATACCGATTTTGAGCAGTTGGATAGCGAGTTGTCTCAACATGAATCACAGTCCAATGCAGCTGATGATTATCAGTCTGATGAGAATCCGATAATCGGGTATTCTGATGAGGATGAAGATCCACTTATCTAGGATCTTTTATCGCTAGCAGATTTCAAGGTTATACCACACAGTCTCAGGGTATGTGCTTGTTTGTAGGCGCTTGATTTTGATGTGCTGTGTGTTATATTGCAAGTAGAACAAAGATCATTGCCTGCGGTGTTCGGGACGGGCAAAATTCTCTTGGTCAACCAACATAATAGGGATTCTGACTTTTCGGGTTGAATTGCTCCTGCTCTTTTGCAGGAACAGGATGTCCGAAACAGGAAACCCACTTGAACTAAAACAGTTCAAGAGATACGACCCTGAGCGGCACCGCGGGTTTTTTCAAAACAGGATACCCCCATGAATACAGAAGAGCAGAACCAACAAAACCCCTTGGACCAGATTGTCTATATATCCCTGCCCGAGGATGCAGCGCGAACAATAGAGGGATTTACCTTAGACCCCAAGATTCTTATCCCTGTTGAAATTCCTGACGACCGGGAAGCCTGGACTATTGATAATCTCTCCTGGGAGATGATTGTCTCGGCGATGTTGAAAATATTTGCCTACAATCCCAGACACAAGGACATAGATTACTACCGCCGGTTTATACACACCGTCCAGCCGAATTTGGTGGCTGAACTTACCAAGACCGGTATCATCAAAGCAGAGGCCAAAGAGTACGATCTTGCCGAAGAAATTTTTCTCTCCCTCGCCCACTTTGCGCCCGAGATCGAAACGACATTTCTCAACCTGGCCTTCTGCTACGAGGATCAGGCAGAACAGTATAAAAACGCGAACGATTTTACCTCTGCTGAGCGGTTCTCCGACAAGGCTTTCCACGTCTACATGAATGCACTCGAGGAGCACCCGGATTCTCCGGACTTGCATTTCTATGCCGGGTACTTCTTCATGAAGCAGAATAATCTTTCAAAAGCCCTTGAATACTTCGAGCTGTTTCTCGGATTGGCCGAGGATGATGAGCGTGCCCAAGATGTGCAGGAGATTGTCGACCGTATTCGTAATCAGAGTGAGGATGACATATTGTTTACTGCGGCTTTTGAAAAGATCAAAGCCGGGCATGAGCAGGAAGCACTTGATGATATTTCCAGCTTTCTCTCCCGGCACGAAGACGTGTGGAACGCATGGTTTTTGAAAGGATGGGCCCACAGACGCCTTGAACAATATGAACAGGGGAAACAGGCCCTTGAGACCTGTGTAAAACTTGAACCTAGTACGTCTGATGTCTATAACGAGCTTGCAATCTGCTGCATGGAGCTCAAGTTCTTTACTGAAGCTGAAGCCCATCTTAAGAAGGCGCTCACAATCGAGCCGGACAACGTGAAGATCATCTCCAATCTCGGCGTTCTAGCCCTTAAACAGGAGGATGCCGAGCAGGCCGCCTACTATTTTCGTATTGCTGCCGAGATTGATCCTGAGGATCCTCTTGTTGTCTCGTATCTTGAGCAGCTTGGATGAGCTCCCTGATGGAACTATTGAGATTGATTTCGACAGGCGAGCAGCAGACCTTCAGTATAGGCGAGCGTATCGGGAAGCAACTTGGCCAGGGTGATATCGTCACTCTTCATGGCCCGCTTGGTGCGGGGAAGACAGTCCTGGCCAAGGGGATTGCCTCTGCCCTGGATATTACCGAACACATCGTCAGCCCCTCCTATACGATCATTCAAGAGTATGCTGGGAAGTTCCCGCTGTACCACATTGACCTCTACCGCATTGGCGACAGGGAAGAGTTTGACATGCTAGGCGCTGAAGAGCTGCTCTACGGTGAAGGTGTGTCTGTGATTGAGTGGAGCGAAATCATTGATCAGTTGCTTCCAGAGACAATTATTGCCATCAACATAGCTATTGAGCCAAGCGAGGACCGTACCATCACTATCAGCGGGATGGAAGCTTTATGAATATACTGGGAATTGATACCTCCACTGATTATCTGTGTGTAGCCCTCCGCTCAGGTGAGCAGCAGTTTGAAAGTTTTTACCACCTTGGTTTCAAGCATTCTGAGCACTTGCTTCCTGAAATCGAGCATCTCCTCTCAAAAGCCGGGCTTACCCCTTCTGAACTTGATCTCATCGTCTGTACCCGCGGGCCAGGATCCTTTACCGGTCTGCGAATCGGTATGAGCACAGCCAAAGGGCTCGCCTGTGGCAGCAACACTCCCCTGGTTTCAGTTACCAGCCTTCTCGTCTTTGCCCGGTACGGCCAAGCTGAAGCCTCGCAGGTGTTATTGCCAGTCATAGATGCTCGTAAAAAACGCTATTACGCAACCTTGATTACTCAGGGAGTAGAAGATCCCCCTCTGCTAGACAGCACGCCTGAAGAACTGCTTGAGCACATACCAGACGGCTCCCGCGTGACAGTGACCGGGCCGGATGCCGATACCTTTTGCGCTCTTGTGACTGAAAAGAACCTGGCTTCCCTGCTAGAGCGCAAAGAAGTACTTATCACCCCGGATCCTTCTGCAAACCGCAGCTGGGCAGGGGCTCTTCTTGAGCTTGGAATCAGCCAATACCGGCGTTACGGGGCAGACTCACCAACGCAGGGGCCGCTCTACCTCAGAAAGAGTGAGGCAGAAATCGGCATCACCAGGCAGCAGTAAAATTACCTTTACTTTTATACAAAATATTATAATCCTATAGCAATAAACACAGAAAAATAAATCAGGAGGGCATTTTATGTCTGCAAACACACCCGACAGGGACATTATTATTATAGGGGGCGGAGCCGCTGGCCTGACCGCTGCCCAGTACGGAGCCAGGGCAAATTTAAATACACTGCTAATTGAGGAGATGGCACCTGGCGGTCAGGCTTTGCTCATCGAAGGATTAGAGAACTACCCCGGCTTCCCCGAGCCTCTATCAGGGTTTGAACTTTCCGACCGCTTTACCAAACAGGCTCAGAATTTTGGAGCTGAAATTCTCGCCACCACGGTGAACTCTATAGATAAAAAGGGAAAACTGTATACCGTCTCGACGAGGAAAGGTGATTACACTACCTATGCAGTTATCATTGCAACCGGGGCAAAACACAAGGCCCTTGATATCCCCGGTGAAAAGGAATATTCAGGAAAGGGAGTCTCCTACTGCGCAACCTGTGACGGTCCCTTTTTCCGCGGTAAGAAGATGTTAGTCGTAGGCGGTGGTGATGCGGCCTGTGATGAAGCCCTCTACTTGTCAAACTTGAGCGACTCAATCGTGATGGTACATCGCCGTGACCGTTTCCGAGCCCAGAAATCCCTTGGTGAACGGGTGCTTCAGCACAATAACATTGAAGTCCGGTTCAACCACGAGGTGAAAGAAATAATAGGAGACGGTTCGAGAGTAACCTCCGCTAAACTCTATGACAATCTCAACGGCAAAGAGTATGATGAAGAATTTGCCGCTGTATTTATCTTTATCGGTTCTATTCCGCAAACTTCACTGGTACCACAGGTACAAAAAGACGAAGCCGGTTATATTACAACCGACCAGAGCATGAGAACTTCGGAAGAGGGTCTGTTTGCCGTCGGCGATGTCAGAGAAACTCCCTTCAGGCAGCTCGTTGTTGCCGCTGGTGAAGGGGCTATAGCCAGTCACTGTGCTTCGCAGTATATCGACAAACTCCAGGGCCAGGCGTACGAATAGACCTCCTGTCGTAATTAACTTGACTGCTTTGCCCATACATGGTCTAATCGTGGTATATGAAGATTATGACAGCAACCAGCGAAGCAGTCCCGTTCATAAAAACAGGTGGTCTAGCGGATGTCTCTGGCGCGCTTTCGTGTGCCCTTTCGCAATTGGGCCACCAGGTCAAGGTGGCCCTCCCCTGTTATCAGGACATCGATACAGACAACTGCGATATTCTTGACTTGCAGCTGCACGTCAGCAGCGGAGTTGCAACTGAACAGTTCCGGGTATATCAGTGTATGCATAATGGGTGTGAGTACTATTTACTCGACTCGCCCCTCTTTTCACAACGCTCGGGGGTGTATGGCGAGGGTTCACACGAGTCCTATCCTGACAACCTGTACCGCTTCACCCTGTTCAACCTGGCAGTGTTAGAATTGTGCCGGCAACTCAAGTGGCAGCCGGATGTATTTCACTGCCACGATTGGCCGACTGGTTTTATTCCTATGCTGCTCACGCTGCCTGCACATGCCGATCTTGCCCAGGCAGCGAGTGTTATGACCATTCACAACCTTGGGTATCAGGGTGACTTCTCTAAGCACGAGATACACACGGTTGGTTTGCCGGCTGAAGCAGTCTTTGCCGACACGCAGGAATTGCGATATGAAAGCAGAATAAATATGCTTGCCTGCGGGTTGCGATATGCTGACACCCTGAGCACAGTCTCCAAGACTTATGCGAAGGAGATCCAGACGCGTACTATGGGACACGGCCTACACAAACTGCTCAGCACGAGAGCGGATGACCTCTATGGGATACTCAACGGAGTTGACTACACGGAGTGGAATCCGGAACACGATGAGTATATTCCTTTTCAATACAGTCCACAGACGCTGCATCTCAAAGGCTCCAATAAACAAGAACTCCAGCAGTACTGCCGTTTCAAGCAGGATGAGTCCATCCCGGTCATTGGAATGGTTTCCCGACTCGCTGATCAGAAAGGATTTCGTGAATTGTGTAGCGGCTCTCCATCTGCTTTAGAGCGGATTCTTTCAGAATTAGCCGTGCAGGTTGTTATTGTGGGAACCGGGGACCCGGAAATTGAGGATTATCTGAGGCGTTTGGATGCTATTTACGATGATTTTTCTGCTCAGATTGCCTTTAATAATTATACTGCCCACCTAGTTGAGGCCGGTTCTGATTTCTTCCTGATGCCAAGCAGGTACGAACCGTGCGGTCTTAACCAGATCTATTCGCTGCGCTACGGAACACTCCCCATAGTCCGTTTTACCGGGGGTCTTGCTGATACGGTGGAACCTCTTGATCAGTCCTACGAACAAGGCACGGGGTTTGTGTTTCATCAAATGTCCGGTGAGGCTATTTTTGATGCTGTCGCACAGGCTGTATCATTCTGGAACAGTTCTCCGGAACTTATTCAGGCTGCTAGGATCAGGGGCATGAAAAAAGAATTTTCCTGGGATGTGGCAGCCCGGGAATATGGGAATTTGTATCACAAAACAGTAACAAAGAAAGGAGAAGCCCATGACTGACACACTGGCTATTGTCCTGGGAGGCGGAAAAGGAACCAGGCTGTTCCCGCTGACAAAAGAACGCTCAAAACCAGCTGTACCATTCGGGGGTAAATACCGCCTTGTTGATATTCCGATTTCCAACTGTATCAACAGTGACCTGAAGCGAATCTATATTCTGACACAGTATAATTCGGCATCCCTTCACAACCATATCTCCAATACCTATATTTTTGATACCTTTACCAAGGGATTTGTTGAGGTACTGGCTGCTGAGCAGACTCCGCAGAGTGAGACCTGGTACCAGGGAACTGCCGATGCCGTGCGAAAAAACTTCAAACACTTTCACGACCAGAATCCCAAGTATTACATCATCCTGTCAGGGGACCAACTCTACCGCATGGATTTCCGTGATATCCTCCAACGCCATATCGATACCAATGCCGATGTGACCATTGCTGCCAAGGCTATTACCCGTCAGGAGGCTACCGGCCTTGGTATCATGGGAACCGATGAAACTGGCCGCGTTACCTCGTTTCTGGAAAAGCCTGATATCGAGCTGGATATTTCCGATATGAAGGCGAATCCTCAACTGCTATCAGAGACGCTCAATCCCGATGAGCTCTCGAGTAAACAGTATCTGGCATCTATGGGCATCTATGTATTTACTGCCGAAGCCCTGGAACACCTGCTTGATAACGACAAAACAGATTTCGGTAAAGAGATCATACCCGACTCGGTTAACGACATGCGGGTGCAGTCTTTCGTATTTAACGAGTTCTGGGAGGATATCGGGACTATAAAGGCTTATTATGATATTAATGTAAATATTGCCTCGATTACTCCGGCGTTTAATTTTTATGATGAACGGATGCCTATCTATACTCACCGTCGCCATCTTCCTGCTACAAAGATGAATTTCTGTACCATCAGCCAGTCTCTCGCCTCAGAAGGAAGTATCATTACCAACGCTTCAATTGTTAATTCCATTATCGGGGTGCGCACCATTATTGAGTCGGGCGCGAATCTTGACGGTGTGTACACACTTGGTGCTGCCTACTATGAGACCGAAGAAGAGAAAGAGGAGAATGCCAGAAATGGCATTCCAAATATCGGGATCGGCAGTGAAACCATTATCCGCAAATCCATTATCGATCAGAATGTCCGTATCGGAAACAACTGCCGCATAGGAATCGATAATATCGAACGCCCGGAGGGCGACTACGGTCACTACTGGGTTGTCGATGGCATTATTGTTATTCCGAAAAACAGTATTATTCCCTCGGGAACAGTTATTTAACCACCGGGTTTCTCAGCGATAATGCCCTGGCGATGGCTCGGTCAGATTCAGCCATTGGTATCTGGCTGATTTGCTCCAGAGTCATCCAGGCGGTTTCTGAGTGCTCCGTCAGGAGAAATTGTGGACTTGTATCGGAAAAAGTAATCTCGTAAGCCTGCAGTTGGTATTCTGTGTCCTTGTTTGTAAACGAAGAGCTAAACAGAAGCCTCCCTACCGACACAGTGACCGAGAACTCCTCCTTGAATTCCCGAATTAACGTCTCCCGGGGTGTCTCTTTTCTTCGGTTCTTACCACCGGGAAATTCCCAGCTCTCCCCTATTGAGGTCCCGAGTTTGCGTTTCGCAACGAAATAGCGATCACCGTTGCAGGCAATACCGGCAGTTGATATCCGTGTAGAGTGAGTTGTTGATGATTCCAAAGCTGACCGCATTACAGCAAGACAGCGCCTGGAAATAAAAAGTGGAAAAAAGCAATTCCTGCAGTCACGTAGCCTAGAACGCGCTTGTTCTTGTAATAAAACCCTTCAGCTTTATCAATAATCTCCGCATCCACAAATGCGTCCTCGTCTTCACTGCGTTCACTCCCCTCTTCGGGCTGCTCAGCAGCAACGCTCTTCATCTCAAAGCCGTAGAAGATTGAGATAGCTACCAAACTGATGGCTGGAATAAAATCCCCAAGCACCACAGGGCCCGGGGCCATCGGACTGATCAGTTTCAGAACGCCAGTTACAGCCGTAAGTACCAGCATCACAATGGTATTTGTTTGGTTTCGAAAGATTAAATCCCGCAAACGAAGCATAACAGGAAACTTATTTCCATAATCTCCAGCAAGCAGTACCAGGGAACCAGCAGTAATGAATACTATTGCAAGAAAATAAAATTGCTCCATACTTTTGTCACTCCAATGTATATAGGCTCAGCTTAATCCAAAGTTTCACGGCGGTCAAGTAAATAGCTCAAGGAAACGTGCTGAGGACCTCCAATAGATCCTCTGAAATAAAACCGGGATACAGCTCGGCGGTCTTCCGTCCGACAAGCTGGTGTATTCTGCTCCCCTCTATAGCCGCTCGAAGCGGCGGCAATCCCTGGGCAAGCAAAGCGGAGATAATACCTGTGAGCACATCCCCGGAGCCTGCTGTTCCCAGAGCGGGATTCATACCCTCTACTACTGATATGGGCGCAGATGCCCTGCTGATCCAAGTCAGAAATGACTTTACGGCAATTGTGCAGTCCAGCTGTTTAGTGCTTTCACGAAGGCGCTCAAAGAGCATCTCTGGTTGTTCAGTCAGGGAATAACCGGTCAGACGCTGAAACTCTCCCGGGTGAGGAGTGATTACCACCTGGCCGAGATCCGCAGAGTGAACTCGCCCCTGGTCTAGGAGCCCTGTAAGAACTGCAATTCCGTCCGCATCTATAACGCTCGGCAGCGAACTGGCAATAATCGCTTCAAGCTGATCCTCACGTCCCTGTGTACCCCATCCAGGGCCCACTGCGCATGCTGTGAAATGGGTGCGCAGATACTCACCCGTTAGCACCCCTTCGGACGGCAGCGGCTTTACAATGACCGAACGAGCACTAGAGGCGGCAGCAGGATACAGCTCGGAATCGACGTAGAGGGTTACAAGACCGCTGCGTGAGCGCAGGGCAGCTTCAGCTGTCAGCAATGCTGCCCCAAGGTATCCGGTTGATCCGGCAAATACAGCCGTGTGCCCCTTCGTGTTTTTATACGCCTGGGCGGTATAGGCAGGGAACCGGGCTCCTTCTATCGGAAGGATCTCCATGGTCTGTTGATATTCTGTGAGCAGTGCGGGCGGGAACCCCGGATTTATCAGGACAATGTCTCCACAGTTCACACGGGTATGCGGCATATAACACAGCTGTTTTCTCAAACCAAAAGTCACTGTAAGCTTTGCATGCAGGAAGTGAGCGTCTTTTCCCGCCCTGTCCGAGAGCCCGCTTGGAAGATCCACAGCTACTCGAACCAACGACTGCTCCTGGTTGACCAGGTCAATAAAATCCCGTATCTGCCCGGGCCTCAGCTGGCCGGTAAGACCTGAACCGATCAGCCCGTCAAACAGGATATCTGCTTGCTTGACCCAGCTGCCAGCTTCCTGTGACCCGAGCAGGGCCATCGGGATTCCCAGCTGTTCACAGATGCTCTTGTGAAGCTCTACAGCCTCATTGCCCTGCTTTTTTGCGAGAATCACCCTCACCTGCTCAAACCCATCTAACACCGCAGTCCTGGCCATGACAAGCGCGTCACCACCGTTGTTACCGCCTCCTGCGGCAAAGACAAGTGTGGGCTGATCGCTGAGCTCAATACCAAGAACACTGACTGCCTTGCGGAAACCCCTGCTGCCGGCCTGTTCCATCAGCAGCAGACCGGGAATCTTATACTCCTGCTGAGCCCTGTGATCAATCTCTGCCATTTGTTCAGCGGTCACAGCCTGAAACATCGAAGACCTCCCAAACACATGTATAATTTTTCCAGCTGAATGTAATCATACTATGCTGTTCTCTGATTGTATACATCAAGGCCATTTTTGATTATAATTCCGGGATAAAGAAGATCATTCACAAAGGTGCACTATGGGAAAAAACATTCTTCAAACCCTCTTTGGGACCAAGCAGGAACATGATTTAAAGAAGCTGCTGCCACTTGTCCAACAGATCAATCAGTTAGAGCCATGGGCTGTATCATTGCCGGAGGAAGAATTTCCGCAGCAGACTACCGAGATGAAACAGGAATTGGCAAACGGCTCATCGCTGGATGACATCCTGCCAAAGGCTTTCGCCCTGGCCCGGGAAGCTGCACGCCGTACTCTTGGTGAGCGGATGTATGATGTCCAGCTGCTTGGTGCCATTGTACTTCATCAGGGCAAGATCATGGAGATGAAAACTGGTGAGGGAAAAACCCTTTCCTGTGTCCCTTCGGCCTATTTGAACGCCCTAGCCGGAAATGGGGTTCACATCGTCACGGTAAACGACTACCTTGCCGAACGTGATGCCCGCTGGATGGAACCTGTCTATGCCTATACCGGTTTGGAAGTGGGAACGATTCTCTCGCAGATGGATAATGAAGCCCGTCGAAGTGCTTACAGCAAAGATATCACCTACGGGACCAACAATGAATTTGGCTTTGATTACCTTCGCGACAACATGAAATGGGATGTTAAAGACAAAATCCAGCCGGTTCACAACTATTGTATCGTAGATGAGATCGACTCGATCCTCATCGACGAGGCCCGTACTCCCTTGATCATCTCCGGTCAGGCTGACGATGACACGAAGAAGTTCTTCGATGTAAACCGGATTGTCCCCGAGCTCAAGGAATGCGAAAAAGATCCTGAAACCGGCGACTATCCCGAACTTCCTGCCGGTGACTACCAGCTCGATGAAAAAAGCAAACGTGTCACCTTCACGAACGAGGGCATGAACAAGATTGAGGCCCTCCTCCAAAAATATAATATCATCTCCGGTTCCCTGTTTAACGATGAAAACTTTGAGTACATCCACTACGCTACTCAGGCGGTCAAGGCGCACAGGCTCTTTCAGCGGGACGTCGATTATGTAGTCAAAGAAGGACAGGTGCAGATTGTTGATGAGTTTACCGGGCGTATCCTGTACGGACGACGGTACTCTGAGGGGCTGCATCAGGCAATTGAAGCTAAGGAGAAGCTGAAGATTGCCAGGCGTAACCGGACCTTGGCAACGATTACATTCCAGAATTTTTTCCGTATGTATGACAAAATATCCGGGATGACCGGTACTGCTGAGACTGAAGCGGCAGAGTTCGGGAAAATTTACGGCCTTGAGGTGGTGGTAATTCCCACAAACAGGCCGGTAATCCGCGAAGATGCCCAGGATGTAATCTATTTCAATGAAGCATATAAATACGAGGCTATCGCCGATGAAATTGAGCAGGTTCACGAACTGGGACAGCCGGTTCTCATTGGAACGGTATCAATTGACAAATCGGAATGGATCTCCGCTATGCTCAAAAAGAAGGGGATACAGCACGAAATCCTTAATGCAAAGAACCACTCCCGGGAAGCTGTCATTATTGCTGAGGCTGGAGCCAGGGGAGCTGTAACCATAGCTACAAACATGGCTGGCCGTGGAACAGATATTAAACTCGGTGGAAACCCGGAGTTTCGAGCTCGTAAAGCATGTGGAACCGAAGCTACTGAAGATGAGTATCAGCAGGTGTTTCAGAAAGAGTATGAGAGATGGAGACAGGAGTATGCCGAGGTAAAAGAACGTGGCGGACTCTACATTCTCGGAACTGAGCGGCACGAATCCCGCCGAATTGATAACCAGCTGCGAGGGCGCTCCGGACGTCAGGGTGACCCGGGTTTTTCCCGGTTCTACCTGTCCCTTGATGACAGTCTCATGAGATTGTTTGCCCGCGAGAATCTCAAAAACCTCATGGGTAAAATCGGGATGCAAAACGGCGAACCGATTTACCACTCTATGATCAGCAATGCAATTGAGAAGGCCCAGTCCAAGGTTGAGGAGCGCAACTTTGACATCAGAAAGCACTTGCTGGATTTTGATGATGTGCTCAACGAACAACGTAATTTTATCTACAGCCAGCGGGATGCCATCCTTGCAGATAGTGACCTTTCAGCAAGAATACTCTCAGGGGCTCGCGAGGTGGTGGAGGATATTGTCGAGCAGGCTCACACCGGTTCAACCGACACTCCCACCCGTTATAAACTGCTGCAGCAGCTGTGCGGTGAACACTTCAGGATTACTCTGGAACTAAGCCAGCAGACCTTTGCCGAACAGAAAAAAGAGGACCTTGTCGAGACCATCATGCAGCAAATCAGCTCAGACCTGTCGGAAAAAATTGAACAGGTTGGCAAGGAACAGTTTAACAAGTTTCTCCGCTATCAGTATCTGCGGCACATCGACAGCAAGTGGCAGGATCACCTCGAACAGCTTGATGCCCTCCGTGAGGCAGTCTACCTGCGCTCATATGCTCAGAAAAACCCTCTGCTGGAGTACAAACTTGAAGGGTTCGAAATATTCGAAACCATGCTCATGGATATAAAGCATACGATGGCAAAGACTGCGGTCCGGGTTCAAATTACGAAAAGCCCTGCCGACACCTACCAGCAGCCCACCCAGCAGGTGTCTGAGGTTCACGATGACTTTATGCAGTTCTCCGGCCGTCAGCCCCAGAGCGCGACCCAGAAGGCATCCAAGCCTCAAAGCGGCACGATACGCCGCAGTGTGCCGAAGGTGGGGCGAAATGATCCCTGTCCTTGCGGAAGCGGGAAGAAATACAAGCACTGTCACGGAGCAAGCTAGGCCAAACTAGAAGAACTCTGCGGGATCGACTGCACTGCCGTCTTTGTAGACAGCAAAAAAGAGTATCGGCTCGAGTGTTCTTCCTGTACTGCCGAGGTGAGCGATCTGCTCCCCCTGCTCGACAGACTCTCCTTCTGAGACCAGGTTCTCATCCAGGTGTCCATACACGGTAGTATACTCGTCATCGTGGGAGATGACGATGTACCGGCCTCTGTCAGACGGCTCGTTGCCCAGCTCAACGACCTCCCCGTCCAGAGCAGCAACGACCTGTGTTCCGGTTGCATTTGCAATATGAATTCCCTGAAGCGTGTACTGCTCACCGGTAAGAAGGTCCTCAGCCGTATCACCGAAATCACGGACTATCTCGCCCTCGGCTGGTTTGACAAAGAGCGTGTTCATCACACGCCGATATGCTTCGGTAGAGATTGTTCTCTCGGGTATGAACAGTTTCTGGCCGACTCTGATCAGCGATGAGGAAAGGCCGTTTACATCAGCGAGGGTTACATACCCCATACCAAACCTGTGGGCAATAACCGAAAGGCTGTCTCCAGCCTCCACTTCATACATCTGTCCGTCTCTGTCGGGTATCTGAAGTGTATCACCGGTGGTTATCTCGTTAATATCCTGAATATTATTCACTCCCACCAGGGTTTCGGGCTTTAAATCGAATGACCGGGCAATGCTCTGGAGGGTATCCCCTCTTTTGATGGTATAGGTGGTAAATTCAACCTCGATGTCATCCTCATCCGATTCCTCTTCCTCCTCCTGAACTTCTTCCTGCTGGGCGTCAGTTTGCTCACTTTCTTCCTGTTCAGCATCATCTGCAGGCTCTTCATCCTCTTCCTGAGAGGCCTCTGCCTGAAGCACATTCTGCGGTGGGGGTGTTTCCCCTTCCTGTTCAGCGGGTGCAGCTGCCGCTTCTGACTGCTCAGATTCAAGCCGCAGGGAACTAAGTTCTTCTGTGGAACGTTGAGCCTGTTCAGGCTCTTCCTGTGCGTTCAGGATGATCAGTACAATGGCACCGGCTGCAGCCAGGACGAGTATCCCCATTATGAGGGCAACAACCCGTCGCATGGTCTTTAATTTCCGGTCTTCATCCTTCCGGCGAGAATTATTGTGTAAATCATCATATGAATGTCGTCTGTAATACTGATTCATCTTTATGCACCTGCTATCGACAATACCTACCATTCATACTAATATATTTTCACCATGGATTCCAGTGGAAAAAAAGTTGTTTATTATCTGCTGATAACTATAACAGCACTCTATATCTTATATGTACTCATCCACTTTGCTGTGCTGATGTTTCCTCGTCAAACCGAAGGTTATCAACAGCCTCTGGAATCATCACGAGTCCAACGAGGATCCCTGTATGACAGAAACGGGGTCCTTCTTGCTGCTGAGGTTCCCTACTACTCCTGCGCTTTAATGCTCCAGGAGACCGATTCTGTTGATGAGGTGCTAACTGATCTCAGTCAACTCATTGATGTGCCGTATGAGGAGCTCAAAGAGCAGACCGAGGGTAAAACCAGTTACGCCATGCTAAAAAGACGACTCACTGAGGCTGAGCGGACGATTATCTCTCAGCACATCGATAGAGGACAGCTGCCGGGGATAACGCTCGAAAAGCGCTATGGGCGCGTGTACCCCTACGATAACCACGCCAGTCAAGTTATCGGTTTTACCAATATTGACAATATCGGCATGACCGGAATCGAATATCAGTTTGACCGCCTCCTGTCCCCCCTGCCCGATCCTGCCCAGGCAAAAACCATTGGCAGCGATCTTTTTCTCACCCTCGACCATCGCATTCAGTACACCGTTGATGCGCAGATGGAGAAGTTGGTCGAAGAACATCGGCCCGACAGTGCGGTAACCATTGTTGCCGATGCAAACACTGGTGAGATCCTGGCAAACAGCTCCTATCCCTGGTTCGACCTCAACGATTACAACCTCTCCACGGCCGGTGAGCAGCAAAACAGAAGTGTCTCATCCCGCTATGAGCCTGGCTCGGTGTTTAAGATTTTCTCCCTCGCAGCGGTGTTGGAGGCTGACGAGGCTCCTACAGACGAGTTGTTTTTGTGCGATGGCTCTTACACCTTCATGATGAAAAACGGAAAGTCAACCACGGTCAACTGTCTTTCCGCCCACGGAGAAGTCGGTCCTGAGGAGATGCTCAAGTATTCCTGCAATGGGGCTATTGCCTATTATGCCCTGGAAACATCCACTGACAATTTTTACCAGCAGTTACAGGAATTTGGTTTTAATCGTAAAACTGGAATTCAGCTGCCGGCAGAGGTCAACGGATCACTCAAAGATCCCTCTCTCTGGTCAGGCCGCTCCAAACCGACCATTGCCTTCGGTCAGGAGATTGCTGTCACCGCTGTACAGTTGGTGCAGGCAGCTACTGCTCTGACAAACGAGGGGACCATGCTGCAGCCGAGGATACTGCACGCCGTGCGCTCTCAGGGTGAAGAAGAGCTTACCTACCACACGGGAGAAGTCTACCAGGACGTGCTTTCAGCTGAGGTAGCCCGGGAGGTGGTAGAGATGATGAAAGCTGCTGTAGAACCGGGGGGGACGGCCTCCCGGGCTCACCGTGACCATCTGGAAATCTCAGCAAAAACGGGAACAGCACAGATACTGGATCTGGATACGAACTCCTACTCGGATGAACGGGTGCTCGCCTCCACTCTGGCAATCGTTCCCACTGATGAGCCGCGTTACATTATCTATACTGCCGCAGACAATCCACAATCTGAGGTCCGCTATGGGAGTGCGGTTGCCGCCCCTCTCATCAAACAGGTCATAGATGACCTGGTGTCTATGGGGCTTTTGACAACTTCACACAGCACTGTTATCACTGAGTAGCTGACATCTATCACCTGGAAAGGTGCTCTAAGTCCACATCAAATCCGTGCAGCCGCTTCATGAGAAACTGCCAGCTCCCCTCGTGCAGGTCACCGGGCACTTGCTGTCCATCGGCGGCGTAAAAGATCGGTAATCCGATTTCGTGGAGGGCTGCCAGCAGCTCCCCGATCCGTTCGCTCTCGTCGAGCTTGGTAATGACAAGTCCGTCGGGGGTAAAGGAGGCAAATCGCTTTGCACAACGTACCAGGTCGGAGTATTTCATGGAGGCGGGAAGTGTCAGCAGTGTCAGACAGGAGCGCAGCTGCCTGCACGGTTCAAGGAGAGCTTCCATCCGCTGACCGATCTCCTTATCTTCCGGACTGCGTCCTATCGTGTCGATAATGAGGTGCTGCTGTTTCTTTAACTTCTCCAGGGTGTAGCGCATTTCAGCTACCCCCCGCACCACAGCGGTGGGGACTTCCATCAGCTTCCCGTAGGCTTCCACCTGGGCCTGGGCACCTATACGATAGGTATCGATAGAGATAATTGCTGCCTGCTCGCGCTGCGCGGCAGCCAGTTTTGCTGTTGTTGTGGTTTTGCCGGCACCGGTCGGCCCAAGAAGAATCGAGGCATTGGTGCGTGCTCTTTTCTCCGGAAACAGCGGCTGCATTATATCGGTTATCACCGCCAGCAGCCTGCTTTGTGACAGCAGCAGCTCGTGCTGATCATCTTCACCCGAGTCTTGATCAAACCGCTCTAGAAGGGCTTTCTGCATAGCAGAGGGAAACTCATTGTCCTCCAGCAGTTCGGTAAGCTTCCTGCGGACCTCTGCCTTCTGTTCCAAAGCTGTATCATCGTGCTCGGGCTCGGTCTGAACAGGTTCATCCTTAGGGGGAAAGTAGCCGGTAACCTCATAGAGGATACGTTTTCTCCCGAACAGTGAACGCGTCTCGATCTTCTTACGGGAAAAAACCTTGACCGTACTTCCATACCGGCGTTTGAGCTGTTTCTCAGCCTCATCCCAGGTGGAGGCGCGGACTGTTACTTGTTCCATCTGCCATCCTACGGGCTACAGGATATAACGACTGAGATCTCTGTCCTCAACGGCATCCTTGAGCCGCTCATCAACATAGTCAGCTGTAATATTGACCGTCTGCCCTTTGAGTTCGTTGGCTGAGAAGGAGACCTCCTCAAGCAGCAGCTCCATGATCGTCTGCAACCGGCGCGCCCCGATGTTCTCAGTGTTGCGGTTCACTTCCGCGGCAATTTCACTCATCCGTTTCAGGGCCGCATCGTTAAAGTCCAGGGTAACCTCTTCAGTCCCCATCATGGCCACATACTGTTTGGTAATGGCATTTTCCGGTTCACGGAGGATGCGGTAGAAGTCGTCACTGGTCAAATCATCGAGTTCCACTCGTAGCGGGAAACGCCCCTGCAATTCAGGAATGAGATCCGAGGGTTTGCTCATATGAAAGGCCCCGGCAGCAATAAACAGAATGTGAGAGGTGTCAATCAAGCCATACTTTGTGTTGACGCGGGCTCCCTCAACAATGGGGAGGATATCCCGCTGGACTCCTTCCCGGGAGACATCAGGCCCGCCGCCGCCAGCCTGTTTCGCTATGGCGACTTTGTCGATCTCATCGATAAAGATGATTCCCAGCTGTTCGACACGATCCTTGGCAATATCACTGGCCTTATCGGTATCAACAAGTTTGTCCATCTCCTCGTCAAGCAATAATTCTTTGGCCCGTTTTACCGTTGTCGTGCGTTTTTTCTTCTTCCCGCCGCCAAAGATGCTTCCTAAATTGTTCATCGCCGACTGGAGATCATCCATATTCCCACCGGAGAGAATCTCAATCCCTCCCGAGGGTGGCTTCTGGGAGACAGAGATTTCGATCTCTTTGTCATCGAGCTTTCCCTCTCTGAGCATCTGACGGAATTTCTCTCTCGTATCAGTTGGTCGCGCACCCTCTTCCTGATGGGCATTGCCCTGCTGATCAGAAACAATGACATGCTGATCTGAGGATGAATCACTCTTTCTCGCCTTGACTCCCGGAAGCAGCAGGTCCAGCAGTTGTTCTTCAGCCCGCCGTTCGGCCTGTTCCCGTACCTGCTCAGCCAGCTCTGACTTGACCATGGAGACGGCCACGCTCATCAGATCCCTGACCATAGACTCAACATCCCGGCCAACGTACCCGACCTCTGTGTATTTCGAGGCCTCCACTTTCACAAAGGGTGCTCCGCTGAGCTTGGACAGCCTGCGTGCGATTTCTGTTTTACCGACTCCGGTAGAACCGATCATGATAATGTTCTTCGGTGCCACCTCATCCTGCATCTCCTCAGGCAGCCTTCTTCTGCGTACCCGGTTGCGCAAAGCGATGGAGACAACGCGTTTAGCTTGTTTCTGTCCAATGATATATTTATCAAGTTCCTGTACAATCTCTGCAGGAACCATGTCATCTAGATGTTTTTTCATGCCAACTCCTCAACGATGATACTGTTATTCGTGTAGATGCAAATCTCTGCGGCGATCTCAAGGGACTTGCGGGCGATATCTGCAGCCTCCAGCTCACTGCTATCCATATAGGCGCGGGCTGCAGCATAGGCGAACGAGCCACCCGATCCGATGGCGATCGCATCATGCTCAGGTTCCACTACATCGCCGGTACCTGATATCAGGAAGGTACGGTCCTTGTCGGCAATGAGCATCATTGCCTCCAACTTGCGAAGCATACGGTCAGTACGCCACTCTTTTGCCAGTTCAACAGCAGCCCGGGTGAGATCCCCACTGTACTGTGATAGTTTTTTCTCGATCAGCTCAAATAAGGTGAACGCATCCGCGGTTGCCCCGGCAAAACCGGTAATCACCTGATCATGATACATTCTGCGCACTTTCCGTGAATTGCCTTTCATCACCGTCTCGCCCAGAGTGACCTGGCCGTCTCCGGCTATGGCTACTTTGCCATGTCTTCTCACAGCGAGGATGGTGGTTCCTTTGAAACTCATATACTGTTCCTCCCGTGAGGATGACTCTTTTTATAGACGTCCTTTAACCGTTTCGTACTCACATGGGAATATAACTGGGTTGTCGACACGTTACGATGGCCCAGTAGTTCCTGAACCACGCGAATTCCTGCGTCGTTGTCCAGCATGTGCGTGGCGAATGTGTGCCGGAAGGTGTGGGGGGTAACATGTTTATCAATCCCCAGCATCCTCACATATGTATGAAAAATATAATGTACACCTTGCGGAGTCAACCGTTTTCCCCGATTATTCACAAAAAGCGCCTCCGGGTCGCACTGTGAAGAATCAAGATGCCGCATCATCTCGGCTCGAAGCGGCAGATACATCTCCAGGTTGTTTCTAGCCCTCCCGGTGAGAAAAACAAACCGGTCGCGGCTTCCCTTGCCATGGACTAGAATGCGCCCACCGTTGAGATCGATGTCCTTCACATCCATCTGCAGAAGTTCAGTTAAGCGGCTGCCGGTTGAATAGAGTATGCTAAATATTGATCTATCACGGAAACCGGCAACATTCTCTTTGGGAGCCTCAATGATCCGTTCCACCTCTTCCCGGGTAAGCACCGAGGGCAGATGCAGCCCCTGCTTCATGCTTTTCACATCTGAGAATGGGCTCGAGTTGATAAACTCATAGGTAATACAATATTTGTAAAAGCTTTTTATTGCTGATATGATGCGATTAATACTCTTTTCGCGGTAGTGCTTTCTGTGAAGCTTGGCTACAAAACGGCGTGCGTCCTCAAACACGGCAGCCTCGAGAGGAATTCCTCGCTCCTGCAGATAGGAACCGTACAGCTTCACATCGTGCATGTACGCTTTCACGGTATGTGCTGAGACATAGCGCACGTGCACCATATATTCATAGAAGCTCTGTTTGCATTCATTAAACAACTCATCGTTCATGTTACTCCACCTTCAGCCATGAACTTCCAAACGGATACACACTGCGTGTAACTGCTTTCATGACCAGTTGACTGCGACTGTAGCTGCTTCGCTCACACGGCTGTGCCCGATGGCTGTCTTTGACAATGTCGGCCAAAGAACTGTGGGCCGGAGCTCCCTCCTCGTAGAGAGAAACGGTGCCTTCCGATGCCCCGCTGCGCAGGCAGTCGGCATCGACGCAAACCTCCCTCCCCTGATCGAGAGCAAATTCAACCGTCATCAGCGCCCTTGAGCCCCGGGCAGCTTCAATAACGAAAAGCAGCTGGCTCATCCCGCTGATAATTCTGTTGCGTGCGGGAAAAAACCACTTAAGCGGCTTTTGATCAGGAGGATACTCACTGATTACCCCTCCACCATGATATACAAGCTCCTTTACAAGCAGCATTGAGCTGCGTGGATACACATTCTCAAATCCACTTCCGGTAACTGCCCAGGCCCTTCCTTGAGCCGCTGCGACTCCAAGAGCCGCTGAACTCTCAATGCCCCTTACCAGCCCGAATACAAGCGGAATACCTGTCTTTGCTGCCTCCAATCCGAGAGAAAAGGCTTTATACCTTCCAAGGGCTGTCGCCTGCCGTGTCCCGGCTATGCCGACTGTCGGAATACTGCGTTCATCCGGCAGCGTGCCCAACACATACAGCAGATAGGGCGGATCATACACTTCCCGAAGGAGAGCGGGATAAGCTGCATGCTCCCGGTGAACAATCTGCACTGCATGTCTGCGGCAATACTCACGGATACACCCTGCCCGTTCGTACAGGCGCTGACTCTCAGCCCGCCCAGTTTTCTTC
Organism: Spirochaetota bacterium; assembly: GCA_051745285.1. Taxonomy (GTDB): domain Bacteria; phylum Spirochaetota; class Spirochaetia; order CAKZLE01; family CAKZLE01; genus JBNJDX01. Next base: position 24,861 of record JBNJDX010000018.1, read on the forward strand.
AGCCGTTGCACCTCCCCAAGCAGGCAGCTCATGCTCATCTTCTGCAGATGCCGGCTGAAACGCAGCACGCTCCTGCTTGCAGCAGTGCTCAACAGGCTGACGAATATGCGGGCTGTCTCCTCCTGTTCTGTCATCGCATTCCTCCTCGTCCTGCCGATGACAAACAGGCAGAGCCTGTCAGGGATTCACCTGCTAATGCTGCGGATGAAACATCGCGTGTTTTGTCCGCAGGTCGTCAGTCGAAATATGGGTATAGATTTGCGTCGTACTGATACTGGCGTGACCGAGCAATTCCTGTACGATACGTAAATCCGCCCCTCCCTGCAGCAGGTGAGTTGCGTATGAGTGGCGGAGTGTGTGAATCTTGGCCTCAAGACCGGCTGCTGCACAATACTGCTTAAACCGTTTCCAGGCTCCCTTACGGGAGAGCTGGGCACCCCGCTCGTTGAGAAACAGTGCATAGGTGACGTTCTGGTTACTGAGCAATGCCCGCCTGCCCTCTCGGATATACGTTCCAAGCCACATCTCAGCCACCTCCCCGACAGGTACGATCCGCTCTTTGGATCCCTTTCCGGTTATCCGTAACAGCTGCTCATCCAAAAAGAGATTGTTCATCTGCAGCGAGACGGCCTCACTTACCCGGAGACCACACGAATAAATCAATTCAAACAGGGCCCTGTCCCGCAATCCGGAGGGCTTTGACACATCAATGGCCGAAAACAGGGCATCTACCTGTTCAACACTCAGCACGTCCGGGATTGCACGGGTAACTCTTGGCAATTCCACCCTGTCGACAGGGTTATCCTCCCGGCATGCTTCATGCACGAGAAACCGATGCACGGAACGCAGCATGGTGATAATCTTTGCCACGGTGCGCTGGTCGATACCCTGTTCAGAGCGCGTACGGATATAGGCAATCACACTCTCCGAATCTGCGTGCACAAGATCAGTCCCACGTGCTGACAGGAAGGCGGCGTAAGCGGCGGCTTCCCGTGCGTAATCAAGCACGGTGCTGCCGCTCAACCGCAGCTCAACTGCCAAATAATCCTCATAATCGTCTAAGAGCATCATAGCCCTGCCCTCCATTACTTGTTTCCGCGTTCTTGCGACATACGTAATACGGAGGGAAAGGTCAAATCATCCGAACGATCTGCTGTTTCCTGCATTCGTTTACGGAGGTCCTGCCATCTGTCAATGGTCACAACTTCTTCGGACTCTCGTCTCTGCTGGGCCGCCGGCTTCTTATTTGCCTGTTCTCTGTTTCTCATCACCTTAGCAGCGCTCTTTGACATAGTGTACTCTTCATAGTTGGGTTCTTTCTTGTCAAAACCGGTTGCAACCAAGGTTACTTTCAGCTTTTTCCCGAGATTCGGGTTGTAGGACTGTCCGGCGATTATCAGAGCATCCTCATCGGCACTCTCGGTAATCAGTTCAACAACATCCTGATACTCCTGCAGGGTAAGATCGTCTCCACCGGCAAGATTGACAAGGATTCCTTTGGCTCCCTCAATATTGGCATTTTCCAACAGGGGATTGTTAATGGCCTGCTTGGCGGCTTCAGTGGCACGCTGCTCCCCTTCACCGACTCCAATGCCCATTAAGGCATCTCCGCGACCTTTCATCACGGTACGTACGTCGGCAAAGTCGATATTTATTTCACCGGGCTCGGTAATCAGCTCACTGATCCCCTGTACACCCTGTCGCAACACATCATCAGCAATTTGAAAGGCCTGTTTGATCGGTGTGTTGGTCTCAACAATCTTCAGCAGATACTGATTGGGAATAGTAATCAGGGTATCAACGCTTTTTCTCAGTTTTTCGATCCCCTCGTTTGCCAGACCCTGTTTCTTCCGGCCTTCAAACACAAACGGGGTTGTCACAACTGCTACAGTGAGCATGTTCATGCTCTTTGCAATCTCGGCAACGATGGGAGCTGCTCCCGTACCGGTACCACCGCCCATTCCTGCGGTAATGAAGACCATATCTGTGTCTTCGATAGCCTTCTTGATCTCCTCAACTGACTCCTGAGCAGCCTGCTCGCCGATCTCGGGGAGTCCTCCGGCTCCCAGACCTCCAGTCAACTGGGATCCCAGAGGGATCTGCTCAGTTGCCTGTGAGCGGTGAAGAGCCTGTAAATCAGTGTTCAGGGCGATGTAATCCACATTTTTCAGTCCAGCGGCGATCATGCGGTTGATGGCGTTACCACCACCTCCACCAACACCAAGGACTTTAATCTTTGTAGGAGTAGACCGCTCTCTGTTGTAATCGCCTGATTCTTGAAATATTTCGATATTCATACCGTACCTCCAATAGAAATTCTCTTGTATTAAAACAGGACATCAAAAAAATGCCTGATCTTTCCTCCGATACCTTTACTGCTTCCGGAGCTCTTATGCTTCTTTGCTGCAGCTTCCGGGGAGGCTGCACCGCTTCGTCTGGCGTCATAGAGCATCAGCCCCAACGCCGTCGAATAGCGCAAATCAGTAAAATCGTCGGGGAGCCTCTGCCGCTTGCCCAAATCCGCACTCCGGGCAGGTAATTCAAAGAGTTCCCCGGCCAGTGCGGAGCTGCCGGGGAGCATGGCCCCTCCACCGGTGAGAATGATACCTCCGCCAAAGGCGTGCATCAGCCCCTGCTGCTCAAGTTTGCTTCTCAGCAGGGCAAAAATCTCAGCCATCCGCGGTTCAATGATTTTTGCCAGCTCACGCTTGGGCATCTTGATAGCCGGCAAACCCCCCACCTGGGGGATAACGACCTCTTCAGTGCTGCTGATCAGCGGTTCATAGCAGCAGCCGTACTCGATTTTTATCTGTTCAACGAGCTGCAACGGTTGATTAAGTATCATTGCCAGATCGGAGGTGACCTGATCACCTCCCAAATCAACACCTCCCACATATACCGGGGCTCCCTGTCGAAACCCAATCATGTTGGTCATCCCTGCCCCCATGTTGATAAGCAGGGTGCCGATGTCCTTCTCCTCCTGGGAAAGCAGGGCTTCCGCATCAGCAAGCTGCCCGAGTACCTTGCGCTTCACCTGGTAGCCGGCTCTGCCGATGCATTTCTCCAGCGTCTGTCCCGCGGTTACCGATCCTGTTACAATCATGACCCGCGTCTCCAGCCGGTGCCCGATCATATCCACCGGATCCTTAATCCCCGAACGGCCGTCAATGGAGAAATCCTGCACAAGGGTGTGAAGGATCTCACGGTCCAATGGAAGATCAAACGCCCGGGCAACTTCCATCGAACGGTAGATATCATCACTACGGATTTCCTGATCCTTTGATGTAATCCCGACCACTCCCTGAGAGGTGAGTCCCTCAATGTGACTGCCGGAGATACCGGTGACAATCTGCCTGATCTCACTACCTGTGGATAACTCGATATCTTCAACCACAGAAGAGACAGTTTTAAACACGTTCTCAATATTGATAATATTGCCCGAACGCACCCCGGAAGACTGCTGTTCGCTGTGGGCCATGACTTTGATACTTCCGTCAGGCTGGATAGCTCCTGCCACTGCGCAGATTGTTGAACTTCCTATATCTAACCCTACTATTACTGTATTTGACACCAAAACGTTCTCCTTTTTTCCTGTCACTTGGCGGTCCTCTCCTGCTCTAGGAGCACTGTATGGTCTGACAGCAGCGCCGCAGTAAGTTTTCTGCTCTCCCCCCTGCTTCGGACTGCCTGACTCACAGCCTGTATCACCGAGGCAAAGGTTTCCCCGCTCATCGGCCTGGGAACGGTGCACCTCATAGCTGAGCTCTCATCATCTTGATCGGAGAGCATGCACTCAATTCCCCGTTCCTCGTACCGGTCATAGGATACCTGCGAAAGGCGGTCATACGTACCCGCTTCCTGCTGCCTAAGCTCGCTGAGCATGTGTATAAACGCCCGCAATTGTCCATCGACACGGTTTTCTCCAGAGACCGCGCGCTGCAGTGAGAATACACGCACTACCGGTACGCTGTTCAGAAGATAGGTTGTCAGCTCTGCATAAGAGGGAATCATTTCCCCGTTTTCCAGCAGGGCCATATCAGTTACCAGACGACTGTCCCCCTCTGATTCTTCTATACGGTAGAAGTCTTCCTCCTCAAGTTGCAGCAGCGCACTTGGCTTTCGGGCGGTGAGGCGTACGGTTGCCTCCCCCTGATGATTCGTGTTGACTACAGCAGCTGAAATCTCGTTATAGCCTGACAGCTGCTCGGCAATGTGTGCGGAGGAGGCCTCTTTCAGGGTCATGCCTCTCAGTTGCTCAATCTGCTCGCTGAGCCCTGCGGACAGCGGTATCGAATGCTCTGTAAACGTTATTTCGACGTATGAGATCTCTCGCCGGCTGTAGATGAGCACATACCAGGCCAAAGCTGCCAGCAGAAGAAAAATGAGGATTGAAATGGCGGCAGCTGTAAAATAACGCAACTTCTGTCCACCTCGGTGTGTTAAAAAAAAGCTCATACCTGCCTGCCCTCCCTACAGCTCATACGGTCGGTAGTCCCTACCGTCTCTTGGGTGAGATGAATAGGTATCATCATCTGTTTCATCGGGGGTGCGCAGCATAATGCCAAGCAGAAACCCCAGTACAGCCAACGTAATGACCAAACTTGTGCCTCCCGAAGAAAATAGCGGCAGGGGTATACCCGTGGGGGGAATAATTCCACTTACCACGCTCACATTAATGAGTACCTGCCAGATGATCAGGAATACACAACCAAACCCGGCGATGTAGGAAAACCTGCTGTGTTCATACTGCCGGGAAGCCCCCCGAAAGCCCAGAAAGGCCAGCATGGCAAACAGCACGATCACTGCCGCAACCCCAAAAAACCCGAATTCCTCTGCAAAGGCCGAAAAGATAAAATCACTTTGTACTTCTGGAATTCTACCAAGTTTGTAGGTTCCCTGCCCGAACCCTTTACCGAACAGTCTCCCCGAAGCAATGGCTTCTACTGAAGCATTCAGCTGATAATTGATCCCCGAGGGATCCAGATTCGGAAAGAGAAACCCGACGATACGACGCAACCGATACGGTTGGGTTATCATCAGCAGCAGTCCCGGGATGGCGGTCAGGATACCAAAGTACAGCAAGTGAGTTATCTTCATACCCCCTACTAACAAAACACTGAAGGAGAGAAACACAAAGATAATGGTCGTTGAAAAATCCCGCTGCAGTAAAATCAGGATAGCACCGAACATGATGACGGCTACCGGAACACTTGCCTGCCAAAACTCCCTGATCCGGGGGCCTCGCCGGTCAATGTAATGGGCAATATAGAAAATGACAGCCAGTTTCAGGAGTTCTGAAGGCTGGAAACTCAAAGGCCCCAGTTCAAGCCAGCGCCGGGCTCCCAGTCTTGTTTCACCAAATGAAGTGAAGCTGGTCATCAGCATGGTGATCACACTGGCAAACAGCAGCAACGGAATCAGTTTCCTGATAATCCTTGGCGAGAGAACAGCTGCAATGGCTGCGCTGCTAAGGCCAATGACGGCAAAGATGAGCTGACGCTCAAAAAAGTAATTTCCAGGCAGTCCCAATCTCAGCGCACGATCGTAGGAAGCTGAATAGAGCACAGTCAGGCCCACGCCTAGCAGCAGCAGCGTAAGAGCTGTAAATAACAGAGGTTCTCGTGTGTGCTGTTCTCCAGTATGCTCGATCTCCATACCCTTGAGGCTTCTCCTTATCCTAGGCTGCTGCCGCCAACAGGGCTGCAGCAGCAAATACTGAGCTTACTATCCAGAAGCGCAGTACAATCTTCTCCTCTTTCCATCCAATCTGTTCAAAATGATGATGGATAGGTGCCATTCTAAAAATTCGTTTCTTATGAAGTTTAAAAAAACCAACCTGCAGCACAACTGAGAGCGTTTCAATAAAGAAGACTCCGCTGATAAGCAGGATAATTACCTCGTTGTGGGTTGCCAGACCAATGCAGGCCAGGGTGCCCCCGATGGCCATGCTCCCGGTATCTCCCATGAATATCTGCGCCGGCTTCACATTGTACCGCAAAAAACCCAGCAGGGAGCCGATCATGGCGGCGATGCCGACCAGGAATTCAGCCCGGCCGTCAAACAGAAATGCTGCTCGCAATGATTCGGCAGCAAAAGCAAACAACGCCAGAGCGACTGCCATGACAGTGATAAACGCAATAATTCCAAGCCCCGCAGCTAACCCGTCCAACCCATCAGACAGGTTTGTGGAGTTCACCAGGGCAACAGTAAAGAATACAGCAGCCAGATGGTACCAGGAGCCCATCTCAATCCGCGTCTGTTCAATCCACGGAACATACACGGTGGTAGAAGACCCGAAAAAGACTCTCAGCAGGTAGAGCA
>JBNJDX010000019.1:0-29847 GCA_051745285.1 Spirochaetota bacterium
GATTCCGTCATTCTGGCTGGCAGCAGCCGGCTGATGAGTGAGCAGGGCATTGAGACCGGAGACCAATCTCTGGCAGGTGAAACTGCTGTCCATGTAGCCCTGGACGGCCGGTATGCCGGGAGTATTATTCTGTCTGATAAGCTTAAGAACGACAGCAAGATAACAGTGCAGACACTGCGTACTCTGGGGGTCAGACGTATTATCATGTTAACCGGAGACAGTCGGGCTTCTGCCCGGCAGGTTTCACAAACGCTGGGGCTGGACGAAGTCTACTCACAGCTGCTTCCCGAGGATAAGGTAACTATTCTTGAGCGACTGACCGCCGAGTCTGAGCATCGGGGAAAGGTGGTTTTTGTCGGTGATGGAATCAATGACTCACCTGTCCTCGCGCGTGCCGATGTGGGAGTTGCCATGGGAGCCCTCGGTTCAGACGCCGCTATTGAGGCTGCTGATGTCGTTCTGATGAGTGATGAGCCCTTTCAGCTCGTAACAGCCCTGAGAGTTGCAAAAAAGACGCGTTCTGTCCTTTGGCAGAATATTGCTTTGGCCCTGGGAGTAAAGGGGGTTGTGCTCATTCTTGGAGTTGGTGGCCTTGCAGCCCTGTGGGCTGCAGTGTTTGCTGATGTGGGAGTTGCTCTGCTTGCTGTCTCAAATGCCCTGAGAGTCGTTCACGGGGCGATCAATCGCTAAGCTGCCTGCGGATAAACTCACGCGGGTCCTGCCTGGTCCCGTCAAGGGAGGACAGCTGGAAGCACATCTTTCTCAGGTCTTTCCCGCAGAATTCATAAAAGCGTTGGAGGAGGTTATCCTTTCTGTCGTAGTACACCCCGTGCATAGCGATGAAGGCATTATTGATGGTGATATCTGTAAGGTAGCGATACCGGTCAGTAAGAAAGAGCTGATCGTACTCTTCACGCAGACGTTCGTGAAAGGCGTTGATCATACGCTCTTTCTCCTGACGTTTCTCATCGAGGCTCAGGTTGCTTGCTGTATACATTTGCTCAAGCCGGCTTCTGAGGTTGCGGAGAAGCTCCTGCCATGTACTGCGGTCTTGTTCGGTTTTTCCAATTGCCAGAAATTGTTCGGAATGATCTCCATGGACGGCTTTGACATACTTCTTTGCGGCAGTCTCTGCAACAAAGGAGGCAAGCTGCTCATTAAAGGCTGAATGGTCTTTTACCCAGACGGTTTCATGGACCATTTCATGAATAATCAGTTCAGCAAGCCGGTAGTCAGAATAATCCCGCATAAATGAGTAGAGCGGATCCTTGAAGAATCCGAGGGAGCTGAACGCATCAACAGCTCCCACCCATGTGTCATATCCTTTGTCTTTAAGTTTTTGCTCCTCTTTTCGTGCTTTGGACAACTGATAGAACCCCTTGTAGGGCACCTCCCCGGTAATGGGGAAGTTCCACAGGTGCTGTTCGAAGGAGAGTTCCCCGGCTGCATACACAATATAGGCAAGATGGTTGCGTTCTAGCTGTGTATACGTGGTAAAGTTCTTTGAAGCGTTGAGTCCGAACTCGTTTCGGGCATAGGATCTGATCCGGTTGACCCGTCTGAGAAAATGTTTCGTTTCACTGCTTGCATGAGGGCTGTTAAGCAGTTGTTCGACAGGCTTGGCTCCGATTCGATCACCGAGAAAGGGGAGGCTCTGGGAGAGAATGTAGCATCCGCTGGTGAGTACGGGGACTGCGATCAGCACAAGTGCTTGAAGCGTGATGCGGGCAATTCGGTGCTCCTTCTTCATGTCTACTACTATACTGAGAATAGTTAATCCTTCTAGGGGAGTGAAACTTTTTTTGTAACAATTTGACGTTGTAATTGTATAGCCTTATGTGGAGCGGGAACTATGAACATATTGGAGAAACTACGGATACAGAGCACAGGTGCACTTATCTGGAGCGCTCAGGCAGTAGGGGCTGTTGTTCCGACGCCCTTGGCGATAACATCGGCGTTTGTACTTACCCTTATGGGGCACGTTCTGTTTCCGACAGTTTCCCTGTTGAGAGGTGTATTTACAATCGGTGAGTGCACGTTATAGAATTTTCTACAGCGGACCAAGCCTTACCGCTGGCAATAACAAAAAGATACATAAACAACGATACTCTTGGAGGATTATATGAAGAAAGTGATATCTATCACTATGGCAGTACTGTTACTGCTCTCGGCGGGAACGGCTTTCGCCGGAAATGGGTCCTGGTTGGGTCCGACAGCCCTGTACGGCGATATATTGTCGGGCGATGATGAACTGAAGACACTCAGAGAGTGGATTGATAATGCGGACAGCTATCAATTTGATATAGATAATGTTTCCTATGGGCTTGAAAAGAGGATTCATTGGGGAATATTCCAGGCTAATGCGACGGCGATCTATCTATCCCAATCCCAGTTCAAAGCGCTGCAGACAACACTGGGAGCAGGATTGTATGCAGATTTTGGTATGGTGGGACTCGGTTTGACAGGAGGACCGACGTACTTCACCTTCCTCAGCGATTTTGATGGCTTTGACGGGACGTTTGAGCTCAAGAACAATGTAAAGGCTTCGGTAGACCTCATTCTCGGCGAGACCCTGTTCAGTCTCTACTTTCTTGGGTATGTGGATGATCTGCACCAGTGGATCCGCAGTAGCGATTCATTAGGAGATGTTACCGGACAGGTGGGCGTGTCGATGCTCTTCCAGATGTGATGCGGAGAGAAAGAGAAGATTTATAGTTTTCCTGTAACTTTTGCAGTTTCTATTGTATTATCTAATGTAGGCGCGCTTGATATAGTGAGCGCGAACCGAAAAAAGTAATAAATATTATCTTACTATACGAGGGGGCTCTATATGAGTAAAAAACTAGTTATTGTACTGCTGGCACTGCTTCTAGCACTGCCGACATCACTGTTTGCTGCCGACTTGATCGGTCTGAGAATCGGACCTGCTGCCATGATTGGTGGTAGTCTTGACGAGAATGCAACGAACTACATTCTTGACGATAATTTCGTGAAGGATGCTTGGCCTGATGGTTATAGTTTTGGAGCGGATGCTCGTTTCAACTTCTCACTACTTGAAGTGAATGCGCTTGCACTGCTGTCTTCTAATGATTCAGCAAACACGACAGAGCTTGATGTCTATGCAAATGCTGGGACATCCATTTCGCTGCTGAATTTTCTCCGTGTGGGCGCATCTGCCGGACCGCTGCTGAATGTCACAGTTGGTGATGATGTTTCGGTTGAAGAGCAGGAAAGTCTCATGGATTTGGGCTTGAACCTGCGGCTGACCGGTGACATTGAACTTGGCGACCTTTCACTTGGTCTGTCTGCAATATTTGAGACAGGCGCAACAGTTAATAAGATCAAGGAAGATGGTTTTAAAAACGCTGTAGGTGATCAGGTTTTTGAAGAAGGACTTTTCGGCGTTTCAGCTATGTTCGCTCTCTTCTAGGAGAGGGGCACTGCTTTACGACGTTAATTGAAAATTGAGGGGGGCTGCTTAAGGTGGCTCCCTTTTTTGCGTCCTGATCCTGTTTAGAGTTATTGACCAGCGAGTATGTTATTGGTATAGTCCGCATGAGGTTGGAGAGTTCTGCAAAACTGGATTAGGAAAACATATGAAACGAGGGGAGACGACACAACGTTCACCACTTGCCGGCTGCGGCTTACAGGTTATGATGGAGTGTTTTCTTCTTGTAGAGATATACGTGAAACGTCGGCTAGTGTGCCGGCGTTTTTTTTCGCGGTGCGCCGATAACGGCGTGAAAGGAGGTCTGCATGGAGAACGTGTTTAAGGGGCGTTCATTGGCGGTCATCAAGGATCTGACCGACGAGGAACGGTTGTATCTGTTTTCAAAGACTCGTGAACTCAAGGAGGCTATGGCTGAGCAGGATGTGGAGAGGATAGATGCCTTCCGTATCGACAATCCTGATTTCGGTATGTACGAGGTATTTCTTGAAGACAGCACGAGAACCCGGGAGTCGTTTAAGAACGCGGCAAAGTTTCACCGGGCAAAACTCTCCTCGCTGAGTACTGACAGCTCCTCATTCAATAAGGGGGAGAGTTATGCTGACACCTTCAATACGTTAGCCGGCTACGATAACAGCATATTCATTGTCCGCAGCAAGATAGAAGGGGTCTGTACCTGGCTGGAGCGGGCGGTCTCACAGTATGCCGAGCGCAATGATCTTCCCTATAAACCCGCCTTTATCAATGCGGGGGATGGCAAACATGAACATCCGACTCAGGAACTGCTGGACGAATTCACCTTCCTGGAAGACAACAACTGGGACCACAGTGCTATTCATCTAGCCCTTGTCGGTGATCTGTTTCATGGGAGGACCGTGCACTCAAAGGCAGACGGGCTGACCATCTTCTCTTCGGTGAAAATTGATCTTGTCGCGCCGCCGGAACTGGCTATGCCGCCCTCTTACGTGGAGGTCATGAAGCAGCACGGCTACGAGGTACGGGTGTTCCCCTCGATTGCCTCCTACCTTGAGCACGGCGATGTGGCAGACAAGTGGTATTTCACCCGTCCCCAGCTAGAGCGTATGGGAGATCGCATTCTCCAGCGTCAGGAGGAACTCAGGGAGGCTATCACCTTCAGCAGGAAGTTTATCAAGCAGATTCCCGACGGGGTTACCTTCTATCATCCGCTTCCCCGTCATAAAGTACACCCGGTTATTCCCGCCTTTCTCGATGAGACTCCCCTTAACGGCTGGGAGCGTCAGTCAGCCAACGGTATGCTGGTGCGGATCGTGCTGCTGTCGCTGATTCAGGGAACCATTGGCGACGAATTCGAGCCGAAAGTCCCCCGGCCGGTTCTCAGTGACAGTGATGATTTTATTGAAGAGGTTACCCCTACTCCGCAGGAGGGCCGCAAGCAGTATTCAGAAGGTGTCCATCCCATTGAGAACGGATTGGTACTCGATCATATCGGCAAAGGAGACTCTACCGAAGAGATACGCAAGCATATGGCTCTGATTACCAAAGTGCTCTCTCTGCATGGGAAGGGGGGAGAATGGGTTTCTACCTCGAATAGAGATCCCCATCTGTTTAAAGGAATTATCTTCCGCCCGGGAGTGATGAAACTCAGCATTACTTCCCTGAAACGACTGGCCGCCCTGGCTCCGGGGGCGACGCTCAATATTATTCAGGGCAGTCAGGTAAAAGAAAAATTCCGGCTGCATCTTCCGCCCCGGATTTATAACTTTGAGAATCTTTCCTGCCGCAACGAAAACTGCATCTCTCATCCCACCCAGAACGAGCAGGTGCCTGCAGATTTCTGGAGAACTGAGCATGATGAGTTTGTCTGTGAGTACTGCGGCACCTACCACACGTATAAGGAGATTTGGTCATAATGCACACAACACAACATAACGACAGTCAAACCCGGCACATACAGACAATTCAGCAGGATGTGGGGCTGCAGCTGGCAGAACAGGCCTTTTCCATGGGGGCAATTCGCCTGAATACGGAAAACCCCTTTAGGTGGGCTTCAGGGTATCGTATGCCGATCTACAATGACAACAGACAGCTTCTGCAAAGTCCTTCCGTCCGCAAACTGATTGCTGACGGGTTCAGACAACTGCTTGAGGCTCTCTCATACAAACCTGACCATGTGGCCGGTACAGCGACGGCAGGTATTCCCCATGCAACAACCCTGGCTGACATGCTGGGGCTTCCATTGTCCTATGTAAGAAGTTCCAATAAAGACCACGGTCTGGGTAACAAGATTGAAGGGCTCCCTCCTGAGGGCAGCTATCAGGGAGAGGAAGTTGTGTTAATCGAAGATTTACTGTCAACCGGCGGAAGTTCAATTGCCGCGGTGCAGGCAGTCCGCGGTGCCGAGGGCCGGCTGCCCTACTGTCTGGCGATCTTTACCTACGGTCTGGAGACGGCCAAAGAGAATTTTGCTGCTCTGGACCCTGATTGCACGCCGCTGACAATACTCACCTACGATCTGATGGTTGAAGCAGCGCAGGCCTCGGGGTATATTACTAGTACCCAGGCTGCCTCTCTGACAGAATGGAGAGAGAGTCCTTTCACCTGGGGTGAGCAGCGGGGTTTCAGCCGGGAGGTGCGCAGTTGAACGAAACACAGACATATCTTGATTTGCTTCGAGACAGTTTTGAGCTGACAGGTTCTCTGGTCTGTATGGGGCTTGATCCGGTACTCGAATACCTGCCAGAGGCAGAAGGAGCTCCCCGGAGTGATCTGAACAGGTTCTACCGGGCAATATTTCGTCACATGAAGCTGCAGGGAGTCTTTCCCGGAGCTTTCAAACCGAACATCGGGTATTTCTCTGCCCTTGACCGTCCGCGGGAAGGGGATTTTTCAGGCAGCCTCGCTCTGGCCGATTTGCTGGAGATGCTTGAGAACCTGTTTCCGGGCATCCCGGTCATTCTGGATGCAAAGCGGGGGGATATCGCCCGATCCAGTTTAAACTATGCTCAGGAGGCTTTCTCCTGCTGGCAGGCTGACGCTGTGACAGTCTCTCCGTACATGGGCAGCGACTCTGTCTCTCCGTTCATGGTTGATGCAAAAGGGATATATGTGCTCAACCGGACCTCAAACCCCGGAGCCGCGGATCTGCAGGATGTTACAGCCGACGGTACCGCCGTGTTTGAGAAGACCTCCCGACTCATCAGCTCATGGGCAGCTAGGCATCCCGGACTGGGAGCGGTGGTGGGAGCGACCAGCCCTGCAGAACTGCAGCAGATAGCCCAACTGTTTGCCGCCGATGGACAAACAATCCCGCTACTGATACCCGGGGTCGGCTCACAGGGCGGGAGTGCTTCCGAGGTGGTTGGCAGGCTGAAGGATGTCTCGTATGAACTTGGCCTGGTCCGCATAAACAGCTCCAGCGGGATAACGCACCCATGGAAGGACGGCCCGATCCCTGAGGACTGGGAGATGGTTGTTGTTGGCGCCCTGCGGCAGCTGAATGAAGAGATTGATCATGCCTGACATGTACACGAAAAAAGAGGTAATAGCCGCCCTTACCGGCAGACATCTGGGTTCAAGTCCGCTTCTTGCTACCGTTTCGGGGGTGCTTTCAACAAAGCCGGCGCTTGTAGAGTTCGTCGATCGTGATATGCCGGCTGTGGGGTTGATTACCACAAAAAGCTTTCAGGTCGCACCCAACGAGGGGAACCGGGAACCGATTATTACTGAACCTGAGCTGGGATGTTTCGGTAATTCGGTGGGTTTGCGTAATCCCGGTATGGAGACTGCCTTTGCCCAGCTGCAACAGCAGAGAGACCAGCATACCTTTCGCGCTTTTATCAATGTCTCGGTCTCCGGTTCAACCCCGGAGGAGTTTATCACTCTTGTAGAGAAATTTGGTCCCGTGGCAGATCTCATTGAGCTTAACTTCTCCTGCCCGCATGCAGCCCAGGGGTACGGCGCGAGTATCGGCTGTGATCCCATGATAGCAGCCGAGTATGTGAGGGCTGTTCGGTCACAGGTGGGCAGCGATTTTCCCGCTCTGATTATGCCCAAGCTGACGCCAAATGTCCCGGATATCGGAATCATCGCAGAGGCGGTGATGGAAGCGGGAGCAGACGGCATTTCTGCCATCAACACGGTGGGCCCAGTGCGGTACATAGAACCGCAGGCGAAGGCCCCGATATTGAATAACAATCTAGATGGAAAAGGCGGGAAAAGCGGCACGTGGATTCACGAAGAGGCGCTGGCAGCTGTCAGCCGGATTCGGCAGAGCGTGGGTAGTCAGGTGCCTGTTATCGGAATGGGCGGTGTCTCCAATGGGGCGCAGGCTGCAGCTATGATGAAAGCAGGTGCCGATGTAGTGGGGCTCGGCAGCGTCTTCGGCAGGGTACATCAGCGTGACTGGAGCGCCTTTGCCGCTGCGGTCAAAGAGGAGGCAGCGCACATCTTACAGGGTTTTGCAGAGGGGAGCAGCCGCAGCAGCACCTTTCTCAAAGATCGGCGACAGATGGAGTACCATCGCTGCACAGTGACTGGAACTTCTGTCCACGAGGGAGGCATTCAGGTTATTCGTACGGACGGGAACAGCAGGCAATTGAAGTGCGGGCCCGGACAGTTTGCTTTTATCTGGTTGCCCGGTGTGGGAGAGAAGCCCTTTTCGATCGCCGAGGCAGACCCGCTGACCTTTATTGTCAAAGAGCGGGGACCTTTTACCAGAGCCTTAACGGCCCTCAAGGCCGGTGATGAGCTATACGTCCGCGGGATATACGGGGAGGAAGTCGAACCGCAAAACACTGAACAAGCCATTATCATAGCAGGGGGTACGGGACTGGCTGTTGTCCCCTCGCTGGTGAAACAGCTCTCCCGTCACAGTACCAGTCTGAGTATCTTTTTCGGAGTCACCGGCAACAGTCCTGATGGAGTTGATGTTCCGCTTCTCGATGAGCTGGAGAAATTCGGCAAGGTCCACGCTGCTGCCGACAATGGAATTCCCGGGAGAATTCTTGAGGCTGTAGAACAGGAGACTGTATCCGCCCAGCATACAGCGTTCTATGTGATAGGTCCTGAAGTGTTCATGAGCAGAGCAGCAGAACTTGCCGTGAAAAAGGGAATTCCTGCCGAGCGTGTCTTCCTGTCAATGGAACGACCGACGCTGTGCGGGATCGGAATGTGCGGGGAATGCGCCTGCGGTGACCGGCTGACCTGTCAGTACGGGACCTTCACCCGGCTGGATTTTCTCAAAACCCATGCACCGGAGCTGCTGGTATGATAGATCCACATGTACACCTGCGGGACTGGGAGCAAGCCCAAAAGGAGCGAATCGACCACGGTTTTGCTGCAGCTGCCAAGGTGGGGATCAACTCTCTTTTTGAGATGCCGAACACCCAGCCGGCGCTGACAACCGCTAAACTGATACACAAGCGTATTGCGGATGCCACGGCGTCTTTGCAGCGACTTGACCTGGGAGGAGCTTTTCCGAATCCGATTCCCGGGGGTATTCAAACAGCCGATGGTTCGTTTGTGCTCTACGGGCTGTACGGGGGAATCACCTCAGATGCCAATCAGCTCAGTGCGCTGATTGAAACCTATCACACACTGTACCCTGTTGTGATCGGATTCAAATTGTTTGCCGGGCATTCCACAGGTCATATGGGAATTCCTGGACGAGAACAGCAGCAACGTATCTACGAGCAGCTGTCAGCAGCTGGCTATAAAGGGCTGCTGGCTGTGCACTGCGAAAAAGAAGCCTTGATGCATCCTGACCGCTGGGATCTGGCCAATCCCTCTTCGCACAGCAGGGCACGTCCCCCGGAGGCAGAGCTTGAATCGGTACGGGATCAGTTGGAGGCAGCCTCCCAGACCGGGTTTGCCGGCACGCTTCACATTTGCCATGTCAGTCTTCCTGAGAGCATCGAGCTTGTCGAAGCGTATCGTGCCTCTCATGGCCTCCGTGTCACGACCGGGGCGACTCCGCACCATGCGCTGCTTTCAGCAGAGGAGGGATGGAAGGCCGGGATGTATGCCAAAATGAATCCTCCCCTACGAGAGGCTGCACGCCAAAAACAGCTGTATCACATGCTCCTTGAGGATCGGATTGACTGGATCGAGAGCGATCATGCTCCACATACAGCCGAAGACAAGGCAGCCGGAGCCTCCGGAATACCTGGTTTTACCGGATATGGGAAACTGGTGCTCTCGTTGCTAGCCGACGGGGTGAGCACTGCACAGATGGCTGAGCTTACCGGGGGACGGTTTGCCCGCATAGCAGGTCTCCCTGCCGAGGCTCTACAGCTTCCCGGCCGGGAACAGCTGCAATCAGGACTGAGAGCTCTTGAGCGAATGTACCCGACGGATGTATGGCCGCTGCTCTAGATTTCATCGAGATCAAACAGTCCCTCACGCAGCCCGGCAATAGCGGCTTCTGTCCGGTCACTGACTTGTAGTTTGGTAAAAATCCCACTCGTATAGTTTCTCACTGTCCCGCTTGAGAGAAAGAGTTTTGCTCCGATCTCACTGTTAGAAAGGCCTTTGGCGATATAGAGGAGGATTTCCCGCTCCCGTTCGGAGAGCAGTTTGCTCCGCTGAGATGTTGTTTTCGTATCGTTTTTAACAAAGGAGAGGAGTTTGCCTGCTACTGAAGGATCAACATAGGTGTCCCCTGCTGCCGTTCCGCTGATAGCATCAATGAGATGATCTTTCGGAGTGTCCTTGAGCAGGTACCCTGAGGCACCGGCTTTCAACGCATCAAAGACCCATTGATCGTCCGCATAGGTGGTCAGAATCAGTACTTTCACTGACGGCCAGTTTTTTTTGATTTCCCTGGTTGCCTGGGTTCCGTTTTTTATCGGCATCTTCAAGTCGAGAAGAACTACGTCAGGCAGTTTAGGGTCCAGCGATCTAAGCACCTCCAGCAGCTCATCGCCATCTGATGCCGTTGCTTGTACATGAATGGTCTTGTCCGCAGAGAGAATCGTTTGCAGTCCCTCCCGTACGATTTCCTGGTCATCACAGATGATAATATTGATCATCAGGTATACTCCACTTCTTCCTGTCTTGGGATACTGGCAGTAACGGTCGTTCCTTTCCCCGGAGCGCTATCAATCCGGCAGGTTCCCTGTAAGGAGGCCGCGCGCTCTTTCATGGTAGACAGTCCGAACTGTTTTGACTGGTCGCCTCCGCTCACATCAAATCCTACGCCGTCATCAACTATGGCAACTCGAATCCAGTTTTTTTCTGTCCTGGTCAGGTAAACATTAACAGTCTCGGCCTCGGCATGGCGAATACAATTCTCTAAGGCTTCCTGCACAATGCGATACAACCCGTGTTCCTGCCGGTTGCCGAGGGCCTCAGATGCAGACTCTCCGTGTACATGCACACTGAACCCCCCTCTTGAGTGGGCCTCCCGGCACAGCTGCTCCAGGGCCTGCTCAAACCCGAGCTCCTCCAGAGGTTCTGCCCGGAGATTCTTCACGGTATTACGGGTTTCACGCAGTCCATCCCTCGCATTTGCAAGGGCCTTATCGAGCAGCTGCTGGGTTTTCTCCTCATCCTGGGGGGCGGTTGTTTTCGCTGCTTCGAGCTGGACGGCCAGACTGCTGAGGGTATGTGCCAGTACGTCATGGAGCTCATGAGCAATCCTATTGCGTTCCCGGGTGACGGTAAGTTCCCGGGCATAGTCTGCCTGCTGCCGAAGCCGCTTGTTTGCCTGTTCAAGTTCAGATTGTTTGGTACGCTGGTTTGTCATCAGTTCGGTGATCACAAAGCCGATCGATACAAACGAGACGATCCTCACGAGTGAGGAATACAGACTCGCGGCGATAGATTGTTCAGGATGCAGTCCTACCAGCAGGTAGATCAGCGGATCGATACCTCCGAGGAGTACGAAAAAGAGAATGACTACTCGAAAGTTGTACTGCCAGGCGGTGATGATCAGCGGGAATATCAGGAGGATAGAGATACTGTAGGTCGATGAGAGCAGCAGTTCGGAGTAGGAGCCTTCCAGGATATAGGGCTGCCAGCTTAGGCTGATGACCGGTATGACGATGGTGGCGATAATTGCTGAGGGAAGGAATATGCGCCCGAACATTCTTTGAAACACTGGTACAATCAGGTAGATAGCAACCACGGTATAAGCTAGCCCGATAAAAAACCAAACTCTGCTGTCAACAGCAGTGGGGAAAAAGCTGGGGGGGTAGGCAGAAAAAATATAGAAGACTGCCGCTACCGCACCGCAAAAGAGTCTGAATATCATGATTAAGCCGGGTTCATACGAGGACCCTCTCTGGCTGTCCATATCGCCACTATACCACGGGTACAACCTCTTTTCCTATATGCCTGACAGCACAAACAAATGTGCCACTTGTCACTGAAAAAAGTGTTTTTCGGTAACTGCTGCACTATAGAGCGGCAGAGTATGCTTTAGTAGGGAGCAGATAGGGTGCAACTATGACAGGCGTTGTAAAACTGGTCGTGAGAATCATTCTCGTTCTTGGTGTCATTGGAGGGGGGTACTGGGGGTATACCTCCTATTTCACCCCGCAGGCACCCGAGGTAATCGTTACCACTCCGCCGGTGAAGGTTGTTACGCCCCGGTTGGGCACGTTACGGGAGACGATCACCCTTGGAGGATATGCTGCGGCCAAGAAGGAGGTGACTGTTCTTCCCCAGGTATCGGGTCAGCTCAGTTCGCTCTACGCCGAAGAGGGAATGGAGGTGTACACCGGCGACCTGCTGGCAGTTATTGATAAACGCCTCTATCGGCTCCGTCTAGATCAGGCAGAATCCTCCTACCGGGCAGCTAGCAGTAACTTTGAACGGGTCGAAAAACTCTATGAGAAGGGGGCGGCTACACAGTTGCATTACGATCAGGCGAGGGCCCAGTATGAGGCAGCTCATTCACAGTATGAACAGGCAAACATTCAGTTAAGTTATACGAATATCATTGCTCCGGTGGCAGGGACTGTACTGATCACCCACACGACGGAAGGATCGCTTGTCGGGCCTGAAGTGCCTATCGCAACAATTTCCGACCTTGACAGGCAGGAAATCAGTTTTTATGTGCCCGAAGTCTATTATGATCTCTTCAGAAGGAGCCGTAATGAGATCAGAGTCTCTATTAAGCGGCCGGGAGATGCACACGAGGCCTCCAGAGGGACAATAACCAGGGTAGCTTCTCACATTGATCCGAGATCCAGGAGTTTTGAGGCGGTAAGCAGCGTCGAGAATCCAGAGGAACTTCGCCCCGGTATGTATGTCGAAGTCACCTGTCTGTTAGCAGAATATCCCAACGAGTATATATTGCCGTATGCTTGTCTGACAGCAGGCGGCAACATCTGGTATGTGGATCCCGATACCAGTACAGCCCACCGCCTTCGTGTTACCCCACGGGTTGAAACCGATGAGGGGTTTTCCACAGCAGAACAGCATGCCGATTTGCTGGTCATCAGTGAGGGGCAGCATTTTCTCCAGGATGGGCAGGAGGTTACCTACAGTCGTGACGAGTCACAACGCTCGGAGCTGGGGCTATGATTCTTTCAAAGTTTTCAATCCGTCATCCGGCGATAGTCACCATTCTGGCGATCGCTGTTGCCCTGTTCGGGCTGCTCTCCCTCAGCACTCTGCAGCGCGAATTTCTTCCCGATGTTTCTCTGCCTTCGGTGATGATCGTAACTCAGTATCCGGGGGTGGAGGCTGAGCTCATCGAGCAGGACGTTACGAGCGTACTGGAGGATGCGGTTATTACCCTGCAGGGGTTGCAGGAGATCAAATCGCAGAGTATGAACTCAGCTAGTACGATAACGCTGGAATTCTCCGAAACCATTGATGCGTACGAGGTGCTGCCTGAAGTTCGCGCCGCGATAGCCCGGGTACGGGATGAACTGCCTGACGGGATCAGCGGGGAACCGTATGCTTTCGTCGGCGGGGCTGGTATGCTGAGTATTTTTTCTTTTTCGGTAATCAGTGACCGTGATCCCGACCGGGTCTTTCAGTTTGTTGTGGATGAGATTGTACCTTCACTATCACGCATAGAAGGTACCGCCGAGGTTTCAGCCTACGGAGGACGGGAAAAAGAGGTTCGCATCAAATTGGATCTTGAAGCATTGGAATCTCTGGGAATTGCCGTTCTTGATGTCTATTCAGTCCTCAGTGCCTCGAATATATCGCTGCCGGCAGGGGAAGCGCTCTACCGGAGCGGAACCATATTCATGCAGGTTGAAGGGGAGTACACCGACTTGGCTGAGCTGCGCAATCTTATTATTGACTACAAAGGGGAAAGCTTTATCAAGCTGCAGGATGTGGCGGAAGTAACCCTGGACTACAAGCCTCCTGAAATCTATATCGATGTGGGGGATCAAAGCGCTGTGGTTGTGGATGTGACCAAGCGCAGCGACGGCGATACGATATATATCACCGAATCGATTCGATCACTGCTGGAACAGTACTCACAGCAGTACGGGGAAGTCTTTACCTTTGAGATCATTCAGGATGACAGTGAGGTTATCTCAAGCTCCCTGGGAACAACTGTACGGGCCGGTCTGCTCGGGGCAGCTATGGCCGTGCTCATCATCATGCTGTTTCTCTGGAACATCAGGGCAACGCTGATTATTGGTCTCTCAATTCCGATGAGTATTGTCTTCGCCTTTATCGGGATGCGTTTTTCCGGTCAGACGGTCAATATTCTCAGCCTTTCAGGGCTCATTGTTGCTTTGGGGATGGTCGTTGACAGCTCTATTGTCGTTCTGGAAAATATCTTTACCAACGAGCGCAAAGGGCTTTCACCAAGGGAAGCTGCTGACCATGGTTCCGATGAGGTAGGCAAAGCTGTTTTTGCCTCGGGCTCTACAACCATAGCTGTGTTTCTACCCCTGCTGTTTCTTACCGGCATCATCGGTATCATCATGAAGGATATTTCTCTTACTATCATCTTTGCCCTCGCGGCCGCCCTCATCGTTTCGCTTGCCATTGTTCCCTTTTTGGCTACCCGTATGCAGTTTCCGAGCATGACGAACGGGCAAAGGGCTCCTCATCTCCGTAACAAGCGCAGGCTTCCCAACCTGATGGGCGGTATGGAGGCATACTATACAAATATGCTCAGATGGGCCCTGGGGCATCGTCTCACTGTTCTGCTGTCTGCCGGCGGTATCCTGCTCATCAGTATATTCATCATCGGGATTCTGGGAGTAGTCTTCCTGCCCTCCGCTGATACGGGTGATTTTTATGTCTATCTCACCTATCCGCAGGGTACGACGCTCGAGCAGACTCGGACAAAAACCCTCAGGGTACAGGAACTCATCAATCAGGAAGTTCCTGAATTGGAACAGGCAGTCTTTTTCAGCGGTTTTTCCGATGAGTATAGCCGTTCGCTTCCGAAAAACAACAGTGCCTACGGTAAGATTATACTCACAGAGCCTTCCCAGAGAGAGAGAAGGGTGCAGGAGATTATCCCGCGGGTTCAGCAGTCCATTTCACAGAATATTCCTGATGTGGATGTAACGGCTGAAAACGGCGGTTTTGACAAGCTGCTTGCTATTGCTGCCGGGGGAAGCGGTTTCCGAGTAGAGCTTTCAGGTAATGATCTGGATGATCTCCATGCGGCCGCGGATGCAGTCAAAAACCGGCTGATGCAGGACCCGCAGATCTACAAGGCAGCAGTTGACCTGAAGCAGGATCAGGAAACGTTGATAACTGATTTGGCTCTCGATCATATGGGGCGGCTGGGTATTTCTTCGCAGGAGGCCGCTACAACCGGCAGAATTCTCTTTAACGGCATGCAGGTCGGATCCTACAGCGGAAACGGGGAGTCCACATATCCAATCGTACTTACCTCAGAGTTGGCTGACACACCCGTGACTCTGAGAAAACTGGAACATATTTCCATTCCCTCTCAGAATGGGACGCCAATCTCATTTGTCAATTTTTCCTCCCGCCGGATAGACCAAGCGATTTCCATAGTCAGCCGAAAGGACCGTATGCGAACCATTTCGGTAATCGGGTACAGCACACAGGAAGATACGTCTGAAATCAGAGAACGCACGGAAGCCTATCTCGGAGGTGATAACCTGCCGCCGGGGATCCGCTGGGATATAGCGGGAACATCCTCACTGCTTGCTAACTCAATGAGCAAGCTTCTGCTTGTGCTTCTTATCTCCATGTTTCTTGTCTATATGGTGATGGTCATCCAGTTTGAGCGGTTTCTCCAGCCTGTACTGATTATGGCATCGATACCGTTTTGTATTATCGGGGTTGTGTTCGGGCTGCTGGTGTTCGGGTCTGTTCTATCCCTCATTGCTTTTCTCGGTATAATCGCCCTAGGCGGTGTCGTAGTAAATAATGCCATCGTTCTTATCGATACCATGAACAACAGTGAGGAGGAAACGCTCGAGCGACGAGTGCTCTACGGGGCAGTTTCCAGACTCCGTCCTATTCTTATGACTACCCTGACAACCTTTTTCGGAGTTCTACCGATGGCCGTCAGTACAGGCGGCGGCTCAGAGGTGTATGCTCCGCTCGGGCAGGCGATTGCAGGCGGTCTGATCACCTCGACTGCCATAACGCTGATACTCATTCCGGTGCTCTACGTTGTAGCAGAACACGGGAATGGTTCGACTCTCGTGGTACAGGAAGGAAGAGATGACAGTGCACAGCAGTAGTGTAGTAGCCGATGATGTAATCCACGTCCAAACTGAGCACAAAACGGAGGTCGATAGTGCTATCTTATAGGAAGATATCTTGTTCCTTGCTGCTCCTTTTGTACCTGGTGTTGGCAGGGGGGGCAACCTGTGCAGATTCCTCATATACTACTCACGAGCTCTGGGATAGGGTGCTCGAGCAGCAGCCGGAACTCAGAAAGCTGGAGAACTCCCGGGAACAGGCAGCTCAACAGCTGCGGAAGGCGAAAGCCGAGAGGTCTCCTGAGATCGGGTTTGAAGGTACCGGCAGCTATATCGGCAACCCGGCCGATCCGATTATGGTGGATCTGGCTGGCCCTGAACCGGTAGAGGTGTTTGCGGGGCAGGATTCAGTTCATTACCAGTTCAATCTGTCTTTGACCCAGCCCATTTTCACTTGGGGCAAAATCAACAAATCAATCGAGCTGCAGCAAGTCCGGATTGCTGCGGCCGAACTTGAGTATGACGCCCGAACAAAGGAGTTGAGAAGCACCTTTCTGATTCTTCTTGACAGTCTGTGGTACACTCTTCAGATTGAACCCATCCTGGCAAAACAGCTCTCTGCAGTAGAAAGGCTCCTAGAGATTGCCGAAGATAACTATGAGCAGGGGCTTGTTCTCCAGGATGAGGTGCATTCTGCTCGTATGCGGGTCCTCGAGACAGAGCTTGCTAACGCCCGGGCAGCGACAAACAGACAGGAACTGCTTTTTGAATTACAGAAGCTAACCGGCAATTTTGACCTTTCGGCTCAAGACATATCGCATACCCCCAGCACTGCCGTACTGCTGAGTGCAGACCCCGAGGGTTTCAGAGCCCGAGAAGATGAAATGCTCTCGGAGAATAATACGAGACTGCAACTGCTGAGTCATGGGAAAGCTGCCCGTGATCTGTCTGCTGATATAGCGGCCTCTTCAGTTTACTGGAAACCTGACCTTGCGCTGAATATCGAACTCGGATACAGCGGCCCACGTTTTCCCTTGATCGAGAACGACTGGGACCAGGAAGATGATTATACATTCAATGTTACTGTGGCCTTCAGCACAACGGTATGGGACGGTGGTAAAAAGCTTGCAGATATCGCCGCTGCAAAACTGGTGTCCGAGCAGGCTGATTTGGATATCACAGCTGCCAGGCAGCAGCTGCGCTATTCATTCAGACAGACAGTACGTTCTCTCGAGGTTTTGCAGAATCAGGCTGATTACTACCAGCAGAGCATACAGGTGAACCACGAAATAGTCTCCCGGAAAGAGAGGCAGTATGAAAGCGGGTCTGCAGGGCAGTGGGACCTCATTGCTGCAAAAAGTGACCTCTATCAAAACGAGATTGACTACTATCGAACGTTGGCTGAACTCTGTCAGGCCTATCACACGCTGATTTCTATGATGCAGGGATAGCTTTTCCATATATCTATGGTAGAATACTCACTCTAAATGAGAGTGTATGATACATTCATCAGCGTGCACAGTTAGGAGAGATCATGCGAAGTGAAGACAAAAGAAGGAGCATCCTTGCGGCCGCGAAGTCCGCATTTGCTGCCTACGGTTACAGGAAGACCACTGTGGTAGAGATTGCTGAAATGGTGGGGATGACAAAAAGCAATCTTTACTTCTACTTTCCCAGTAAGCATGATCTCTATGAGCAGGTTGTCAGAATGTCACTGCTTACCTGGCAGCAGAGCGTAGCCAAGGCAGCAAAAGAGCAGCCTGGCATTCGTCAGAGGTTTATCATGCTTGCCAGAATGGGCTTTACCTATCTGAGAGAGGATGAAGAACTCTCAGCCATGGTAATACAGGACTCCTCAATTCTTTCGTTGTCTAAACGGGATGATCGTTTTTTGGATGTAAACGCGCAATCTCTCGGTCTGCTAATGGCTGTCTTGAACGAAGGGATTGCAGCCGGAGTGTTTCGAACTGTTGATGTCCAGCTCACCGGGGAGTTCTTGTTCTCATTGTATATGATGATGCTGCTTAAGACCTACGTGAAACGAGAGGAAAACACCCAACAGCAATTCGAAGAGGCCCTTGAGATTATTGTGAGGGGGCTTGATGCCTGAGCAGGGTCTGCTCTACTGAGTTAAGAAAAGCGTCTGTCTGCTGTTTGTACATGGCCGGGGCGGTAAGATAGGCCTGAGCATGCGTTGCTTCAGGTATCAGCGCCAGGGTTGTCGGGGCTGTATCTTTGCGCCTGTGAAACATGCTGCGGGACATCTCGGTTGGCACATAGCGGTCTGCTGCCCCGTGTATGAGCAGAAGCGGGGCTGGGCTTTGCATAATAGCCTGCTGTGGGGAGACATCGAGCAGATCAAATTGAGCTTTTTTCAACAAATAGGTGCGGCAGCGGGCCAGTATTGCTCGACGGAGCGGTTTGGGGATCCATCTGCGCTTGAGCTGATAGTCATAGAGCTCGTACATATCGCTGTAGGGACAGTCGGCGTGCACAAATGACAGCTCGGTATCAAGGGGCATGTACTGCAGTGCTGTGGCAGCTCCCATCGACTCCCCCATGATCCCAAGCACCTGCGTCTCGGGAAACTGTTTACGGGCCCAGGCGACAACGTTCTGGAGGTCATGCTTTTCAAAATAGCCTGCTGTGCAGTTTGGACCGCCGCTGTCTCCGTGAAAGCGATGATTATAGGCGATAATAGTGTACCCGCGTTGCGTATAGAGCGGGAAATATTTCACCTGGCCATGCCAGCTCCAGGTATGGCCGTGGGCAAACACGACAGTTTTGCGGGGATCGCTCCCGCGTTGATACACTCCTCTGAGGGTGTACCCAAAGTCTGAAGGGACTGAAAAGGACTCAAACTGGTAGGATTGAAATTCCTCCTCAGTGAACCCCCCTGCGGCGATTGTCTGCTCGTAGGTAAATTCAAGCGACTTGCTCTTGGGAAAGACAAAGGCATCACCGAGAATTTTTGCGAGGAGCACAATGAGCAGGGCGATGATGAGAATGACGACTGCCGCGACAATGGCGATTTTCCAGATAATCATGGATCACAGCATAGACAAAAGTCGATTTTTTGCCAATAGCGTGTAAGTACGTTATATCCAAGAGTACATCAACCTTGTTGTATGGGTGCGTGGTGGGATGGGCCTCAGACAGGCGGTGCGAACCAGATGCCAACTAGTTTCTAGGAAAACTCGTTCACATGAGATTACCGAGGAGAGTCCCGCCTTTGTAAGCTGCCAGACCGGCTAAGACCTGGATTGTCACATTACCAGCGGCTGTCAGCCACTGGGCGTGTGAAATAAACTGCTCAGTCTCAACCAGGAAAGTGCTGAAGGTTGTGAATGCGCCAATAAAACCAACTATGAAAATCGCACGTACCTGGGGTGACAGAGCCAGACGTTCGAGGCCGAATACGGTGATAAGTCCGAAAAGGAAACAACCGAGTACATTCACGATTAACGTACTGATTGGAATATCCGACTGGAACGTATTCTGAACCAGGGAAGTCAGTGCATAGCGTGAAACTGTTCCCAAGGCTCCAGCGAATCCGATTGCCAAGACGTTTTGCCACATGTGTATATCCCCCTATTCACAGAAAGAGCAAACCTGTTGTGCTGTATGTTCTGTGGTGCAAGTAGGGGTCATCAGCCTGTGGCATTTGATGGGGAACCCCATCCCCGTGGCTCTACAATAGGGGAATATGTCAGTCTTTGGCAATACCGCAATCACGTTCAGACGGACAATTGACAAAGGTTTCGCAGCACGGTAGGATAAAGACGGTTAGTTTTGTGTCTCTCTCCTGCACACAAGGGGAGTGTATATGAAGTTGCAAATCACACCTTTACCGCACGAGCTCAGGCAGGTGGTGCCTTCCGGGTTCCAGCTTGAGTATCGTGGCGGTTTTGAATTCCTCATTGATGAATCATTGGGTACAGCATGCACTTTTTATGGCATCGTGGTCAGAGGGTGTAGTACGGCGCAAGGCACTCTGGCCGCAATCTTTGCCAGTCGGAGAGGCGTGCGGGGAACTGGTTCCCGGGGATCCGGGTGAACAGATGTTGCCCTGAGGTCTCATGCAGCAGCCACCGTGATTCACAGAGAGGGGAAGTTAGCTATATCTTCCAATTAGCCCCGTCATACCTACTCATGCGACCCCGTCACCACCTGAGTCTACTCAACGAGTCTGCACAGCTCGTTGAAACGATTGAGGTCATCAGCTGTGCCATTGCTGGTGTTCTCGAATGCAGGGAGAATCATTATGAATTATGTCAGCGTTGCAGCCGATGTATGTAAAGGATGCCGGGTCTGCGTGGCTGCGTGCCCCCACCGGTGCCTTGCAATAGGCACCGACATAAACCAACTCGGGTACCAGTATGCTGTCTTTGAAGGTGATAGCCGATGTACCGGCTGCGGTATCTGTTTTTTTACCTGTCCCGAACCCGGCGCAATAACAGTCTATACGGACGAACCCGGGGGGGAGGTAGTATGAGTAAACGACTTATGAAAGGTAATGAGGCGGTTATCCACGGCGCCCTCATGGGCGGGGCGACCCATTTTTTTGGCTATCCCATAACCCCCGCTAGTGAGATCGCCCATGCTGCGGCCAATTATTTTACCCGTTCAGGGCGCACTTTTCTGCAGGCAGAGTCAGAGGTCAGCGCAGTGAATATGCTCTACGGGTCGGCGGCGGCTGGGGCACGGGTTATGACGGCCTCCTCCGGGCCTGGTATCGCCCTGATGGGAGAAGGTCTGTCATACATCGCAGGTGCAAGACTGCCGTGTGTAGTCGTAGATGTCCAGCGGGCCGGACCGGGGCTTGGGAATATCTGGCCGGAGCAAAGCGATTACAATATGGTTGTTAAAGGCGGTGGACACGGCAACTACCACAATCTGGTGCTTGCGCCCAACTCGGTGCTGGAGATGTTTGAAATGACTAAAGGAGCCTTCGAACTGGCAGACAGGTATCGTATGACCGTTTTCGTCCTTACCGATGCCTATATCGGCCAGATGATGGAGGCAGTCAGTATCGAGGGTGATATTGATTCACCCGCTGCGAAACCGTGGGCGATTCACGCCGATGCTGAGAGTCGGGGCAATCTGATCACCTCGATTTTCATGAGCCAGGAACTGCAGCAGGAACATAACCTGCAGTTACAAGAGACCTATCGAACCCTTGAACAGCAGTGTGTACAGACTCAAGAGATCATGACAGAGGATGCTGAAGTGGTCTTTGTTGCCTTCGGCATCAGTTCCCGTATCTGTGTCAGCGCACTCAGGAAACTCAGGGACCAGGGGATTAAAGCAGGGCTGCTGAGGCCGAAAACACTCTTTCCGTTTCCCTCCCGGGACATTGCCGCCATGGCCGAGGAGAATCCTGACAGGAAGTTTGTCGTCGTTGAGCTGAATGAGGGCATGATGGCAGCCGATGTGCGCCTGGCGGTCAATGGAAAAGCCTCTGTCAGGGAGTATACCTGGCTAGGAGGGGTGGTGCCGGGTGTGGATGAACTAGTATCCCGGGTCTCCCGTGATTATTTCAAAGGGGGGAATTCATGATCGCATATCAGAAACCAACAGCATTCTACGAAACATTTGAACGTAAGGGACCTGGAGAACGGGTCACCCACTACTGTCCCGGCTGTGGTCACGGAACAGCACAGAAGCTTATTGCTGAAGCCATAGATACACTCGGCATTCAAGACAGGGTTGTAATGCTTTCCCCCGTCGGTTGTGCCGTGTTTGCCTATTATTATTACGATACTGCCAATATTCAGTGCTCTCATGGCCGGGCACCGGCGGTAGCAACCGGCGTTCGCCGCACTCAGGAGGACGCGATTGTGATTTCCTATCAGGGTGATGGAGATCTTGCCGGTATCGGTATGGCAGAGATTATGCATGCGGCTAATCGCGGTGAACATATCACGGTATTCTTTATTAACAATGCAATTTACGGTATGACCGGTGGCCAGATGGCGCCGACCACGCTGCTCGGGCAGAAAACGGCAACCTCTCCGCTTGGCCGGGAAGGGGAACGTGACGGTCAGCCGTTTGGTATGTGCGAAGTCATGGATGCACTCCAGGCTCCCGTCTACATTGAACGGGTTTCTTTAGGCAGCCCGGCCGGAGTTATGCGCGCAAGGAAAGCTTTCCGAACAGGTCTGCAGAATCAGGTTGACCGCAAGGGATTTTCGTTTATTGAGGTGCTCTCACCGTGTCCGACCAACTGGAAGATGGAACCGGTGGATGCCCGTACGTGGGTAGGAGACGTGCTGGAAAAACAGTTTCCAATCAAAAAGTTCAGAGACAGAAGTGCTCAGCAGCCAGAAGACAGGAATAAGCATAAGATCCCCAGAATGGGAAGTGATGCGCTTATGGAGCTTCTTCAGGGCAGCGATGGACTTCCTGAATACCCGCATGCTTCCAGTGGCTTTCGGGAGCAGCGGATCAAGATTGCCGGCTTCGGTGGTCAGGGAGTGCTCTCAGCGGGAGCACTGCTTGCCCAATGCGGTATTGCCGAGGGGCTGGAGGTCTCCTGGCTGCCTTCCTACGGTCCGGAGATGCGGGGCGGACATGCCTATGCCTCTGTTATCATCTCGCAGGAAGCAGTGGGCTCCCCGGTTGTAGACCAGCCGAATGTACTTATTGCTCTCAGCTCTCCCGCTCTTGACGCCTTCGAATCGAGTGTTGAACCCGGGGGATGGATTTTTGTAAATTCATCTATTATTGAGCGTGAAGTGCAAAGAACTGATGTGCACGTATGCAGGATACCAGCTACAGAGTTGGCCAAGCATGAAAACCTGCTACCGGCGGCCAATGTGGTCATGGCGGCTGCTTACCTGGTCAAAACCGGTGTGATGAATATTGATCATTTGGAAGAGATTATTCCTCTGAGTGTGAAACGTTCAGAACATGTAGCAGCCAATATTACGCTTATTCAGAAGACCAGGGAGCTCGTGCTCGCCTAGGAGGACATGCATGGGAACGGCGCGGCAGCTGATTATTAATCCCGGTTCAATCACGACAAAACTGTCTGTCTGGGATGGACTTGAAGAGCTGTACGGGCAGACGATCACGCATGAGAGGCAGCAGTTAGAGCACTATACTACTGTTGCCCTTCAGGAGCCTTTCCGGCTTGCCTGTGTAGAACGGTTTTTAGAGCAGCACGGTGCCGATATCCACAGTTTTGATCTCATCATGGGACGCGGGGGGCTGCTCCGTCCTCTTCGAGGTGGGGTCTACCTGGTTACAGAAGCAATGGTCGCTGACTTGAAAGCAGCACGCTACGGTGAGCATGCCAGCAATCTCGGAGCTGTGCTTGCCTTCAAGCTGGCCAAAAAGGCCGGTTGTCCCGCCTATATCGCTGATCCGGTAGTAGTCGATGAGCTCATCGATGACGCGCGCCTGTCAGGTCTTCAGCAGCTGCCGCGTAAAAGTATATTCCACGCTCTCAACCAGAAAATCGCTGCCCGCCAAACAGCTGAGGCCCTCGGGCGCCCGTATGAGGAGCTTCAGATGATTGTCGCCCATCTGGGAGGCGGTATTTCGATCGGCGCGCACAAGCAGGGGAGAGTTGTGGATGTAAATAATGCTCTTGACGGCGAAGGCCCGTTTACCCCGCAGCGCTCAGGTACTCTCCCGGCGGGGGATCTGATCCGGCTTTGTTTTTCCGGGGCATATACTCAGCGGCAGTTGGAGAAGCTAGTCTGTGGACAAGGGGGTGTTATCTCGTATCTGGGAACCAGTGATATGCAGGAGGTTCTCCGGCGAGCCTACGAGGAGGGGGATACCCGGGCGGCAGCCTGTCTGCAGGCGATGATCTACCAGTGTGCCAAGGAAATCGGTGCTCTGTCTGTCACCCTTGGGGGAGCGGTTGACGCCATTGTGATCACCGGTGGTATGGCACACAGCCCCGTGATTGTCGATAAGCTAAAAGAACGGGTTGCATGTATTGCCCCCGTCTTCGTGATTCCCGGAGAGCGGGAGATGCTTTCTCTGGCGGAAAACGGTCAGGCAGTCTATGATGGAAGCCGGGAGGTGCTGGCATATGAATAGCTTTGATATGTACACTGGAGGCGGTAAGCAGCTTTTTAACGGTGAACTGACAGTGGCTGTAGCCGGGGCTGAGCACACAGAGACGCTTCTGACAGTAAAAGAGATGCAGGAGCGCTGGAACGTTCATGTGCTCCTGTTTGGCAAGAGGGAGGCGATTGTTCATACTGCCCGGGAGGCGGGCATCACATTTGAGCCGAGCAGTATCACCGACTGCAGTGATGCTCTGGAGTCCAGCATGGCTGCCGTCGAGGCGGTTGTCCAGCAGAAAGCTTCGGTACTGATAAAAGGCAGTGTGCACACTTCTGAATTCGCTCATGCCTGTTTGAACAAGCAGGCGGGACTGCGAATCCCGGGAAAGCTGATGCTGCATCTTGCTCTGTTTGAGGTTCCTTTCTATCATAAACCGCTGTTTCTCACCGATTCGGCTGTGAACATCAATCCTGATGTGGAGACAAAGATCCGCATTATTGCTCGCGCCTGTGAAGTGATGAGCTCCCTTGGAGTCTCACATCAGAAGGTAGCGCTGCTTGCCCCCGTGGAGGAGGTGAACAGCAAAATTCAGTCCACTCTTGATGCGGAAGCTATTGTTCTTCGAAATCAGGAGGGATGCTGTCCTGAAACAACCATTGGCGGACCGTTTGCCTTTGATGCGATTGTATCCCGCAGATCGGCACAGGTGAAAGGAATAACGAGTTCTGTAGCCGGCGATGCTGACTTGATCCTCTGTCCAAATCTGGATACCGGCAACGCAGTAAACAAGCTGCTGACACTATTTCCCAATTCCCGGTCGGCTGGCATCGTGGTCGGATTAAAGGCTCCTGTTGTGCTTACCTCCCGGTCTGACAGCGTTGCTACCAGACTCAATTCAGTGGGCATGGCCATGGCAGTGGCAGCCGGAGAGAATGATTTTTCCCAACAATGATTGAAACACTCCATAACTCGGTCTATACTGCCACAAGAGGCGAGAGCGTTACTCGCCGGAACAAGTGAGGCGGAATATGGGAAGGTCATCGTTTACCAGTTTTATCTCAGTACTGGCTGTTGGTGTGGTCACTGTTGCTGCGATCTATTTTTTCTTTCCCGATCTTTCCCAGGAGTTGCTGGGAACCAAATGGGAGCGTGAGGAGTATGCCCTGACTGCCGAAGATTCGGGGGAAGCAGCCGAAGAAGTTACCCAGGATATCGAACAGGCTTTTGAGGAGAGCGGTGCAGACCGTCAGGACATAGAAGAGGTTCTTTCCCAGATTGACCCGGAGACCTTAACCCAGGCTGCCAGTGAGGCGCTGATCTCAGGGGAGGAGGCTGCAAAGGTGTTTATCGAGAAACTCGATGAATCAATCGATCTGGGGGGGCTCGACAGACAGGTGCTGGAAGAAAAACTGCAGGAGTCCTTTGAGGGTATCGATTTTTCCCAGGCCGCTGAACTGCTCAGGGAGTACGCTGAACGGGGGTTCGAAAACCTCGAACAAGCTGCTGGGGATATGGTGCAGTAGGGCATGATGAAGGTAACCTTCCTTGGAACCGGAACTTCTCACGGTGTGCCGGTGATCGGCTGCAGATGCCCGGTGTGCACCTCCGATGATCCGAAAAATAACCGGATGCGCGCGTCAGTGCTTGTCGAGAGTGAGCATGCCAATTTCGTGATCGATACCGGACCGGAATTCAGAATACAGGCAATTCGGGCCGGGCTGCGTTCTCTTGATGCCGTGCTGTATACCCATGACCACGCGGACCATCTCTACGGGATTGATGATTTGAGGATCTTTACCTGGAAGGGTTCCATGCCGATATACGGCAGTGCAGCAACCCTCAAGCAGATCAGGGCAAGATTTGCCTATATTTTTGAGCACGACATGCCTGGCGGGGGTGTTCCCTCGCTGGAGCTGAACCCGCTCGACGGTAACGGGGTAGACATTGACGGAGTTACCGTTACCCCCGTACCCATATATCACGGCAAGCAGATGATTGTTGGATACCGCTTTGGAACGTTCGCCTATCTGACAGACTGCAGCGGCATTCCGCCTGAAAGTTTTCCCCTGCTTGAGGGGCTGGACGTACTTGTCGTAGGGGCCCTCAGGCACCAGAGGCATCCCACTCATTTTTCAGTTTCCCAGGCAGTAGAAGCTATCGAGACCATTCGCCCAAAGCGCGGCTACCTGACCCATATGTGTCACCAGTTAGAGCACCATGAACTGAGCTCCCAATTACCGCAGGGTATAGAACCGGCTTGGGACGGGCTGGAGATCAACCTGCCCCTGGAGGACGAGGTATGAGTTCTACACCGGCACTCTACATGATTGACGGGTACGGATTGATTTACCGTTCCTATTTTGCTTTCATTAATCGTCCGATGCTTGATTTTGAGGGCAACAACGTTTCGGCCCTGTTCGGTTTTTTCCGAATGTTCTTCTCGATGTTAAAAAAAGAGGACCCCACGCACCTGGTTGTCGCCATGGATTCCCTTACCCCTACCTTTCGGCATGAGATCTATGAGCAGTACAAGGCGACCCGGGAGAAAACCCCTGAAGAGCTGCACGATCAGATACCGCTTATTGAGCAGATACTTACTGATGCCGGGATTCCGGTACTCCGGAAGAACGGTCTCGAGGCTGATGATATCATTGCCGCCTACTGCCGTCAGGCAGCTTTGAACAACAGCAGGGGGGTGATTGTCTCGGGTGACAAGGACCTGCTTCAACTCGTTGGTGAAACAGTAACTGCTCTTCGTCCGGTCAAGGGAGACCTGAAAAGGGTCGATCGGCAGGCTGTGTTTGAGGAATTTGGTATCTGGCCTGAACAGATGATCGACTACCTTGCTCTCATCGGGGATTCTGCAGACAATATTCCCGGGATCAAAGGGATCGGCCCCAAAGGGGCGGTGAAGCTGCTCAGCGAATATCAAACGCTTGAGGGGATCTACGAACACCTTGAACAGTGTGCCCCTGCGCTGCGCAAAAAGCTTGAAGAGGGACGCCAGTCGGCACAGCTGAGCAGAAAACTCGTTCAGCTCGACAGCAACACCGACATCCAGTGGGATTTGGATGCGTTTTCGGTGGACTCGTTTTCACTCCAGGCTATGGTTCCCCACTTTGAGCGGATCAACTCCAAGGGGCTTGCACAGACGGCTGCCTCCCTGGCCGGAGACGATGCCAAGTACGAGAGCAGCGGTTCTAAGCAGCCCGATTTAACCGGTATGTTTGGTTCCGCCTCACCAACTGTGTCTGAACACGGAGGTTCCGAGAAGCCGGCAGAAGCCGGCAGTTATACAGCAATCACCAGCCTGGATGATCTGCGTTCTCTGGTCTCCCGCCTCAAAGAAGCTGGAACTTTCGCCCTGGATGTCGAGACAGACAACATCGTGGATATGCTGGCAACTCCTGTCGGCTTCTCGTTTTCCTGTCTTTCCGGGGAGGGCTTCTATGTTCCTCTGGTAGCCGGAGGGAAACGGATACTGGAGGATGATCAGGTTCGCAGCATACTGCAGGATCTGCTCTCGGACGGGCAGGTCCGGATTGTCGGCCAGAACTGCAAGTATGATCTCAAAGTGCTCGCCCGATGGGGAGTAGCGGTGCAGAATGTCCATTTTGACACTATGCTGGCCGCGTGGCTGCTGGATGCTGCGGCAGGTTCTTATAATATGGATCTGCTTGCCCAGCAGTATCTCTCCTATACGACAATCAAGTATTCCGATACCGTCGAGAAAGGCGGCACCTTCTCCGATGTTGAGCTTGATGCTGCCGTACGCTACGCTGCTGAGGATGCAGATGTCACCTACCGGCTCTTTGAGGTGTTTCAGCCCCTGCTGCACGAGCGCGGATTAGATCGGCTGCTGCATGAGCTTGAGATCCCTATTTTGAACGTGCTTATTGATATGGAGCTTACGGGTGTGCGACTGCTGCCTGAACGGCTTGAAGAGTTCGGTCGCGAGATCGACACGCGTATTGGTCAAATTGAGAAGGATATCTTTGCCGAGGCCGGTTATACCTTCAATGTTAACTCAACCAAACAGCTGCAGGAACTGCTGTTTGAAGAGCGCGGGCTGAGACCGGTAAAGAAGACGAAGACCGGGTACTCTACTGACACGTCAGTTCTCGAAGAACTTGCCAAAGTGGATGTCATCGCTC
Source organism: Spirochaetota bacterium (assembly GCA_051745285.1). Lineage (GTDB taxonomy): Bacteria > Spirochaetota > Spirochaetia > CAKZLE01 > CAKZLE01 > JBNJDX01. Next base: position 28,221 of record JBNJDX010000019.1, read on the forward strand.
AGATGATTCTAGAGCACCGCGGCATGATGAAGCTCAAAAATACGTATATCGATGCGTTTCCGGCGCTCATTCACCCGGAAACCCAGCGGATACATACCAATTATCTGCAGACAGGAACAGCGACAGGCAGGCTTTCCAGCCGTAACCCGAATATGCAGAATATTCCCATCAGGAGCGCTGACGGCAGAAAGATCCGTTCGGCATTTGTTCCCTCGGAGGGACGGATATTTCTTTCGGCCGACTATGCCCAAATAGAGCTTGTTCTTCTTGCCCATTATGCTGATGATCCCGGCCTGAAGGAGGCCTTTATCAGTGAGGGCGATGTACACCGGCATACCGGATCTTTGATTTTTGAGGTGCCTCCTGAACAGGTGACAGACGAGCAGCGGAGAATAGCCAAAACAATAAACTTCGGAGTTATGTACGGGATGTCGCCATACCGCCTTTCTCGTGAGCTGGGCATTTCCCGACAAAGAGCATCAGAGTTTATCCAGGCTTACTTCAGCCGATACTCAGGAATCCGCGACTACATTGATAGAATCACCGCTGAAGCAAGGGAGCAGGGTAAAGTCGCGACCATGCTGGGACATGAGCGGACTATTGCCGGTATAACCAGCAAGAATAAGACTGAACAGGCTGCAGCCGAACGGATTGCGGTCAATACCCCTATCCAGGGAACTGCTGCCGATATTATGAAGCTGGCAATGCTGGCTGTGACAAAGAGAATCGAGCAGGAGAGTTTGACTGCCAAGCTGCTTCTGCAGGTGCATGATGAGCTGATCTTTGAAGTTGTCCCGGAAGAGGCTGAGCAGCTTGGGACAGCAGTTCGACAGGAGATGGAGCGGGCTACAAAGCTGAAGGTCCCCCTGAAAGTAAGTATTGAGACAGGTTCAAGCTGGGGGGAGATGCACTAGATGATAGTGGGTGTCACCGGGAAGATATGTGCTGGAAAAAACCGCGTCGCGGATTTACTGGCTGAGAGGGGATGGTATGTGATCGATGTGGATCTCGTTGGTCATCAGGTGCTTCTGGAGGAGAAGAGTGCGCTTGTTTCCCTCTTCGGCAGCGCTATTCTCGATGAGACAGGAGAGGTTAGCCGTAAGGCTGTCGGTGATGTTGTTTTCCGGGATCCTGGAAAATTGGCTATGCTGGAGGCAGCCATTCATCCTGCCATGGTCGAGCGTTGTAGGGAGCTTGCCGAGGCACGTGATCAAGAGACTTTTCCGCAGGGAACTGTATTGAATGCTGCGGTACTGTACAAAATGGGACTCGATCAGCTGTGCAGTGCAGTGTTGTATGTGCGTGCGTGTGTCGTTAAGCGTCTGAACCGAGCAAGAGCAGCCCGCGGAATGACAACTGGGGAGTTTCTGCGTCGTAATGCTGCTCAGCGGCATATAGCACCAAAATATTTCTACGGGGATGTTCCCATTTATGTTATAATAAACAACCATGGTGATCCTCAGCTCAAGGAACAACTAGAAGCCTTCTCTAGAAGCATCAGGTCAGGGGAGATGGAAAAATGACTAAAAAGACCTTTGTTTGGATACTATTCATCGTTTCACTTCTGGCGCTTGTGGCAGTTGGGTTGGGTTTGATATATCAATACAACGGGCAAACAGAGCCTGAG
>JBNJDX010000020.1:0-29678 GCA_051745285.1 Spirochaetota bacterium
TTTGCTGCTACACTCATGCCAGCAGCGTTTCCTCCAATGATTACATGACGCATAATACTACCTCTCAATGATGTGGAACTATAAAAAAGATGACTTCGGAGATACTGGTGTGAATGTTTCGAACAGAGTGAGGGTCGTCCGAGTTCAAGTTCAAAGAATCTCCTTTATCCAATTCGTATGTGTTGTCTTTGAGTTTTGCCTCAACCTTGCCCTTTGTGACATACATGACTTGGGAACCGAAACGTTTGTATGATGCCGCGTTATCCCCAGTCTGGGCCCCAACTTGGAGCTTAACCACTGCCACCTCCATGATTTTTGAAAGGACACTGTTGGTGGCAAAGGAAATCTTGATTCCTTCGTTTAACGACGAGGCGAGTCTGCGGTCGTCTTTGCGGATCACAGGACTTTCGTTCTGGTTAGATACCTCCTCAAACAAGCCCTGGATGGTGGTTCCAAGAATATGAGCAATCTTTACCAGAGTCGAAAGGGAAGGTGAAACTTTCCCATTCTCTATCTGTGAAATATAGCTGGAAGACAGCTCTGTTTTCTCTGCTAAAACTTTGAGGCTGAATCCGCAGAGTTCTCTGTTATGTTTTATCACTGAACCGATTAGTTCTTTCATTGGCATTTCTTACGTTTTTTCACTGTTCTACGGTGCTATTTATCGCACGAAAAACAAATCGATGCAACAACAGCAGCACTGTCACTACAGCAATCGCTACAACGTTGGCGTAGTTATGCGGCACGAGTCCAGCAATTCCCACCACAAACAGGATCACGTATTCGTGGAATTTCAATTTTCTGAAAAACCATCTGGTAACACCTCCTGATACCAAAATGATCCCAGCTGTGATCGAAATAAACCTGAATATTGTTTCTCCTAAAGCTGCCTGGAGCAGCAGTGTCGGATCAAAGAGAAAGATGAACGGGATGGCATAGATGATCACTGCGATTCTCACGGCGGTAATACCAACCTTTATTGGATCTTCGTCAACTATTTCTGCAGCCGCAAAAGCTGCTATAGCAACAGGTGGGGTGATCATAGAGATAACAGCAAAGTAAAATACAAACAGATGGCTAGCGATTAGCGGCAAGCCAAGATCCAGCATGACGGGAACACCTAGGGTTGCCACTAGAATATAGGCGACAGTCGTTGGGGTTCCTGTTCCCATGATGATACACGTAATCATCATTAATAACAGTGCGGGGACAATTTTTCCTCCAGAGAGACTGAGAATAAGAGAAGACAGGGAGAGACCGAAGCCGGTAAGGGTGATTACACCGATGATGATACCGGCTGCTGCACAGGCAATAGCGATCATTGCTGCCCGCTTTCCGCTAGTTACGATGATGTGGTAAATAGTATCCTTGTCGAGTGTTACATCGCTGTTTATGATGGCTAGCACGATACTGATAAGAATCGAGTAGTATGAAGCCTTATATGGTGAGAAGCCGAGTACGAGGAATAGCACCAGAGAGACGATAGGGGATAGCAAATAGAGCTTCTTAGCGATCTCTCGGAACTTGGGCAACTCGCTTTGTTTTAAACCTGCAAGGCCCTGTTTAGCTGCCTCAAAGTCAAGCACTATGATCAGTCCAAGATAGAAAAATATAGCTGGCATTAAGGCAACCTTGCAGATTTCGATATAGGGAACACCGATGAGCTCAGCCATAAGAAACGCAGCCGCTCCCATGACGGGAGGCATAATCTGCCCTCCAGTGGAGGCTACCGCCTCAATTGCTCCTGCCACAGATTTTTTATACCCAATACGTCTCATCATGGGGATGGTAAAGCTGCCCGTTGCATAGACATTAGCCGCCGCACTTCCTGAAATAGAACCGAAGAAAGCGCTGGTGAGGCTGGCCACTTTGGCTGGGCCGCCGCGATACCGACCGGCGGCAACTTTTCCCAGATCCATGATGGTGTCTCCGCTCTTTATGTATTCCAGCATAGTTCCCAGGATGACGAACAAGACAATGTATGTTGCCGAAATGCTTAAAGGTATCGAGTAAACGCCGTCAAGCCCCCAGGTTTGATAATCAATAATGTCTCGTAGCGAGACCCCCCTATGAGCCAGGATTCCTGGCATATAGGGACCAAAATAGGAATAGGCGAGTCCCACTGCCGCGATGAGCGACATGACAATACCGACGGCACGTCTCGCAAGCTCCAACAAGAGTACGATCACCATACCACCCATGAAGTAGTCCAAAGTTGATAAAGGGGAGGTCATAGATTTACGCAAAGCTATTTCATTGTAGTTCATAGCTATGTACCCAAAAGCAATGAAGCCAGCAATGAAGAAGAGGTAATCGTACCACCTTGCCTTCTTCTTTTTACCCGCCAAGGGGTATAGCAAAAAGCCGATGGATCCTGTGAGTAACAGATGGAAACTCCGTTGCAACTGTGTAACCACACTTCCAAACGCCGCTGTATAGAGGTGAAAAACCACCAACGTCGCTGAAAAGAGGAACAGCACACCATAGAGAATTCTGTCTGGCCGTGTCGTCGTTTTTTCCATGCCCGTTATTTAACCAATCCCATTTCCTGGTAGTATTGCATTGCCCCTGGATGAATGGGTCCACCATTTACCTGGGGAGCAAGTTCGGGAGTCCATGTTGCATAGGTTGTAGTCGAGGCTCGTACTTTGCTCTCATTTTCACAGATAGCCTTCGTTACCCGGTAGACCACATCGTCGCTAAGCTTAGAGGACACAATTAATATGGGGTTTTCGGTAATGACCTTAAGGTCCTCCTTGATAAAATCGTACTTGCCTGCGGGAATTGTTGAAGTGCCATACTTGTAATTAGCGTGCAGCTTGTCAATAATATTTTCATCGAGGGGAAGCGGCCTGAGCTTTTTGGAGACTGCCAGTTCCAACGTCGCTGGCATTATCGGTCCGCAGTAGGCATCAGCATGCCCGTCTTTCATTAATGAAGTGGCTTCAGCATACGATACGTAGGAGATGCTTCCACCCCATTCTTTGATCTTGTCAGGGGTAATCCCATATGCCTCGAGGACGCGGTTAGTAGCCAAGGAAGGTGATGCTCCCTGTACTGCCGTCACGATTCGTATGGGCATTTTCTCATCTACGATCTGCTGGATTGATTGATACTTCGATTTCTCCTCGACGAGAAACAGCGACATGTAAATCTCTCCGAGTCTGAGCATTCCCGTGATATCTTCTACCACCCCGTCTGAAGCATAAGGGCCGGTTCCAGCCAAAGCATCGGCATAGATGTTATCTTGGGTCATCGCAATTTCTACTTTCCCAGCGGAAACGCTGGATGGATTTGAGACGCTGCCACCGGTAGCGACTTTGATGTTCGTGTCCGGCAATACAGGAGTGAGAAACTCTGAAATTACTCCACAAAGGACGTACCATCCCCCTCCAACGGATCCTCCGGCGAGAGAGAGAAACTTTGGATCCTCGCTTTTTGTTGTCTCTGTTTGTCCCTGTGCGCCAATCGTTCCCATTGAAATGATGAACGCAATCATGAGCACCAGTACGACAGTCTTCTTGATCTTTTCCATACTTACCTTCCTTTTTCCTTAGTTATAAATCAAGCTTCCGTGAGGAATACTTGTAAACCTTTGAATACAGTGGCATCTTGCATACCTCCGCCGAAAACGGTTGCATCAGCCTTTGAACCTGCCATGTGGATATGGGCAAACCAGGTACCATCCTCCTGATTAGTCACTTCACCAGCAAACGAGAGAATTTCAAACGGACCTTCAATCGAGGTGTAATTGACTTCTGGAGGAATAGTCAATGTCTTGGCATTCCCCACTGTTACGCCGACGACACTTCCAAGAGCCCCGGTGACAATCGCTCGGTTCCATCCATTTCTCTCTACAAATGCAATAATTTGCTCCTTCACGTTGTCGTCTTTCTGTAATCTGAGCACTTGCAGCATATTGTTACCCATTATATACCTACCTAACTCCATATTTATTGCGTAAATCGAATTCGTCGATGATATTGTGGAGCTCTCGCAGTTTTTCCCCTTCCAGATTGGGATTTGGAGCCCTGAGCTTGCCACCAGGAAGACCGAGGTAATCAAGGGCCGGCTTGATCATCACGGGATTGCTGAATGTGTATAGCATTGATATCAAAGGGTAATAGTGGAAGAACAATTCCCGTGAGCGTTCAAGTTGTTCGATTGATTCCCACGGCTCTGCCATCTCAGCTGTTTCTTCGGGAATGATGTTGCCACCGATGTTTGCAGCTCCGTCACCTCCGAGTGCAAGGGTTGGTAGAAGAATTGAGTATTTAGGATAATCGCAGCAGAGAATGCTCAATGCATCCCCAACACGGCGTCTTACTTCGGCCAACTGCTGCACACTAGATACTGCCTCCTTGTCAGCCACAAAATGGTTGAATTCATGTGAAAGTTTCTCAATGGTTTCAGGGTTTATATTTACTACAACTCTTGTGGGGTTGTTGTAGATTCCGACCGGGATGGTAACTGAGCCCATGGCTGCTCTGAGATACTCATAGACAGCAGTTTGGGTAAGCATTAAATAAGGTGGGGCAGTGAAAATCAAACCATCAGCCCCTTCAGCTTCAGCGAATTTGGCGAACTCGACTGTTTGTTCAGTGGTGGGAAGCGAACCTCCGAAGAATACCGGAATCTTTCCTTTGGCATATGCTGCCACCTTCGTTACTATGGCTTTTCTTTCCTCGTAGGAGAGTAGTGTAACCTCTCCAGCCGAACCCATAACCAACAGCATTGTTGTTTTGTGGGCAGCATGAAAATCGATCAGAGTTTTGAACCCTCCAAAGTCTATCTTCCCATGGTTTGTAAACGGTGTTGGTATCGCAACCCATGACCCTCTCGGTTTTATCATTTCGGAACTCCTTCAAACAAGATATAACGTTTTTTCATTGTAAATAAAAATTTATAAATATGAAACTTTCGATTTAATGCTAATACAGGATTTATCATATGTAAAGAAATATTTTTATTTTATTCATTGGAGGTATTGAACACATTGTAATCATTTCTGTATATAACTAACTAGTTGTATTATAATATGATAAAACCATATTATATAAAACGTACCCAATGTTTTTAAGTTAAGTATATTTAAATATTTGTTTGTATTCATAAAAAATTATCTTGTGTGTTCCGTATTTCCATGTTACTTTTTTTTGTTATGAGAACGAAAAACATAGACTATGTTACGGTATTAAAAAGAGAGTTGAAGGCAGTCATGGGTTGCACCGAGCCTGCCGCGGCCGCGTTGGCAGGAGCGATGGCACGCGAACTCCTTGGGGATACACCTGATACTATTGTAGTCCATGCTAGCAGAGATGTTATTAAGAATGTTATGGGAGTAGGTATCCCAAACAGTAGCGCGACCGGGTTGGCAGCTGCTGTGTTGCTGGGTATCTACTGTGGTAACTCAACATATGGTCTCAATATTCTTTCAAAGATTAATGAACCAAATGAAAAAGAGTTGTTTGAGTATACTCACAGAAAGGAAATTTCCGTCAGTATAGCCGCGGATGTTCCATCTTTCTACGTACAGGTCTTAGTTAAAACATCAAACAACGATGCCTCTGTCACCATTTCCGGTGAGCACGACAGGGTTGTTGAAAAAACAAAGAATGGTAAGGTTCTCTATAAGAGGGATGAAGGCAAAAATGAGTTTGGCCACTTATCTAGCCAACAGTACAATTGGGATATCCAGGATATTGTAAGCTACATCTTCACATGCAGGGTGGAAGATATCTCTTTTCTAGCTGATATGGCCCAGACTAATCTGCATATCGCCCAACATGGTTTGGAACATCCCTATGGTCTGCAGGTGGGAAGAGGTATGCACCGCTGCTCATCCAATGGTACGAATTCTTTAGAAGATGCGTTTGATTATGCAGCTATGTTAGCCGCGTCTGCATCAGATGCCAGAATGGCTGGATGTCCATATCCGGTCGTAATAAATTCAGGTAGTGGCAACCAGGGTATTACCACAATGGTTCCGCCCCTGATAATCGCATCCTACCTAAAGGCAGATAGGGATAGGCTAGTAAGAGCGCTGGCGTTGAGCAATCTGGTAGCGATTCTGCTTGCGCAGTACAAAGGACGACTTTCTGCCCTTTGTGGGGCTTTCACAGCAGCGATCGGAACATGTTGTGCCTTCGTATATCTGATGGGTGGGAGCGTACATCAGATCGATAATGCCATTCAGATCATGATCGCAAATCTCACTGGGGTAGTGTGTGACGGGGCAAAGAAGACATGCGCCCTCAAAATACACTCTTGCGTACAATCAGCTGCGATGACAGCACGTTTAGTAATGCAGGAAAGGACGATGTATGAATCAGTAGGTATCGTGGGAGCGACCTCCCAAGAATCCCTGAAGCATCTCCGAATCCTCTGTCATGAAGGACTTGAGGCAACCGATCAGACGATCCTCTCTATTATGGTAGGACGGTGAAATGATAATCCAATCTCATCGTAGTGCAGGCGGGGGGGGGAGTATGCCCTCTTTAAGAAGATGGTGCACTTATTTAGCTTTGCGCTGTTTCTTAGCCTGTGAATCTCCTGTACGATCAAGAGGTTTCTACCTCTTTTCATATCACAAGTAACAAGTAGATGCATCAGTCTGAAAGGATTTTTTTTACTCTTCCCACGTCTCCGCTGGCAAGGCGGACCTTAATTCCGTGAGGGTGGTTGGGGGAGTTAGTCAGGATGTCTTTGACCACACCTTTGGTTAAGGCCCCACTTCTTTGATCCTTTTTTAGGACTATAGCTACCTGTTGTCCCGGCGTAATCTCACTACGTACAGGAACGTTATGCTCTTCGGCTTTACTCATGCATGTACAATACCATGCCTATGGTTTTTCGTGCAGCCCCCTGGGGTTCTACGCAGGTGGAAAGAAACAATGAAACTGCAAAGATGCTATATGTTGGGAAGGGGAGCTCTTTCAAAACCCTTATTATTGGCATATGATATTAATAGAAGTATAGATTGTATCATTACCAGGAGGTTCGGTGTGGAATATGTATTTGGTCCTGTTCCTTCCCGTCGATTGGGACGAAGTTTAGGGGTCAACAACGTACCCCCCAAACACTGCAGCTACTCCTGCATCTACTGTCAGTTGGGAAGGGTTGGGAGAATACTGTCTGAAAGGCAGAATATGTATTCAGTGGAAGATATCCTGAGGGCGGTCGAGAAGCGCTTGGATAGCGTGACAGATATTGATTATATCACGGTTGTTCCCGATGGAGAGCCGCTGTTGGATCTGGGAGCAGAACAACTGTTTTCCGGGCTCAAAGCATTTGGAATTCCTCTAGCGGTTATCACTAACAGTTCACTGCTCGGAGATCAGGATGTACGCGAAGCACTCATGATACCTGATTGGGTTTCGATAAAGATTGACGCTGCAAGCCATCACATGTGGAAGACGATAAACAGACCGCATAAAGATCTTATTCATAGTCAGATACTAGCCGGCATGAGCATATTTGCCCAAAAGTTCAAGCGTCTTGCGGGAAAGACCCTTGCGACTGAAACGATGCTGCTAGAAGGGTATAACACGGACATTGACGAGATACAGAATATCGCCAAGCTGGCCTCCTCCCTACCGGCAGATGTGTGCTATCTCTCTATTCCTACCAGACCTCCTGCTGAGCCATGGGTGAAACCAGCTGATGAAAGGGCTATTGCCGCGGCTTATCATGAGTTTAGTCAGAGGAATAAGCATGTTGAATATCTCATTGGTTACGAGGGTAACCAGTTTGATGCCACCGGCAATAGTGCGGATGATCTTCTCAGCATAACAGCGGTTCACCCGATGAGAGAGGAGGCAGTGCTACAGCTGCTTACCAAAAATGGTGAGCAGAAAGGAGTGCTGAAACCTCTGATAGATTCGGGTTCGATCGTAGTGTGTTCATATCAGGGACATACATATTACCTCAGGCGATTTTCGTCACAACCTTAGCTTGAAATGAGGAATATGGGAGAAACATGTGTAGCCAAAGTTGCAAATTGTGACAAAATTCAGTAGACTAAGGCGTTCTTTATTCACTATAAAGCGATCAGTATGGGCATCTTACAGATGCAGACAGACGGTCTGTGTTCCTGGTACGTAACGTGCATTCACAAGGAGCAAGCTGGAAGTTGCCTCGTAGGGTCTTACTGGTTGCCGGCAGTTTCATTGGTTGAATTGTTCCAATTAGTTGTCTGTTCACTGCTCATGTGGTAGAGTGCCACAACAAGACGATTGAGGTGGGATTGTGTTCTTTCTTGGCATTGTGGCTACATCCGAAAGGTAATCATACTATGAGAAAACTTCCTTCGGAATGGCAATAAACTGTAAGATATCAAGAAAGGGTTTCTATTGCGATTGCCACTGTTGAATGAAAAAAGACAGAACTACTAGGCGTTGATTATTCAGCAGCCGTTCGTATTGATGTATCCAGCTTCGTTCCTATAGAATTAGAGGGATTGGCTTGGCCTGCATCGTCGCGTTTTGTAGCCGATGAGCCCAAATGATTGGCGGTGCTCTGCGATAGTGACCTAGGTCGAGTTGCTTGAGGGCTTTCAAAAAATGAATAGGAATGAGGCTGCTGACGATCGAGTGGTGGTACATAGGTATTTGAAGAGTGATACATATAGAAAGTGAGGGCGTATGAGAAAAATTAGCTTTCCACATGGAGTTCATCTGCCGGAGGGGAAAGAGCTAACCGAAAGGTTGGAGATTGAATCCTTTCCATTGCCGGGGAAAGTGCTGATCCCGCTGACCCAGCACCTCGGCAAGCCCGCCGAGGCGCTGAAGAAGCGGGGTGATTCAGTCGAAAAGGGTGAGAAGATCGCTGAGGCGAGTGGTTTTATTTCGGCCCATGTGCACTCACCGGTATCCGGGAAGGTGAAAAAGGTGCAACAGCTACCCCTGCCCGGGGGGCGGATGAGTGAGTACATTGAGATCGAAGTGGATCCCGAAGCTACGAATGCGGTTCAATTTACCGAGCCGAAGCTCAATCCGGAGACCGCTGACCGGGAGCAGGTTGTCCAGGTATTGAAAGATGCCGGTATTGTCGGAATGGGAGGGGCAACATTTCCGGCGAATGTTAAGTTTTCTCCACCTAAAGGCAAGTCCCTTGATACACTGATCATTAATGGTGCGGAGTGTGAACCGTACCTCACCTGTGATCATCGTACCATGCTAGAACATGCCGCAGAACTAGTTGCGGCTGTCAGAGTACTGCAAACCGCATTCAGCTTTGACCGGATCATTGTAGGGATTGAAGGTAATAAACGCGACGCGGTACAACGGCTGCAGGCGGAGTTCAGCGATACAAATCTCCCAGTTCAGGTTGTAGAATTGAAGGTGAAGTATCCGCAGGGAGCTGAAAAGAATCTCATTTATGCCCTTACCGGAAAAACTGTACCAAAGGGCAAGCTTCCCCTCGAAGTCGGGGCGGTAGTAGCAAATGTACAGACCCTGTATGCCATGTATGAGGCTTTCTTTCTAGGGAAGCCCCTCATCGAACGAGTGGTTACGGTAACCGGGGACGGGATATCAGAGCCAAAGAATCTCCGGGTTCCCATTGGAACCACCCTGGAGGATCTGTACGGGCATTGTGGCGGATTGAAGGGCGAACCGCGGAAGATGATTACCGGTGGCCCGATGATGGGGGTCACCCTGCCGACACTTAACTATTCAGTAATGAAGGGTTCTTCCGGATACCTCCTGTTTCAAGATCCGGCGGTACCCGAAGAGGGGCCGTGTATCATGTGCGGGCGCTGCGTGAAAGTGTGTCCGATGTTCCTGGTGCCCCTGCGAATTGCCGCGCTGGCAAAGGCAGAACATTTTGCCGAAGCCAAGGAGTACGATGCGACTGCCTGTGTGGAGTGTGGTGCATGTGCCTATAGTTGCCCCTCAAAAATCCGGTTGGTTGCCTGGATCAGGTATGCAAAGAACTTTATCAATATTCGCGGCTTATAAGCCCAGGAAAGGAGTTGCGCTTTTATGACAGAAAAGAAAGAGGGCTATATCATAACATCTTCGCCCCACCTGTTTTCGTCCACGAGCACTTCCAAGATTATGTATATTGTCATCGCTACGCTCCTGCCGGTGGTAGTGTTTTCAGTACTGTTGTTCGGAGGCAAGGTGCTCGTACTCTACGGGGTATCGGTCGGCACAGCAGTCGTAACAGAATTGGTCGTGAAGCTCGTTCGACGAAAGGATATCCGCAGTATACGTGACGGGAGTGCCGTCATCACCGGTCTGTTGTTGGTGATGGTAGTGCCGCCCGATTTGTCACCGGTGTTTGTCGCCCTGGGAGCCTTTGTGGCGATCTTTATCGGTAAAGAGGTTTTCGGTGGACTCGGGGCAAATGTATTCAATCCAGCCTTGGTGGGGCGGGCGTTTCTTTCAGCCTCCTACCCAGTGCAGATGACCAGCTACAGCCAGCCGGCGACACTATTCTCGCTTGCTGGAGGGGTGGATGCCGCCAGCGGTGCTACTCCACTGGCAGCTGCCCGCTTCGAGGGCATTACCACTCCGTTCGAGTCGCTGTTGTTTGGACAGGTGGGTGGAAGTGTCGGTGAAACCAGCGCCCTTCTGATCATCATCGGCGGGCTGATCTTAATTGGATTAAAAATTGTGGACTGGCGTCTGGTCGGGGCCTACCTGGGTACGGTGTTTCTCTTCTCTGGACTCTTTTATCTGATTGACCCGGCTGGCTATTCGTCTCCGGTATTTCATCTCCTGTCGGGAGGACTCATGCTGGGGGCGTTCTACATGGCCACCGACATGTCCACCTCTCCCTACACTCCATGGGGCCAGGTAGTCTTTGGCGTCGGTGCCGGTATCATCGTTGTAATCATCAGGCTCTTCGGCGGCTTTCCCGAGGGCGTGATGTATTCCATCCTGCTTATGAACGCTGTGACCCCCCTGATCAACCGCTACACGCTACCTAAAACCTTCGGGAGTATCCGGGGGAAAGGAGCTGCAGCATGAAAAAGATGATTCTTGTGCTAACTATCGTAACCCTGATCTCAGGCACGGGTCTGGCAATTGCCTATTCGGCTCTGCTTCCTCGGATAGAGCACAACCAGCAGATAGCACTCGAACGCTCGCTGAGCGCGCTCTTTCAGGATGCATCCGCCCCGGAGTTTGAAATGATCGATTCAGAGGGGCCGGAAATTTATAGAGTGACCTCTGAGGGCTCTTTGACGGGGTATGCCGTCCGTGTGGTAACCACCGGTTACGGCGGAGAGATACGCCTGCTAGTCGGCCTGGACGCAAAACTGGAGCGTATACAAGGCATGGAAGTGGTCGAGCATGTTGAGACTCCCGGTCTAGGGGGTAATATCACAAACTCCTCATTCAAGCAGCAGTTCCAAGGGCTGCAGCCGCAACAGGATATCAGCTACGTGAAAAGTGGCGGTGCTTCCCCGGACGAGAATGAAGTCGAGGCCATCTCCGGGGCAACCATATCCACCGAAGCGGTGGTGAGCGGGATAAACAAGACCCTGGATGATGCTGTCCAGGTGCTTGCCGACCGGAGTGGAAAGGAGGCCGATGAATGAAAAACAGTACAATGCTTTCACACTTTACAAAAGGACTGATCAAGAATAATCCGGTGTTCGTTCAGGTGTTGGGCATGTGTCCGACCCTGGCGGTTACCACCAGCGTCGTCAACGGTCTGGCAATGGGCGCTGCTACTACCTTTGTGGTGTTTTTCTCTGCTGCCATTGCTTCGGTGATAAACTCCATCGTGCCGAATCAGGTCCGTATCCCGGTCTATGCGGTCATTATTGCTACCTTCGTTACCATTGCCGACCTGGTGCTCAAAGCCTTCTTTCCCCCGCTGTCGGCCGCTCTGGGACCGTACGTGCCGCTTATCGTGGTCAATTGTATGATCATGGGGCGTATCGAAGCCTTTGCCACCCGGAACCCGTTTGGACCCTCCATGGCGGATGCATTGGGAATGGGTGCCGGTTTTACAGCAGCCTTGATGCTGCTTGGCGGCGTGCGCGAGATTCTAGGCAGCGGTGAGCTGTTCGGAGCGGCTATACTGGGATCCTCCTACCCCCCGATGCTGATAATGATTCTGCCACCCGGAGCATTTCTTGCTCTGGGGATCATGATGGCGGTTTTCAACCATCTGCAGGAAAGTGGAGCTCCGATATTAAGGAAGGCAGGTTGATATGGAGATAGTAGTAGTTTTTGTAGTAGCAGTCTTAGTAAACAACTTCGTACTCTATTACTTTGTAGGGATTTGTCCCTTCATCGGGGTCTCGAAGAGAGTGGATGCGGCCTTCAGTATGGGAATTGCGGTCACCTTCGTAATGACGATTACCGCAACGGTAACCTGGTTGATCAACAATCTGGTATTGATCCCCTTTGGACTGCCGTTTCTTGAGTATGTTTCGTATATCGTGGTAATCGCCTCGCTGGTGCAGTTTCTGGAGATGTTTATCCGCAAGACGTTTCCGGAACTGTATAAGACGCTGGGTATATTTCTTCCACTGATAACCACCAATTGTGCAATTCTGTTTGTGGCCCTGATTCAGGCGATGCGGTCGTATGCGTTTATTACCAGTATTGCCTTCGGGTTTGGAGCCGGAGTCGGTTTTACCTTGGCAATTGTAATTATGGCCGGAATTCGTGAACAGCTAGAGGTTGCCGACATACCACGCCCATTCCAGGGAGCAGCGATCACTCTGATCGTTGCGGGAGTGCTGGCACTGGCGTTTATGGGTTTTACCGGCTTGATGTCCGCATAACGAGAAGGAGTAAGGCATGATCATCTTACAAACAATAATGCTGATGGGAATTCTTGGCGTAGGCTTCTCGGTGTTTCTGGGGTTTGCCAATCGCCGTTTCCATGTAGAAACCAATCCCAAGGTAGGCGAGGTGGACGAAGTGTTGCCCGGAGTCAACTGTGGCGGCTGCGGATACCCCTCGTGTGGCGCTTATGCCGAAGCAATAGCGGAAAAGGGAGAGGATATCGATCTGTGCGTAGTCGGCGGCGCCGATACCACGCTGGCCGTGGCTCACGTGATGGGCGTCGAAGTAGCTGACGAGGATAAAGAAAAACTGGTGGCAGTGGTATTCTGTCAGGGTGATTCTGAGGCGGCCGGGTTCCCCGGTGAGTTTCACGGAATCCCCGATTGTGCCGCCGCAGTCTATTCACAGGATGTGGCCAAACGCTGTAAATATGGCTGCATCGGACTCGGGTCTTGCGTACGCTCCTGCCCCTTCGATGCAATCCATATGAGCGAAACCGGGATACCCTATGTGGATGCCGAGAAGTGCACTGCCTGCGGCAACTGTGTGGCAGCCTGTCCGCGTGATTTGATCGAGTTGCATCCGGTCAGTTATGAAGCCTTTGTCTTCTGTAAGTCGCAGGACCCCGGTGCGATTGCGCGGCAGGTGTGTAAAAAGGCCTGTATTGCCTGTAACATATGTGTGAAGGCGGCTGCGGCAGATGATAATCCGGAAGCGGTCACCATGAACGGCAATCTGGCCGTGGTGAACACCCAAAACTATACTGCCAAGGCGGAATACGGAGCAAAGTGCCCCACCGATGCCTACAGTACCCGCCGTAATCTGGTGAACTATGAGGCCTTTGTCAAAGAGAAGGGCGCTCCCGGAGACGGCACGAGCGATGGCCGGGAGGAAGAGGATTCCTCGAAGGTCAAAACCGGTTCCCTAGAAGAGAAAGAAACACATGATTGAAGAGAAAGCAGTCGTCGTACACGCCGATGACCAGTGGCTGCAGGTGCGGGTTTCCGGGGAGGAAGCCTGCGAGACCTGTGACCTGGCCGAGCAGTGTTATCGCGACGGAGGGCTGCTGAAGATAGCCCGTAAACATATCCTCGGCCCACTCGTACAGGCTTCAGGTGAGGCAGACAAGCTTAAGCCCGGGCGTACCATCAAGCTGACGATGAAACATACGAGCCTGCTCTCACTTACCGGCGTGGTGTACGGAGTGCCCCTGCTGCTGTTTGCCGTTGGTCTGACAGTCGGCTATTACCTGCTGCTGCCGGAGGCCGGCGAGGCCGGTCGAGCTTTGGGCTCCTTTGCTGCCGGGCTGGGGCTGGTGGCACTCGCCTGGCTGCCGATCTACCGACTTGATCGACGCATGGCACGCCGAATACGGTACTGGGTCGAACTGCCCGAAGATGAGAAAAACGTTTCGGAAGAGGATTACTATCAGCGCGAGTATTCGAGCGGGGAGTGATGCAGTGTCACGAATGTACGCATACCACTGTTAGAATCAAGTTCTGTTGTTTCCACCTCTGGTGTTTTCGGATATAAACATAAGAGCTGATGCATGACGTTGAAACATTCAATACAGTCACCTGAAAAATTCTGTTTTGACACAATACCCCATAATGGATATACTGAGGCATAAATCATGCCGTCGTATACCAAGGGTGGGGACCTCTGGCAGGCGGACATGTTGGAAGTAAATACATACGAGTTGGGTTGAGGAGGTTTTATGGCTCAGGAACTATCGTACGTGCTTGTTACGCCGTACACTATTGCAAAAAGTAGAACAGGTGGGGTGATTTCCCGTCTTCTTTCACGAGTTAATCTTGAACTGGTGGGGGCGAGGATGTTTGCTCCTACTGCAAAATTTGCCGCTGATTATTCTGAATCGGTTTCCTACACATTTGAAGGCGACAGTGATAAAGGCAGTCGACTGCTCAAAGAATATATTTTACGATCCTTTGCACCTAGCGGTGGAAGGAAACACCGGGTGTTGATGCTGCTCTTTAGAGGCGAGGATGCCTGCCGTCAGCTTTCAGAGATTGCCGGTCCGCTGTATAAAGAGGCTGTAGAACTCGATTACATCACCGGTGAGACCATCCGCGATACATATGCAGATTTTGTCACTGACAACGAAGACCCGGAAAAAGTAATATACTATGAACCAGCTGTTCTCACTCCACGTTCATCAGAGACGGTAGATAAGCATTTAAGGCTGATACGGGATTTCATCAAGGATGAACCTACAATCATTGAGAACATGCAGTACAGGCATCCTGAGGAAATCGAGAGGACACTGGTCATTATCAAGCCAGATAATTGGCGGTTTGCCAGTTCACGCCCAGGGACTATCATTGATATGTTCAGCCGCACCGGATTGAGGGTTATCAGTTGTAAAGTGCAGCAGATGTCGCTTGCTCAGGCGCTTGAGTTTTACGGACCTGTGAAGGAAGTACTTGAGGAAAAGCTTTCACCAGGCTACGGAGAGCGAGCCAAGCGCATTCTGGAGCGTGAATTCAATGCCAATCTCAGTGATGAAGCCCAGAAGGCCCTTGTGGAATCTATTGGAAAGGAACTTGCCGTTGATCAGTTCTATCAGATCCTTGAGTTTATGACCGGGTATCGACCCGATACGTGTCCGGTAGATGATCTGCATGCGCCGGGGAAGGTTAAGAGCATGGTTCTTATCTACGAGGGAAATAATGCGGTTAATAAAATCAGGGATGTGCTTGGGCCGACTGATCCGACAAAAGCTCCCGGAGGTACGGTGCGAAGAGAGTTTGGGCAAAACGTTATGGTAAACACTGCCCATGCTTCTGATTCAGTTGAAAGTGCCAAGCGGGAGATGCAGATTGTTAAGATTGAAGAAAACAACTGCTACCAAATCATAAAGGAGTATCTGGACAACCAACGTTGAGGTTGTAGTCAGCTCCAGCGGCCTATCGAGCCGCTGGTGTACCAGTATACTGAGGTCATGGGACAAACGTACCTTCTGCATACCTGTTGTGCTCCTTGTGCCAGCGCAAGCGTTGAACGGTTGCTTGCGCGCGGGGAGGATGTGACGCTGTTCTTTTCGAACGCCAACTTGTATCCGCAAAGCGAATATGAGAGACGCCTGACTGAGGTACATCGGTTAGCTGCGTACTTCAGCCTGCCTCTCATTGAAGATGACTGGGATCACCAGGAGTGGCTCCAATGGATAGCCGGTCTCGAGAAGGAGCCTGAAAAGGGCAGTAGGTGTTCAGCTTGCTTCAGGTTTAGTCTCCTGCGTACAAGCAGGGTAGCCTCAAAGAAGGGGATTGAAAGATTTTCTACCACCCTGACGATCAGTCCCCATAAACAAACGGCACAGGTCTTTGCTGCTGCTAGCGATTTACCTGGTTTTGTTGAGGATAATTTTAAAAAGCAAGGTGGATACGCTCGAAGCATTGAGCTGAGCCGACAGCTCAACTTGTACCGGCAATCGTATTGCGGATGCGAGTTCAGCATGAGGGCAGCGGGTGACGGAGAGAAAACATAACGGAGGAGGAGAGGTGGCAAACGATCAATTACCCTACATAACAAAACTCGTCAATGGCGTAAACATGCCTGTGTTGGGACTGGGAACATTCGGTATCACCGATTCTCGTGCAATGGAGATGGTTCTCGGGGAAGCCTTTAAGCTGGGGTTTCGTCATATTGATACAGCTGCTTTTTACCAGAATGAGTCAGTGATCAGGGGTGCGCTCAAGGTGGCGGATATCCCGCGGGATCAGGTGTTTATCACCACGAAGGTATGGGTGGATGATAATGGATACGATACTACGTTGAAGGCATTCGAGCGCAGCCTGAACAACCTGGGCACTGACTACCTGGATCTTTACCTCATTCACTGGCCCTCAGAGGCGACCCTGGAGACCTGGATGGCATTGGAACGGTTATATGCCGAGGGGAAGGTGAGGGCTATCGGAGTGAGCAATTTTTCTCAGGAAGATTTGAACATTCTGGTTGAATCGAACCATATGAAACCCATGATTAATCAAATAGAAGTTCATCCCGGCTATCCACAGGAGGAACTGATTCGTTATTGCAGACGACACCAGATTGTCGTTTCTGCTGCGACGCCCCTTGCCAGGGGTGAGTTTCTCGACCATCCTGTCATCCGGGAGATTGCTCAAGCGCATCAAAAGACCACAGCCCAGATTATATTGCGATGGCACTTGCAAAGAGATGTCTGTCCTCTGCCGAAGACCGAACATCCCAATCGATTGCAGGAGAATATGGACGTATTTGATTTTCAGCTTGATCAAGGGCAGATGAACAACATCACATCATTGGGCGGAAAACAGATCTACTCCTATCCAGTGTGAAGCTCCAAGAATCTGTATGAATAAGAGAGAAGACCGATGAATACCAATAGTCATGAACAGTATGATGTGATTCTCGTTGGTTCCGGACCAGCTGGTATGGGGGCTGCCTTTGAGCTTACCGAGATGAGGCCGGAGGCCTCTGTGCTGATGCTTGATAAGCAGAAGTTTTCTACTGGGGGAATGCGCAATGACTGTAAGATGAATTTTACGTATCCCATCGGTTTCCCTCAGGACTACTGGAAGCAGCATGAGGCTGAAGAATATCTGGACAAGGTATCAGAGTTTCTCAAACCGACCATCTTGCCGAAGACCAGATTGGAGATCTACCAGAAACGGGCCCAACGGCTTGGTTGCAGCATGCTTGAGGTGGAGCAGACCCATTTGGGTACCGACGGCGGCTTGAAACTGATCAAGCAGCTGCTCTCAGAACTTGACGGGAGAGGGGTTAGCCTTGCCCTCGAGGAAGAGATGCTTGCAATTGACACCTCAGCACGTACGATTACCACAGACAAACGGACACTGGGTTATACGACCCTGATGATTGCCCCGGGACGCCAGGGTTTCAGGTTTCTCCAGCAGACGCTTGATGCGCTGGAAGTCCCCTATATAGACAATATTGTTGATATTGGAATACGTGTAGAGACCCGCCTTGAACACTATCCAATCGTAAAAGACTACTACGATCCAAAAATATATTTTCCGGACAAAGTGCGTACGTTTTGTACAAACAGCGGGAATGCCCATGTAGTAAAGGAGCAGTATACTACTCCTAGCGGGCAACCCTATGTTTCGGTGAATGGGCATGCCTTTTCTTCAGATCATCGTAAGGACAACGGGCTGGTTAACTTTGCCATGCTCAATACCGTCGGTTTCACCCAACCGTTGGCAAGCGGACAACAGTTTGCTGAAAATCTCGGTCTTCAAGCCATGCTGATGGGAGGTGGGAAACCCCTGATGCAGCGTGTGGGTGATTTCAGGCTCGGTACGAGATCCAAGCAAGAGAGCTTTAACGCCGATTTGTATGATTTTGAACCGAGTTTACGCGACTGCTGTCCAGGTGATATCAGCCTGGCCATGCCCGCACGAATCCTGCGTGGAATCTGGAAGGCTATGAAACGACTGGATACCATTGTTCCGGGAGTTCTGCACCCCTCTACGATCATGTACTACCCGGAGATTAAGCTCTATGCTAATAAACCAACCTATTTAGATCACCACTTCAGAGTCGCCGATACTGTGTTCGTAGCTGGTGACGGGGCAGGAACGAGCAGAGGTATTACCGCTGCGTGGGCAAGTGGTATCCGTGCAGCAGAGGGGATGGTGGGACTTCTGCAGTCCTAAATAGTATATTCTTGCGGCACCCGGCGGTCAGGACAGTTTTTCCGACTGCAGTATGCACAGCTGTCGTAGCGAAACTCTGCGTCGAATAGCAGCCCTGCAACGGTTTTATTGGGTATCATAAGAGAGCTTTCTGTCAACTGGACACCAAGTTCGGTTAAGACGGTCTGTTTACCCCCAAAGAGGTTAAAAAGCTGATGCATCTGCTCAATAGGCCAGATGTCAACATTACCTGATCCGGGGTTCAAACTGTTGGTGAGCTTGAGTCCGTAATGCTCTTTAACGTAGCGTTTGAGCTGAGCTTGAGCCGCTTGGAGAGCCCGGGTTTTCAGGATATCAACCCAATAGGGCGCCAAAAAATCATACGCACTGAGGTCGACACTTTCGAGACCGGTTCCACATGTAGAGATATAGGGGAACACTCTGTGAACGTCTGAAAGCCGCTTGAGGATTTTGCCCTCGAAGGTAATACCCTCCACGGTGATGCAGGAGATATCGTTGTGCTTCCCGTCGGTGATAAAAGCTTCTGCATGTATACTCTGTGGGACGAGTTTCTCTTTTGCCAGCGCAAACAATTCACGAGCCTGCCCTTCGAGTTCCGGGAATGTTTCCAATGTAATGGTTCGGGCAAACCATGAGAAATCCACTTCAAAGTTGGTATCCAGTCGTATTAAGTTCATTGCGATGCAGTCTCCTATCCTGTTGTCACCACGGCATCAGTACCTGTAGTTTCGCGCCAAAGAGTACCGAGTAGCAGCTTCAGGCGGCTGGTATTCTCAACAATCACAACAAGGCCGGGCTGCTGTTTCTGTTGCTGGGGGGAAAGCTCATGGTGTACCGAAATCTGCTCCCCTACACAGTTTACAAGCACAAGACCGTCTTCAACGGTCGAAACGTACCCCTTTACCCGAAACGCTTCAGGACTGATACGTTTGAGCACTGCATGGAGCTTTGCACTCGCGACAGCATCCTGTGGTCGTATATGCATGGGAACTGGCCGACCGGCAGCCCCCCAGCCGGCATACTCTTTCGGGTCGATTCCTCTAAAGAGGTCAGCATCAGTGTGAAGCTGTCTGAGTAAATCCGGAGGCACATGCCCGTAGCTGGTATGAAAAACAGGAGCACCCGGGCGAAGCAGCTGCAGTTCACGGTCAATTTGCTGCAGCTCCTGCTCATCGGAGAGGTCACACTTGTTTACAATAAACAGATCACTGAAGACTACCTGTTCCTTCACTGCATTAACTGCCTGGGAAAGGATCGGGTAGCGTTGCGCATCAATGACACATATCATGCCCCGGTAATCAAAGGCATGCTCACTCTTTTTGTCCGCCCATTCAATAATCTCAAGCAGAGGATTCGGTTTAGCGAGTCCTGATGCTTCAACTAGCAACACATCAATCGGGAGATCCGCATAGCGAGCTACAGCCTCAACGAAGCTTCCCGACAGGCAAGAGCAGAATATTTGTCCCCCTGAGAGTTCAGTGGAGACGATCTCGTCGTCGCCTTTAATCAGAGTGTTGTCAATATTCAGGGACCCAAAATCGTTTAGAATGACGCCAACACGCTTCCATATTCCCTGTTCCAGGATACTATTGAGGAGGGAAGTCTTCCCCGATCCGAGAAATCCAGCAATAAGGTACAGTGGAACTTGTGCGCTCATAGGCGTTTTGAAACCTCGTTGTACAGTTCATCCCTGCTGGGAATAATTGAGGAGTATATAAGCTCACCATTGATATAGATACTAGGAAGCTGTTTGACCCCCATGGCATTGCAACGAGCAATATTCTCTGGGGATGTGTACTTGTATTCCACGACATCGATGTCATCACCGAACTGCTTCTTGGCATCCAGGGCTGTAGCCAGCATGTAGGTGCATGCAGCGCAGGTTGCCGAGTCCAGGGTGAACACCTCGATGAGAGGTCTGGGTAGGTTTTGGTAATCAGGGAGTTCACCGGAAAACTCCAGCGTGGATCCCTCGTAATTACGGACCATCTCGCGCACGCTCTCGGTCTCATGAACCGCCTGCTCAATAGCGATCGTGTTTTCAATAGGGATATCATACGGCATATCGCACCCCGGGGCTATGATCAGGCGCTGGGAATCAACGCTGTCAATAAGCTCTACAACCGCTTTCATATTGTCCTGCTGATTGCCGAAGAGCATCACAGAGGTCAGCGGAATATTGCCGCCCATGGTTATCCCATAGGCATCACTAGTACGCTTGGCCTCAGCCAGGTTAACATTTTCATCAACCGAGATGCTGTCAGGCCCAGTTTTGCACATCGGCTCAATGTTTCGTGTAGCATTTCCGCAGACGAAAAATGATGAATATGCTCCTTTGGAACGAATGTGGTCAAACAGTGCAGTGAAAGGGGTATGCATGAATTCTTTGAAGTGGTCGGGAGAAATCTGCGAGATAAGCGGGTCTACCACAGCCACCACATCCATGCCGGCTTCGATGAAATAGTCACTGAGAGCTGTGGCTACCGTATTGGTATAAGAGAGCAGCTTTTGGACATACTCCGGGTTCATGATCATATCCATGAAAAGATTGGTTCCCCGGAGATGAGAAGCCAACGTGAATGGACCGCACAGCAGTCCGTAGAGAGCAGTCTGTTCACCATGTGCTTCCTTCATTCGCCTCATCACATCCAGTTCAAGGGTCAAGCGTCCATCAGTCGGGGCTGGGATATAATCAGGGATCTCGTCAGTGTTCTCCAGCGGATGGGAGGCAACAGTTGGGGGAGCGTCTTCAGCCCATAGCAGCTTACACCCAAGAATTTCAGCTTCTATTTGCAAATCAAACATCACCGGCTGTCCGTCGGGTTTGTAGAGGCTGTTTACTTCCTGCAGTGCATGAAACAATGTGTCCGCATCCTGCGAAACCTCTCTTGCAGTGTGCCCGGTAAGTTTGCCAGCGTGGACCCCAGCGAAAGGGACCCAAGGCAGCTTATCTGTAGATTTGCCTTCGAGCACAGCAAGAATTCGTTCTTTTCCAGTCATATAATCATCTCCGTGTTAGTGTAATCGCAGGATGCAGTAACCTTCTAAGCCTGACAGATCTCTACTGCCTTAGAAGCAGCTGAAGCAGCATCTTGAGAATAAAAGTCCGCTCCGATCTGCTGGCAGAATGAGTCTGTCACAGGGGCTCCGCCGACCATGATCTTAATCTTGTCGCGGATACCGGCTTCCTGAGCGGCAGCAACAACGTCTTTCATCTGTGTCATGGTTGTCGTCAGCAGCGCTGAGCAGGCAATAATCTGGGCATGATTCTTGGTCGCTTCCTCAATAAACTTCTGAGGGGGGACATCACTGCCGAGATCAATGATCTCTAGACCTTTGCCTTCCATCATCATCGCCACAAGGTTTTTACCGATGTCGTGGAGGTCACCCTTAACTGTACCAATAACCACTTTGCCGGAGGCTTCAACACCTGCTTCCGCGAGATGGGGCTTTAAGATCGCAGTTCCCATATTCATTGCTCGAGCTGCAATGAGCACTTCCGGGACGAATACTTCGTTGTTCTTGAACTTCTCACCAATGATGTTCATGCCATGCATCAGTCCGTCATGGAGGATAGTCTTTGCCTCCATCCCTTCCTCAAGAGCCTGATTAACCATTTCCGTTACTTCTTTCGCTTTGCCCTTCTGCAGTAATTCAGAAAGAGCTGCCAGATCTACTGCCATGTGCGTCTCCTTAATGAATTGTATGCTTGGTCCGCGAAGCTATATCAGAAACATCAAGGTGACCTGGCTCGCACAGAATGTTCTGTGATCACAGTGACGGGCTCGCAGAGGATTTACACCTCTTTCCCCCTGATGCATTGTTCTATTACTACTCATGATAGAGTTGATTGTGGCAGAAATCTTTTAATAATTTTGCAAAAATTGTATTATTTTATGCTATATGGGTTAGGAGGATGGTTCGGGTGAGTAGTGCTTCCACAATGCAGATTTTGCGCGGTATTTCCCGGGAGATATACCAAGTTCCTGCTTAAAGACCCGGGAGAAGTAACTTTGATCCTCAAACCCGACCAGTCCTGCTATCTCGATCAGGGTACAAGGCGTTGTTTTTAGGAGGGTCTTGGCATGGTTAACCCGGATCTGGTTTATGTAGCGGGTAAAGTTGACTCCAATTTCTTCCTTGAACACCTTGCTGAAATAGGTTGGGCTCAGGGCTGCATATTCAGCAGCTTCTTCGAGAGTGATTCGTTCTGCGTAGTGGGTGTGAATATAGTGTAATGCACGTTCAAGGCGATCAACGTGTTTTATTTTCTGCAGATCAAACACCAAATCAGAATAGTTCGTCAGGACATGAGAAAGCCAGTAGGAGAGACTTTCTAAGGTTCTGAACTGGTTTACCTGCCGCAGGTAGGTAAAATTCATACTGAGAGTTTCTTCAGGATCAGCACCGCCGTCAATTGCAGCCCGTGAGAGCATGACAATGAGCTCGGTTACTCGCAGGGAGATCAGATCCATATTATTACCGGAGGTAAAAAACACGTTGCCGAGGATCTCATTGAGAACCTCTTGTGCTTGTCGCTTTTTACCTTGAGTGATTGCTGTGTAGAGCTCTTCTTCAAGCTCAATCGGATAGGACTGTCCCACCGGAGTATCTTGTGACTTGAGTTGATGAATATAGGTAGAAATATGGGCTTGCTGGTCCTGGTACTTTTTGCTTTCGATGAGCATAAGTTCGCTGCTTTCATTGACCCAGCCGGCACACATCAAGAGTAGTTCAGCAAGGCTGCTGGATTTTTTCGGGGTGATCTGGGGGACTTGTGCTAAATCTCGGCGGAGCTGATTCTCATCATTTCCAGGGTACTGGTGTTTCCATTCTTCAATGATCTCTTCTGCATCGATGATAATAGCTGGTCCTGCCGTAAACGCACCTACCATTACACCTTCATGAATGATCGGACTGGTCCAGTAGAGGAGGGAGGAGTTGCAGAAGTAGATATAACTACCACCGAAACGCTCTGATTGACGGGCATTGTACTGGTGCAGTTCAAAGCAGGAGTTATATGAAGCCTGATTGCCTAATTCGGTACAGAGACTGCACAGTTGATCCGGCGGGGTTAGTTCTGTGAGTACTTTCACCTGAATGCCGGTTGACTCTGCATAGTGTTCTGCGATTCTGGTGGCTCGTTCCAGGACTTCATTGTGAAGACCAGGGAGGGTGCGACTCGATAAGCCAAATCTGTGCATCTAGACCTCCGCATCGAAAAACATTTCTTCGATGTAGTACTCTTGAAATGTTTTGTGGGCTGAGAGTTCGATATAGCGGCATTGTCTGGCTATCTGCAGGATGTCCTCGCGGTGTTCAATCCATAATGTGCTGAGTATGGATCCCTCACCGGAACTGTTGCCCACAGCAATAGACTTGTTCACTAACTGCCGGGGAATTAAGCCGAGAAGTCCGGCCTGTTTCGGAGCGATGTAGCTGCCGAAACCTCCGGCTATGCACAGCTGCTCAACGTCTTCTTCCACGATACCGGCTTCATCAAGCAGTGTCCGTATACCACCAGCGATAGCTGCCTTGGCCAGCTGAATTTCCCGGATATCTTTCTGAGTAAGATACATTTCACTGCCAGTTGAGCTCTGATCATCAGTGGCGACTAGAAAGACATTCTCGCCGTTTCGTGTGACTAGACATGGATGGCCTTTTTCTTCGGGAGAAAGCAACCTTCCGGTATAATCCACCAGGCCGGAGGTAACCAGTTGGGCAGCAAGCGCAATGATTCCTGAACCGCAGATTCCAACTGGTTTTCCGTCTGCAATGGTAGTATAGTCAACACCTTCCGGAGTTATGATAACCGTATCTATTGCACCGGGAACACCACCGGTACCGCAACTGATGTTTGCCCCTTCAAAGGCCGGGCCGGCTGCGGTTGAACAACACAGTATCTGTCCGTCAGTAGCGAGGGCAATCTCCCCGTTTGTCCCGATATCAAGCAGAAGCCTCGGGGCTTCTCCCTCCGTTATGCCGGAGGTATGGATGCCGGCTGTGATGTCCGCACCCACGTAGGCTGCAACCGAAGGCAGAAGCTCAACGGTTGCCCGTGGCAGCCGTTTCATTCCAAGTTCAGCGGCAGAAAAGGCCAGCATTTCGGTAAATACTGGTATAAAGGGGGCTGCTGCAATCCCTTCTGTGTGGATACCAGCTAGCAAGTGGAGCATCGTCGTGTTGCCGGCAACAGATATCAGCGGCACTTGCTCAGGGTCTATTCCATGCTGCTTCAAGAGGGAGAGGAGCATGGTCTCGATTTGGTCGGCAATAGTTGCGGCGGCTTTCTTCCGGTTTTCAGCGGATTTTGAAGCAAATGCTATCCTGCTGATAACGTCGGCTCCATATTGTTTCTGGGCATTCATGGCTGAACTGGTCGCAATCTGTTCCCCGGTGAGCAGGTTTAACAGATAGAGGACGAGGGTGGTGGTGCCGATATCAACGGCAACACCGTAGACCTGACTGCCTCGCGGCAACAGGAGGTATGGACTACCTTCCTGCAGGATTATATCTGTGTGTGAATCTGCGGCATACAGTTGCTCAAGTAGAGACTGAGCAATGCGTAGAGGCTCTTTAGCCTGTGGTCCGCTCGCGGTAATTCGGGAGAGTATACTGCGTTGGTCATCAAGTGAGGCTTCCTGAATCTTATCCGCTGGAAGGGAGGTAAACCGTAAATGGGCGTTTTCAAGGATTTCGCGGGTTTTTCCTGATGAGGAGATTGCTCCAGGATGATAATCCTGGGCGCTCAGTTCGATTTCAGTGTCTCCCAGTGGTGCTGTCTGGCAGGCTAGGCGTATGCCAGAGTCGATTTCACGCGGGGTAAGCAGGAGTTTTTCCTGTTCGCTGGGGTCGCTTACTGCTCCAGACCGGATAATTATACGGCACTTGCCGCACGTGCCGTTTCCCCCGCAGGGAGCCTCAAAAGAAGTTACTCCCTCCGATTGTATGATATCAAGAAATGTCATGGGCTTCGATTGCTCTTCAACAGCGATCTTGGACAAAATGGTATTGTGATGGTAGCATGTAACGTACGTCATAGTACGACTGTATACCTTTAGTGGGAAATTCGCAAGATAACGGTAGAAATCAGGCAGAGACCTTTCTGTCTGTACGGGGGAATCATATGGATATGTTAATCAGGGGCGGTGTGTGTCTCTACGACGGTGAAGCTCTTACGGCAGATGTATTGATACAAAGCGGGAAGATTAGTGCTGTTGAAAAGCACATTGAACCGAACTCAGATATGAAGGTCATTGAGGCTGAGGGACTCTATGTGCTGCCTGGTATTATTGATGCCCATACGCATTTTCATCTTGTTTCCAGGGGGACTGTTACTGCCGACAGTTTTGTTGAGGGCAGTCGTCTGGCTGCCTTCGGGGGAGTCACTACCGTAGTTGACTTTGCCGATCACCTGCAGGACAACAGCTTGATTCAGTCTACGCGCTCGCGCCGTGAGGCAATGGAAAACGAGATGAGCATTGATTTTTCCTTACACCAGAGTGTGTATCGGATGCATGCGGCCATACCCGAAGAGCTGACAAAACTGAAAGAGGCAGGTGTCCGGGCGATCAAAATATTCACCACGTATAAGGATGTGGGGTATTTGATTGAGACTGATGGACTCCGGGAGCTCTTTAGCGCCTGTCGAGATCGGCAGATGCTCGTTACCGTGCATGCTGAGGACAATGAGATCATTGAACAGCTGCAGGAGGAACGGGGGAACACCCCCTATACACCGTCCGACCATCCCCGAATGCGTCCTGGTACGGCCGAAGCTGCTGCAGTCCGGTACGTAGGAGAATTGGCCGGTTCTCTCGATATGCCGGTGTACATAGTGCACCTCTCTTCCGCCGAAGGGCTGGACGAGTTACGAAGGCTGCGCGCGCGTGGTGTCAGCATATTCGCTGAAACGACGCCCCATTACCTGCTGTTGACCTCCGGATTACTCAACGGTGAAGATGGACCTCTGTATGTTATGACTCCTCCTTTGAGGACGGCCGCTGACAATCAAGCGTTGTGGCAGGGAGTAGAGGAAGGAGTCATATCCCTGGTTGCCACCGACCACTGTGCGTTTACAAAAGAGCAGAAGTTGGCTTCACAGGATTGCCGCACCATATACCCTGGAATACCAGGAACTGAGGAGCTTCTGCCGCTTGTCCATACCTTTGGCGTGAAAGAGGGGCGGGTGTCTCTTGAACACCTGGTTCAGCTTCTGTGTGAGAATCCGGCAAAAATGTTTGGTCTCTATCCCCAAAAGGGTAGTCTGCACCCCGGAACCGATGCAGACGTTGTCCTTTTTGACCCCCGTGTTCGCTGGACGATCACCGATTCCTCTCAGCACACCTGCGCAGGTTACACGCCCTACGACGGTACCCCGGTAGAGGGGAAAGTTGTTATGACTGTGAGACGAGGCGATATATTGGTTGAAGGAGATTCATACACTGGCACGCCGGGAACCGGTCAGTTCTGCTTAGCTCACTCACCGAGCCCGTATCGTTAGTCCGCTTGGTTTGCAAGTCCAGTTTTATACTCTTCTCCAAGCCGCTGGTATTCTGCCGCGTTCTTCCTTATATACTCAAGCTCGTTTTCATCAAGCGTTCTCACGACTCTTGCAGGCGACCCGACGATCAGTGAATTGGGTGGAAATTGTTTGCCGGCAGTAACGAGAGCTCCGGCACCCACAAGGCAATTCTCCCCGATAACAGAGTTGTTGAGCAGGATGGCTCCCATCCCGATCAAGCAGTTGTCCCCGATGGTGCAGCCATGGATAACAGTTGAATGACCAAGGGTGACATGGTTCCCAACTGTCGTCGGGGCCGTCTTATCCACGTGAATAACGGTATTGTCTTGAACGTTGGTCCCTTCTCCAAGGGTGATTGGAGCAATATCTCCACGTATTGAGACATTACTCCAGACTGTGCAACCTGAGGCAATAGTCACCTCGCCGATAATATCAGCAGAATCGATAACCCAGGCATCTTCTGAGATTACCGGTTTTTTCCCATGTAAGGTACGAATCATAGGTTCCTCCCAAGCTGTGTTTCAATGGTCATCATACCGCAATGCCGGTCCTATGGAAAGGATACAGCTACTCATTTCGCTCGTTCTGTGGTATAGTACCCTCATGAATGGAGATAAGCTCTACAAAGCATTTCAATCTGCCGCTGATGTCAGAACGCGCGCCTACACTCCCTACTCAGAATTCAAGGTGGGGGCAGCCTTAGTCGATTCCCAGGGGCACGTATATACGGGTTGTAATGTTGAGAATGCCAGTTATGGGGCCACCATATGTGCAGAACGAAGCGCAGTATTGAGTGCGATTGCCAATGGAAATGCATCCGGTTTTACCGATCTTGTTGTTGTCACTGATGCAAATCCTCCAGCTGTTCCCTGTGCATTGTGTCTGCAGGTGTTAGCTGAGTTTTGCGCTCCCGAGCTGAAAGTCCATCTAGGCGACCTCTCTGGCATACGGAAAGTGTATACACTCAAAGAACTATTGCCGCACCCGTTTAACCGTGCAAGCCTGACTGGAAAAGACGAAAAAACGGATTAACAGGTTTTCTCTATGTCCATTATTTTATTCACCCTGGTAGTATGCCTACCCCCGTCGTGCTCAGCGTCAATAAAGGCATCGAGCATGGCCGGTACCGGTTCGGCATATTCTACACGGCCGCCAAAGGCAAGGAAATTGACATCGTTATGTCGTTTAGCCATGCTTGCTGCGTATATATTCTGAGGTAGTCCGCAGCGGATGCCTCGCACCTTGTTTGCAGAAATAGAAATACCTATACCTGTTCCACAGCAGACGATCCCGAAGTCATATCCGCCCTTCAGATACTCCTCACAGGCCAGGCGCGCCAGGTCCGGGTAGTCAACCGAATCAGGAGAATCCACACCGAGGTCAACAACCTCAAATCCGCGTTCTTTAAGATGATCCACAATTACCTGCTTGATTTCGAGCGCTCCGTGGTCATTTGCTATCACAATCCGTTTGTGCATGCTGTCCCCCTTGTTGTTGTTATATTAGACGGTTTAGGCTATTATATGCAAGTGGCACTCCTAAATACGGTCAAGAAGAGGCGGGCATATGGCGCAGAAAGTATATATAACTGGACACCGTAACCCTGATATGGATTCTGTATGCTCTGCATACTGTTATGCGGCTTTTAAGAGACACATAGACCCACAGACAGAATATATTCCCATCCGTTGCGGCCATCTTAATGATTCGGCAAAGGGAGTGTTTGAAGAGATAGAGATTACACCACCAGCCTTTATGAAGGATTTGCGCCCGCGGGTTGGAGAGGTGACCAACCCGCCGCGGGATTATCTCTATCTTCATGATCCAGTCTATACAGTAGTGAACATACTTCACAGCCGGACTGTCAGTATTGTTCCCATCTTTCAGGAGAACGGGGAATATGCCGGCCTTATCAGTGTCGACGATGTCAATGGCCTGTTCATGAAAGAGAACAGCACCGGTCGTCCGAGATACACGTTCAGAGTGGATAATTTCTCCTGCGTCGTGGAAGGATTCTTGCTGAAGCGGGGCAAAGAGCAGGAATTTGAGACCTTTCTCATGACTGGGGCTATGCCCTACGAGGTGAGTCTGCACCGCATTGGGCAGCTTCTTCCTGAAAAACCGGTTCTTGTTGTCGGGATGCGGCGAGATCTGGTCGACTACGCAGTAGAACAACAGTTGCCAGCGATTATCTTGACAGGCTACACAGCAGAAGATGAAATTGATTACGATTTTTCAGGCTACGAGGGGAGTGTGTATGTGTCTTACCTTGATACAGCCGAGACAATACGACTCATACGGCTGAGTCTTCCCATAAACAACATCATTCCGAGAAACATTCCGCAGCTGCAAGCGACTGATCTGTTCGACGATGCGCTTGCGCAATTGCTGGAATCAGGCTATCGAGGCTTGCCGGTCTTTGATAAAAATGAGTTTATGGGTACGGTTACCCGTCGGTGCTTCATAAAACGGCCGAAAAAACAGGTTATATTAGTAGACCACAATGAAATCTCCCAGAGTGTACGCGGGATAGAGGATTCGGATGTTATTGAGATCCTCGACCATCATCGTTTGGCAGCTGAAAAAACGCGCCATCCCATCTATATCTTTGCTGCACCGGTCGGAAGTACGTGTACGCTGGTGTACCAGCACTTTGAGCGGCATAACATTCCCATTGAATATTCTATCGCTATTTTGCTGTTAGCAGGCATTCTATCGGATACC
>JBNJDX010000021.1:0-29320 GCA_051745285.1 Spirochaetota bacterium
GGCTAAAAGCCGTTTTGCATCTTTTTGGGAGAGAGCAATGATGACGCCGACAAGCGCCGTAGCTGCTCCGGCGTAGCCAAGCAGCTCTCCTGCCTGTGCACCTGCGGGCATCAGCAGGAGCACCCTCGATAGAGCGAACAGCGGAGTTTTTATGAGCACCCCTGATAGCACTGCGGAGACTGCATGTGGGGCAAGGGCATGTGCATCCGGAAGCCACCCGTACAGCGGCATGACAGCCACTCGCATAGCTACAGCTGACACAACAAGCGCTAACGAAACCAGTGCAAGGATTCCGCCCTCTTCGGGCAGCCCCTGCAGACCAGAAGCTATTCCCTGGTATGAAAGAGAACCTGTCAATCGGTACAGCCCATAGACTCCGATAAGAAAAAAGACCATTGCTGCTGCACTGACCATCAGATAGGAGAAGGAAGCAAGCGATGCACCAGGTTTGTCGGTGCTTGCTACCAATACATAGGATGCAATCCCCAGCACTTCGAGGCAGACGAACAAGTTGAATACGTCTGCGGTCATAATGGTTGCAGCCAGAGCCGCAGTCTGGATGAGAAATATTGCACTGAAAGAAGGCCCCTTCGGACCTCCGCCCAGTGAATAGACCCAGGCTGCCCCTGCCACGGAAAAACCGAGTATGTTTACTAACCAGGCCAGACCGTCAAAGCGGAACATGATGCCGACCCCACCGTACCAGCCTCCGATCACGCCCTGAATTGTTTCCCCCGAGAGGATCAGGGGGGCGGTGTAGGCAAGCGTTGCCCAGGGGAGGGCGAGCCCAATGAATACCCCAATGTACTCAAGCCTGCGCAAGCCGGAGCCCTTGAGAAAAGCCTTAGCACAAAAGATAAGCGCTGCCCCGAACAGTGGCAGGATTACCGGTCCGAATACAAGGGTCTCAGGATTCATGTCGTATCCTCTGTTTGATCGTATCAATGTTGTAGGAACCGGCTGCCTTATAGAGACGAAAAGATAGGGCCAATGCCAGAGCGGTTACACATACTCCAATAACAATTGCCGTCAGCATCAAAGCCTGCGGAACAGGGTCGACAATATGGCTGATGGCCTCCTCCATGATGGGAGTATGTTCTCCAATCCTGTTGCCCTCCAGTACGAAGAGGATAACTGCTGCACTGTTTAACAATGACAGGCCGAATATTTTCTTTATGATGTTTTTCTTTGCAAGGATGCCCCAGAACCCCACAAGGAACAACAACAGTAGCAGAATTCGTTCAATCATGTGGTCTCCCTCGCTAGCATGGCAATGCACATAAATCCAATGCCGGTTCCAACTTTTAATCCGATGATTGTGTTAAGTATGATGATATAGGTCTCCGGGGCCGCCGCCATATCAGCAAACGGGTTGTCAAAAAACCCCATGCCGACGAAAGTTCCGCTGACAGAGGCAAGGACCAGCAGGAGAAATGCAGAAGCCTCTATCCGGGAGAGAATTGGACCGTGGGTGAGTTTGGTTGAGGACTCAACCCGGTTCCCGAGGGCAAGGAACACAATACCCGAGGCAACGACAACTCCTCCCTGGAATCCACCGCCGGGTGACTGGTGCCCGAACAGCATGACGTAGAATCCAAACAACAGCACGATAGGCCCGAGAGTACCGCTTGCAACCTCAACTAGGTGAGTTCGAAGCACATGTGCGGTCTTCTTTTCGCTGACGAGCACAACGTTTTCTTCTGTATCCCCCACCTCTTTTTGGCTGGGTAATTGTTTCTGGCTGGAATCGGTTCCGTAGCCCCTGGCAAGTTCTGCTCCGGCGCGGGCGAGTATGCCGATTGTGCCGCTGACAGCAACAAGAAGTACGATTGTCTCACCAAACGTATCAAAAACGCGGTATCCTAGGTATATAGCACTGACAAGGTTTATCGCCCCTGTATCATCTACCCCGTGTAATTCCAAATAGTTGCGTGCAGCAGTCGGCCACGGTGAATCGGCGAGAAAAACCGGTAGAAGAACCGCCCCTACAGCAAGAAGGGCTGTCACTGTGCGAAGTACTGAACCAAAGTGAGATCTGTTTTGCTTCACTCGTCACTGCCCCTTCTAGTCGTATGTCTGATTGCTCCAACAAAGACCGCCGTTGATACGCCGGCTCCTACAGCCGCTTCAGTGATGGCAACATCGGGTGCATGCAGTACATAGAATAGCAGCGCTGAAAGCAGGCTCACTGCGGAGAGGGCAATTACCCCATACAGGAGGTCGCTGCTTTCCAAGGTGAAGACTGCCAGACCGAGGATAAGAACCAGAATAATAATCGTCATTGGGTACTCCTGAGATCAGAAGATCGTCGAGAAGCAGGCTTCCAGGGAGTTATACCGGCATTCCAGCTGAATCGGCCTACAATATGGGTACCTGTCGGTCCTGAAATGAGAAAAAATACGGTGATGATGATAACCCGTGCAGTTACGGCTGCAGAGGATGAGAGCAACAATGCACCAATGAACACAGAGAAGACAGCTGTTGTTCCGCACAGAGAACCTGCCTGGAGGCGTGAATAGGGATCGGGGAAGCGAAACAATCCAATGATTCCGGCTGTACCGAAGACAATTGCCAACACAAAGGCTGCCATGGCCAACAGTTCTCGTACAATCATAGCTACCTACTCCTCCTGATCATCTCCCATACGGTCTTTCAAGAACCTGGCAATTGCCAGAAAGCCAAGAAACCCGAATATATCATATACTAAGGCCACATCCAGGTAGAGAGATCTACCCTGGCGGACCCCCCGAAGAACCAAAAACGCCAGCACGACCCCCGATAGTACATTAAGGGCAACAAGCCTGTCTGAGGCTGTCGGTCCTAGGAGCATTCGAACCACGCAGGCAATTGCACAGATGATGAGAAACCACTGCATCACATCAAGCATAAGAATTCTCACAGCAACACCCTCCTGGCAACGGCCTCGAGGCGCCCTTTGATTGCCTCCCCTGCAGCCTTTGAGTGTGTAGTGCTGCAAAACAGCCAGTGTACGGTAAGATGATCATCGTTAAGATCAAGCGTGATAGTACCGGGAGTGAGGGTGATAGAGTTAGCGAGCAGCATTCGCGCAAAGTCAGAACGCAGACGTGTGCGAAAATGAACGATTCGAGGATGTACGTTCCCGGTTATGATGGCGCCAAGCATACGGAAGCTAGCCGAGTACATTGAGTAGATTAGCACCAGGATATAGATGATAAGGAAGAAGGGATTCGGGAGGAAAAACTTGATATGTGCCTGATGTCTGGCAATGAATACATCATAGGTCATTGCCGCAATCAATAGTGAACCGATCACACCCATCGTGAGGGAAAACGGGTCAAAACTGGCGGTAAATAACAACCACATGATGAACATCATGAGCGCTGTGATAACAAAACGTATAAGAGCCCACCACTGCTCTGCGCGCATACTAACTGTCCTTTCTACAGATACTGTCGTAGAAATCCCGAACCTGTTCAGCCTCCCGGAGGTCTTTTCTAAAATGAGGGTCGTGAAGCAGACGGGCAAGCTTCGAAAGTAGTCTGATGTGTATGCCGGCGCTGTTTTTTGGCCCGGCAAGTAGAAAAACCAGTGACACAGGTTCCCCATCGGGAGCCTGGAAATCCTGAGGCGGGGTGAGCCGAGCAGCCGCTATCATCGTTGACTGCACGGAAGAAGAGTGGGCGTGCGGTACAGCACAACCGAAACCAAGACAGGTGGAGGCCAACTGCTCCCGATCCAGAATATCATTAATCAACTGCTTTGCATCATCAATTTGATAAGATTTTTGCAAGATACCCACAAGCAAGCTGATTACATCCTCCTTTCCCTGCTGAGTGGGATCAAGGACGATATTCTCCGGCAGCAGTTTTGTACAGATACCTCCCATAGCTACACCTCTTCATCTTCTGGCACTAGCCCGGCAGCCCAATCGACGGGCAAGGTAAACATGATTCCTGTTCCGGGGTTCTCAAGACCTCCAATGATGTCATCGACTAAGGATGTAACCTTCTCGATTGTGGCCTCGTTGCGTACTACAGACAATATTGTTTTATTATAGGGTTTATTTCCCTTCATGAATTCCTTGAAACCGGCAAACAACGGAACCTCGTAGGTAAGAAAGCGTCCCATCCCTTCAGAGTCAATGATCGTAGAACCTGTTACGCCTGCTTCAATGTAGGCCTCAAGGACTTCCTCTAAATATTCCTCGTTATTGAGTATGAAAACCAGTAACTTCATCGGCTATGTACCTTTTAACCTCTGTGAGGTGAACACAACATCTAGCTGCACCACGTAGCAAAAACTCACCTAGATAGTAGCACGGTTATCAGCGTCAGTACAGACACCTCTAGAAAGCTTTTCCCTGTAATCCGGTTATGCGGCAAGTCCTTCGGTTGCTCACCGTCCAGCCTATAACAGTGGCCGGTGATGACGATGGAACACCCCTTGATTTATGAACTATAGTTCATTATACTCCGGTAAAGATTACTACTATAATAAGGTAAGAGGAAGTACAATGGAACGATACGAAATTGTTGTCGCCGGCGGCGGACCAGCAGCAATCACACTCGCAAAGCAGTTGGGAAAACAAAAACAGATGGCTGTAATTCGCCCTGAGGATCATTCTATGATCTATTGCGCTATGCCCTATGTGATAGAAGGGCTGCTGGATATGGAAAAAACGCTTAAAAAAGATGCCCTTGTAACCGGGTCTGGGGCTCACCTTATCCGTGATAGGGTGAGCAGCGTTGATACAAATGATAAGAGTCTCACTCTCGCTTCCGGGAGCTGTATTGGCTACGACAAGTTGGTTCTTGCAACAGGAGCTGAGCCGTTGATACCTCCGGTCCCAGGATCGCATCTTACAGGGGTGATGGGCTTCAAGACGGAAAAGCACCTGAAAAGATTGCTTGAGAGGATTGGCAACAATGTGACACAGGCGGTGGTGGTCGGGGCCGGAGCAATAGGTATTGAACTTGCCCAGGCCTTGACTGATGCGGGAGTCTCCGTTGACCTAGTCGACATGGCAGAAACAGTTCTTCCGAACCTCGTTGACGGTGAAATGACCGGAGAGCTTGCACAGGAGTTGAAAGAGAAGGGAATCAAGCTGCACCTCGGGGCGAAGGTCGTTGAGCTGAAAGGATCACACCACGTCGAACAGGTACACCTCGACAATGGAACAGCACTGCATATCGGATCTTCTCAAGAGGCCGGTTTGGTTATCTTCGCTGCGGGGATGACACCGTCTGTTGATCTGGTACGGGACACTGATATCGAGCTTGGCCCCGATGGAATTGTGATAAACGCCCGTATGGAGACCAATGTTCCTGACGTGTATGCTGTGGGAGACTGTACGCAGTTTATCAGCGGAATTACTGGGACAAAAGCCTCGGGGAAACTTGCAACCAATGCTGTTCCCATGGCAAAAGTATTGGCAGCCCAGCTACGTGGTGAGGACAGAAGATACCCGGGTTTCTATAATGGGGCAGCCACGAAAGTAGGCAGGTTCTACGTCGGAGCAACAGGGTTATCCCAGGCTGCCGCTGAGCAAGCAGGATTCTCTACTGTGGCAGGCTACAGTGAAGTCACCACACAGTTTCCCATTATGCCTGAGGCAAAACAGTTGAAAGTAAAACTGATAGCAGAAAAACCGAGTGGTAGACTGCTTGGTGCCCAGGTGATCAGTGGGGAACCGGTGACCGGCAGGATAGATCTGCTTACCTTCGCTGTGCAGAAACAGGCAACCCTGGAGGAGCTGAGGGATCTAAGCTACAGTTCTCAGCCATATCAGTCATTTTTCCCGGCGGCTAATGGGGTTGTTCTAGCCAGTGAGGATGCCTACAGGCAGCTTAGCTAACACCTGATGTCAGCTTTACCAGCCTCTCTATCCGTGCTACACTCCAGCTGCTGCCGCCTGGAGGTAGTCACATGAATATGATAGAGATGCTGAGAGAAAACCCCGTAATACCTGGAATTAAGGATCATAATGGGCTGCAGAGGGCGCTGAGAAGTAGAAGCCGTATGGTGTTTGTGCTCTACGGAGACATTCTCACCATCAGTGATATCGTTGAGCAGATTAAAATCGCCGGCAAATATGCCTTTGTGAATGTCGACCTGCTTGAGGGGGCCCCTGCAAAGGACCTGATCATTCATTTTTTGAAGAAGTATACCCGCGCAGATGGGGTGATGAGTTCAAAGGCCGCCCTGCTTAAAACTGCAAAGCGAGTCGGTTTTTATACAATCCACAGACTGTTTATCATTGATTCCTTTTCCTTCAGCAGCATGGAGAAGCAGGTGGGAATTTCTCAACCTGATGTACTTGAAATACTCCCCGGGTGGCCGAAGCTGGTGACCTGGACCAGGGAGAAGATAGATATGCCCATTATTTCGGGTGGAATGATCTGTTTTGTTGAAGACGTACAGGCTGCCTTGGATGCAGGGGCTATTGCTATCTCCTCAACAAACTGTGATATGTGGGATGCTCAGCTAGCTGGGGAATAGCTTTAAATCTCTGCGGCGTGCGTTGACATAATACAGGTATCAAGTTAGCATACCTTTGACAGTGTAAATGGAGAGATTGCTAGGTATGAGAGAAAAGTAATTTCCATTGTGAGATGAAGCCCTGGGAGGGGTGTTCTCAAATGGGATGGACTTTTCTCTTTTTTTGTGCCCGGTAACCTCTAAGCTGTATACACAGACAAAAGGATGTCTTTATGACAAGTATTGAAGATTTTTCAATGGACTTTTTTTCTCTCAAAGGAAAAAACGCCATTGTGACCGGGGGAAACACCGGACTCGGTCAGGCTTTCTCCCTTGCGCTGGCAAAAGCGGGAGCTAACCTCTTTATTCCCACCCTGGTTGAGGAGTCTGGTGAAACTGCTAGAATGCTCGAGAACGAGGGGGTAAAAGCCTACTTCAAGACTGTTGATATCACAAAGAAGGGAGCTCCCCACCAGATTGTTAGCGAGTGTGTGGAACAACTTGGTTCGGTTGATATCCTGGTTAACAGTGCCGGGATATCAATCAACGTACCGGTTGAGGAGTTTGGTCGCGAATATTGGGATACCATGATCAATGTGAACCTGACTGCTGCCTTCGAGCTTGGTCATGAAGTAGCTAGCCATATGATTGCTCAGCGAGGCGGCAAGATCATCAATATCTGTTCCCTCTATTCCTATCTCGGCGGGCAATGGTCGCCTGCCTACGCAGCAACCAAGCATGGGTTGGCGGGCTTCACCAAAGCCTATTGCGACGAGTTGGCACAGTATAACATCCAGGTTAACGGACTCGCCCCCGGGTATTTTGCCACCGAATTGACGACTAAAACCAGAACTGATCCGGATGCCAGCAAGCGAATACTCTCCCACATACCGGCCAATCGCTGGGGAGAGGTGCAAGAGCTGATGGGGTCAATGATTTATCTTGCCAGCAGGGCTTCAGACTACATGAACGGCCATATAATGGTTGTTGATGGTGGGTTTTTGGTTCGGTAGACACGAGGCAATGGGAAAGTGAGGAAACGCAGTACATGAGTAAACACTATATTATTGGAATTGATGGTGGTTCGCAGAGCACAAAGGTGGTCATTTTTGATCTACAGGGAAACATCGTCTGCGAGGGGAAAGAAAAATTACGTCCGCTCTACAGACCTTCACCGGGTGTCGCCGAACACCCAGATGATGATCTTTGGAACACCCTGGTGATTGCCAGCCGGAGAGCCATGGAAGAATTTGAAGGAGATCCTGCCGATATACTGGGAGTTGGTCTGTGCACGATCCGATGCTGCCGAGCCGATCTGAAGGCTGACGGGAGTCTGGCTGCTCCGGTTATGAGTTGGATGGATCTTCGACTGTCCAAACCGTATGAGCACGTGAATCCCGAAGTTAGGTATGTTACCACCTCATCGGGGTATATAGGCCACAGGCTGACTGGCGAATGCACGGATACAACCTCCAACTATGAGGGGCCGTGGCCGATTGACAAAGATCGATGGGACTGGAGTGATGACCCTGCGGTGCTCTCCGAGTACAACCTGCCCCGGAGCATGCTGTTTGACCTGGTGCCTCCCGGCGGGGTCCTTGGCTATATCACTGAAGATGCTGCCAGTCAGACCTGTCTGCCAGCAGGTCTCCCTGTGGCAGCTACGGCCAATGATAAAGCGGTTGAAGCGCTGGGGGCGGGGCTGCTTTCGGGTAATCGGGCTCTTGTTTCACTTGGAACCTACATCGGGGGTATGACCTACGGAGAGAGCAACATTAAGAACGCTGATACTTTTTTCTCGAATATGGCCAGTGTTCCCTATCGGTTTCTGTATGAAAGCGGGGGAATCAGAAAGGGTATGTGGACGGTCAGCTGGTTCAGAGAGCTGTTTGGAAACAGTCTTGAGCACGAGGCCTCTGCCCTCGGCAGCTCTCCTGAAGAACTGCTCAATAGTGAAGGCTCCCGGGTTCCTGCCGGGAGTGATGGATTGATGACCGTGCTTGACTGGCTTGCCCCGCCTGATAAGCCCTTTAAGAAGGGCA
This sequence comes from Spirochaetota bacterium, assembly GCA_051745285.1. GTDB lineage: Bacteria > Spirochaetota > Spirochaetia > CAKZLE01 > CAKZLE01 > JBNJDX01. The sequence goes on from JBNJDX010000021.1 coordinate 8,502, forward strand.
TGATGATAGGATTTGACGGCCGTCATGGGCGCGGCCATATGTACCGCTCCATCCTTGAGGGCATCGCCCTGACGATGAAAACGCATGTTGAGGCAATGTGCAGTGAACTCGGGAAACAGCCCGAATCGGTCATAATCTCGGGAGGAGGCTCGAACAGCGGGTTGTTTATGCAGATATTTGCTGATGCTTTCGGTCTACCGGCTGAACGGACTGAGGTTAATGAGGCTGCCAGCATCGGGTCAGCTATCTGTGCTGCAGTCTGTGTGGGGGCGTATGAAGACTTCCAGAGTGCCGTTACCCACATGGTACGGCCTCGGGATGTGTTCAGCCCGCTTGCTGAACATACGCATCTCTATGAACGCATGAATAGTGAAGTGTATCAGAAGATAACACAATACAGCGACGAGCTATTGAAACGAAGCTATCCGCTTTTTAACTCCTGAATGAAGCGGATTCGAAACAGAAACAGGCAGAGCAGTCTGCCTGGAACGTACTATAAACGGAAGGAAAGGATATGAAGTTAACCAGAGAAGAAATTGTTACAGGACTGATTGATATGTTGGGCAACGATCAGGTTGTTACTGACGAAGATGTACTCAGAGAGAGTTCCCTAGACAGGTTCAGACGGTTTGAAGGTCACCATGGGGTGTACAATCAGCCGTTTCCAGCAGCTGTTGTCTATGTTGAGGATGCAGAAGAGACCTCGAAAGTACTATCCTATGCAAACGAGCACAGGATCAATGTCATCCCGCGCACAGGCCAGTCAGCGACAGAAGGCGGACTGGAAAATGTTGTAGAGGATTCCATTGTTGTTGACGGGTCCCGCATGAACAAAGTCCTGAGTATTGATACGTACAATATGCAGGCTACAGTTCAATGTGGGGTTCCGCTTCAGCAGATCGATGATCTGCTCAAAGAGGAAGGGTTTACAACCGGTCACTCTCCTCAGTCCAAACCTCTTGCCCAGCTGGGAGGTTTAGTAGCCACCCGGAGTATCGGACAGCTCTCAACCCTGTACGGTGGCATTGAGGACATGGTTGTCGGTTTAGAAGCCGTCTTTCCCAATGGTGAAATCACACGAATAAAGAATGTACCCCGCAGGGCAGCTGGTCCCGATATCAGACACGTCATCATTGGAAACGAAGGAACGCTCTGCTTTATAACGGAAGTCACAGTGAAAATTTTCAGGTACTATCCGGAAAACAACAATTATCTTGGGTATACGCTCGAGAGCATGAAAACCGGGTTTGATATTCTCCGTGAGGTTGTCAGCCAGGGATATCGCCCTGCTGTAGCCAGGTTGTATGACCCTGAAGATGCCGAGTACCACTTTTCGCATTTCTCAGAGGGTAAGTGTGTGCTGATTTTCACCTCGGAAGGCCCGAAGCCCCTAGCTGATGCAACCACGAAGGCTATCTCTGAAATCGTGGACGGGTACGGCGTCTGTAAGCCGGTAGCACCAAAAATCATTCAACGCTGGTTCGAAAATCTCAACTGGGATCCTAATGACCTGCTCGAAGAGGAGCGTGAGATTATCGAAACCAAAAACATCTGTAACACAACGGAAATTTCGGCAAACTGGAGCATTATCAATGATATCTACGAGGTGTGCATCGAACGTATCCGCAATGAGATTCCAGATCTCACACTGCTTGGAGGGCACTCCTCCCACAGTTATATTAATGGCACCAACCTCTACTTTGTCTACTTCTACAATGTGATCGGCGATCCGGCAAAGGAACTGGAGAAATACCACATGCCGATAAAGAAAATCATTGTGGAGGAAACAATAAAACTCGGCGGAGCTATGTGTCATCACCACGGAGTAGGTAAGCACCGGACACACTGGATCAAGGATGAGTACGGATCCTCCTACTATATCCTGAAGACACTCAAAGAGGCTTTCGACCCGAACAGCGTAATGAACATGGGAACGATACTCCCGATTGAAAAGTAGATGAACGTACTGACGTGTTTTGCGCCCTCGCCCGATCTTGAAATGCTTGCAGAAGAAGATTGGGTGGTGGAACATAATCAGGTAGATCTCAGTTTCGTGAAGCGTGAGCTCAACTGCTACGATGAGAGTGCGCTGGAGCTGAGCCTGCGTCTGGCAGAACAGGCCTCTTCCCTGCAGCACGGCTGTACTCTCACTGCATTACATGTGGGAAACCGGGAAGTTGAGCCGTTTATGCGTAAGTTATACGCGCTCCGTTTTGACCGGGCGGTATGTATAGAGACTGCCGATGATCTTCGGTTTTCTCCCAATACGGTTGCCGAAATGATAGCAGCGTATGCAAACGATAATCCGCAGGATGTGATTGTAACCGGTAGCCAGAGCAGCATTGGAGGGAATTCTCAGACACCGCTGCTGCTTGCTGAACACCTTGGTATTCCCTGTATCACCCAGGTTACTGCCATGGAAGCTGCCCCCGATGGACGTGTGCACGTTGTCAGTCAGCTAGACGATGGGTTCTTGCGGCAGACAGTCTCCCCGCCGTGCCTGCTTGCAGTTGGAAACGCCCCGAACAGCTATCTTCGCGTACCTACCCTGAAGGATAAGATGAACTTTGGAAAACAGCCGGTGAACTACATCAAACCTGCTGTAAACACTCCAAAAGAGCTGAAGCGTTCAGTAAGTTTACAGTCAATGCGGAGAAGAGAGCAGACAAGAAATACGGTAGTCATTGAGGAGGGTACACCCGAAGAGATGGCAAAAAGGCTCTACGAGCAGTACCTGAAGGAGCAGCTGGGATGATGGGTACATATGCAGCTGTTATTAATGGATGTTCAGCAGACCGATCTCACCAGGCAGAGGAACTGCGGAACTTTGTGGCAGCAGATCTTGATGCATGGGAAGGCATCACGGTGGTGCTCCATAACCTAGACCATGATGATCAACTGCTAGCTGAGTGTGCTGTGACGAAACAAGTGCTGCTGGTAAGAGTCTCCCGCTACCAGCCTGAGGAGGTTTTAACCGTTCTTGAGAAACTCTCCGGGCAGCTTTCAGCTAGTTTATATCTGTTTCCCGGCAACCATGCCGGCAATGAACTCTCTGTCCGTCTTTCACACCGTCTGAAGGGAAGCGCGCTGGTCCATGTAAGTTCTCTCTCTGCTGATAATGCCAAGGTAGTTTGTACAAAGGATGTCTATTCGAGTCACCTGGAAGGGACCTTTGTCATTGAGCAGTTTCCTTGCTGTATTTCTGTTGCTCCCGGAAGTTTCCAGGGCAACTCTATGCAACCTGCAAACTGCGTAGTAACCCGGGTCGATGAAAGGCGAGACTCCGCCTCCCACATTGAGGACTATAAAAAAGAACGGGAGGATCGCCCCCAGGGCCTTGAAGAAGCAGACTTCGTAATCGCTGTTGGTCGGGGAGCCGGATCAAAGGAGGCTGTTGAACAGCTAAGAAAACAGGCCGGAGAGGTGAATGCTGAATTCGGAGTGACGCGCATGGCCGCTATGAATGGATGGGCACCGCTTGGTCGGATGATCGGCGTTTCCGGGACCATCGTCAGTCCTGAGACTTGCATTGTTCTGGGGGCTTCCGGGGCGGCTGCATTTACCGCCGGAATCGAAAAGAGCCGATGGATAGCCTCGGTCAATACTGACAGGAAGGCCCCGATAGTCTCCCAGTCCGATGTGGCCGTGATTGGCGACTGTCGTCAAGTCATGGAGCATCTCGCACAACTATTGATTACTGGAGATCGAAACACATAGGGGCCAAGGATTATGAATATACTTCCGATACTACCGACTTATTCAGAGTACCTGAGTGATGAATCCCAGCTGGCAGGAAATGCTCAGAGTATCTCCTTCCCTGCAGATGAGGATGAGCTACGCGAGACATACCTTGCAATGAAAGAGGAGCGCACCCCCTTAACTATTCAGGGAGGGCGGACCGGAATTGTGGGAGGAGCCGTTCCCCAGTCAGGACATGTTATCAATCTCACTGGTATGAACCGTATTGTCCGTTTCGAACAGACTGATGAAGAGCATGGTCTGCTGACAGTCCAGCCGGGAATCACGTTGTTTGAGTTGGAGCGGGAGATACGCAGACTGAAAGTGCCTAAACCGCTCTTTTGGCCTCCTGATCCGACCGAACCGACTGCCACTGTCGGAGGAATTGTCTCCTGCGGTTCAAAAGGATGTAGTTCCTATCTGTACGGGGAGACAGTTGATCATGTTGAAGCTGTGCGCTGGTTATCCTCCGACGGAGAGTATATTACCGTGCAGCGCGGAGAGCAGGTACGCGTTGGAACAGACGAAACCGAGCTGCTTGAACTGTTAGTCGGAAGTGAGGGGATTTTTGGTCCCCTGTCAGAAATTACCCTCAGGCTAGCAGTAAGACCTCAGGAAATCTGGGGAATCTGTTTTTTCTTCGAGGGGAAACAGGATGCTCTTCAATTTGCTGATGATGTCAACCACAAAGAGCTCACTACAACCGGAGCAGATTTGGCTCTCCTTGAATATATAGATCGCAGAAGCATCGACCTGGTTGAGAGCAACAAAGAGGTCATGACAAAAATCTCAGCCCTCCCGGATATCAGCAAGAAAGCCGCTGCGATGATATACATGGAAATTCATGGTTGGCAGGAGGAGGCTGTAGAGGAGATTGCCGAAAGTCTTTTAGAACTTGGCAGTGAGCACAGAAGTGACCCTGATCAGGCCTGGGCCTTGTCTGGCGAGAGCGAAGTTGAGAAAATCCGGGACTTCCGGCATGCGGTCCCTGAATCGGTTAATCTGTTCATCCAGCAGGCGCACCAGAAAGAACCCGGCATCACGAAAATTGCCACTGACATGAGTCTTTCGCATGCTAATCTAACTGATGTGGTATCTTCCTACGAACAAGATATCCGGAAACACAATCTTGATGCATGTATCTTCGGACATGCCGGGGATCTCCACCTCCATGTAAACCTGTTACCGCATTCACAAGAGCAGTATGAGCTTGGACGAGAGCTCGTTGACAAATGGGCGCAGGAGACTTCCGAGGGTGAGGGGTGTCTCGTATCTGAACACGGAGCAGGGAAACTTCGGCGCGATATGTTCCTCACCTTCGGTCGGCACAATCACATTAGAGTGCTCAAGCAGTTTAAGCAGGAACAAGATCCCCTTTGGTTGTGGAATCAGGGAGATGTGCTCCTGCAGGAGAGCGAGTCCTCCGATGAAGGGAAGGAGGAGTAAGGTATGCTGCGCATTGCCGTCTGCATCAAGCAGGTGCCGGCCTACGATGAGGGGACTATGGATCCGGAGACCGGACTCCTGCAGAGAGGCGGCCTGGAGGCAGTCATGAATCCCTATGATCTTCCGGCTGTGGAGAGTGCTCTGCAACTCCGGGAACGCTATGGGGGCACCGTGGATGTGTTCACCATGGGGCCTGAAAAAGCCCGTGAGGTTATTATACAGGCCTACAGTATGGGAGTAGACAACGGATATTTGCTTGCTGATCAGGCGTTTGCCGGGGCTGATGTATTAGCTACATCATATACCCTTTATCAGGGCATCAATGCTGCAGGGCAATATGATCTCATTATATGCGGCAGGCAGACTACCGATGGTGATACTGCGCAAGTCGGGGGAGCTCTCGCCCGTTGGCAGGATATACCGCACGCTAACTGGATTACCTCCATTCATGAGGTTGGCAAAGACTATCTGATAGTCTCGCAAGCCTTTGAACACGAGCGGGCGAGGATAAAACTCCCTTTTCCCTGCCTGATAGCTGTAGAACGTGAGATATGTACACCGCGCATGCCGACCCTCACTCTGAGGCTGCAGGCAAAAAAGAAGTCGATTACCCATTTGCGGGTTTCAGATTTGGCTGATTCGCACAAAGAACACTACGGGCAGAAGGGCTCGCCTACACAGGTTGAGCGCATCTATCCGGCAAAGACGCCAGGGAAAGAGACTGTTGTGCAGACAGACCCAGGGCTGGCTGTTGAGGAAATACTAAATCTTGTACGTCCGAGAGATGGAGAGACTCATGGGTAGTAGGGACATCGTTGTATATTTTGAATATCACCATGAGGTTATCCAGCCCATAGGATTTCAGCTGCTAGCGAAAGCTTATGAGCTCTCTGGATACAATCGGCAGGCGGTATATGGAATTGTGATTGGAGAGAAGACAGAGCAGGCCAGGAAGCAGCTTACCGGTCAGCCTCTCGAGAGAGTATACCTGTATGAAACAGATGATTTTTTTACTGCGGACAGCCGTGAGAAGCTGGTAACCGAGTGCATCCTCGAGCTCAATCCAGCCGTCGTGCTCTTTGGCGGTACGAAGGAAGGCAAGTCAATTTCATCGCGGGCTGCCGCAGCCCTGCGAACAGGACTTACTGCTGACTGCACTGAACTCTACATGCGTGGTGAGGATGAACTTGTCCAGGTGAGGCCTGCTTACGGCGGGAATATTATTGCGCAAATTGGGACAAAACATGCCAGGCCTCAGATGGCCTCTGTTTCTTTCAATCTCCTTGCCCCCTTGAAAGCAGATTTTGGTGGCCACACAGAGTTTTGTACAAGGCATCCTGAAAGCCGTTATACGAGCAAGATTGAGCTGCTTGAAGCCCAGAAGATCCCGGTTGAGCGGGGGATCACCGAACAGGATGTCATTGTCGCTGTCGGTCTTGGTGTAAAGCAGAAAGAAGATCTCGACATGCTTGCCCAGCTTGCCGACCTGCTCGGCGGAGCACTTGCCTCAACCAGAGGGCTTGTGGAAAAGGGGTGGATGCCTCACTCGAGGCAAATTGGTCTTTCAGGCCAATCAATTCGAGTTAAGCTGCTTATCACATGCGGAGTTTCGGGGACGGTGCAGTTTTTAGCCGGAGTTCAGCGGGCTGATACCTTGATTGCAGTGAACACTGACCGCCAGGCGCGAATATGCTCGGTGGCGGATTATGCCTTCTGCGGGGATCTGTATGATATTGTACCGATGCTCATCAAGCGGCTGCAGGGAGAGCAGAGTTAGCGAGGTCTATTCGGATACAGGACACTGGTCCTCTCAGACTGGTACCACGTTCTGCTTTCTAGCTCCATGATGGTCAGTCGGCCGCCCCAGCCTGCGCCGGTATCCAGATTCCATACATTGCAGGCATGTATTGGTCTGCCGATGCCGAAGTAGAGCGTCGGCGTGTGACCTGCAAAAATATCTGAATACCCGCCGAACTGTTTTGTCTGTCCCGACTGCTCAAGCTCCCAGGCGTTTTGCATCAGACTTCGGTTCCAGGCAAGCGCTCGGGAGGTTTGTTCCTCAAGTGGAATGTCAGTGTCAAAGCCGCCATGTACAAACAGCATATCGTCATACACAAGCCAGGGGACTGCTCGCCTGAGAAACTGTCTGTGAGCTTTCGGCATCGGCTGGCCCTTGTATGAGGCAATGGTCTCAGCACCTCCCTGGCTTGTCCAAATAGAGGGAGCATACCCGTACATTCCCCATTCGAGAGTCCACATATCGTGGTTCCCGGTGATAAGGTCACAGTGCTCAACTTCCAGCAGCGTATCAATCACCTCTTTCGTCTGGGGATTCCTGTCACTGACATCACCAAGCACGATAAGATGATCATGACGGGAATCAAACCCTGAGCGATCAAAGCACTGTGTCAGTGCGAGGTGCGCACCATGAATATCTCCAAGGACAAATGTTCTCATACCCGCGATTGTATCATACACGTCTCGAGGAGTGTAAGCACGTTTCACGTGTACATACTTTGTATCTATGTGTATATTGGATAATGGGTATCCAGCATGTGTTTGAGCAGATGAGTTCTGCCCGATTGCCCAATGATTGAGCTATTTTCCCTATTTCGTACTGGTAAAGGCCTGAAAATAGTGTACAATAATTCAAAATTCTCTGGGGGGAGAAGAAGATATGATCACTGTAGAGTCAGTCAAAACTAAAGGCGACTATCGGAAGTTTTTTACCTTTCCGATACAGCTGTATAAAGATCAGCCGTATTATATTCCGTCGCTGCTGTATGATGAAAAGTGGAATTTCAACCCGAAGAAAAACCCGGCCTATGAGTTTTGTGAAACAATATGTTTTCTGGCTCGAGAAGATGGTAAGGTTGTTGGAAGAATTGCCGGATTGATCAACCATAACATAAACAAGGCAGAAGGATCCCAAACTGTTCGATTTACCCGTTTCGATGTTATCGACAACCTTGAGGTAAGCAGGCAGCTGATAGAAGCTGTTGCCCAGTGGGGGCAGAACAAAGGGATGGACAAGCTAATTGGGCCTATGGGATTTTCTGATCTGGATAAACAGGGACTGCTTGTGGAAGGATTTGACCAGCCCGGCATGTTTATCACCACGTATAACTTTCCTTATTATAAAGAGCATCTGGAGGCCCTCGGGTTTCAGAAAGAGGTTGACTGGGTAGAGTTTAAAATTGAGGTTCCCGAGCAGCCCAATCAGCGAATTGAACGCCTGTGTGAGATTGCAAAAAAACGGCAGGGGTATAAGCTGCTGAACTTTCGAAACAAGAAAGAGGTGATCCCCTACGCCTATAAGATGTTTGAAATGTATAATGAAGCATTTGCACCATTGTACGGGTATGCCCCTCTCAATCAGGCACAAATTGAAATGGTCATCAAACAATTCATCTCCCTGGTAAGTCTGGAATATGTGTTTGTTGTAGTAAACAGCGCTGATGATGTGATCGGTTTCGGGATCATGGTTCCCTCACTTTCTGAACCGGTGCGAAAGTCGAAAGGCAGGCTCTTGCCGCTTGGCTGGTGGCGAATAATGCGTGCCTTGAAGCACCATGAAGTCCTTGATATGTACCTCATCGCCGTCAAGCCGAGTTATGCAGGGCGCGGTGTCAATGCGGTGATTATGAATGAAGGGATCAAGCGAGCCATAGCAAACGGTGTTAAATACGCCGAGACAGGACCGGAGCTTGAGGATAATGCGAATGTGCAAACTCAGTGGGATGCCTTTCATACTGAGCGGCACAAGCGCAGGCGCTGTTATTCGAAGGCTCTTTAGGCCCCATGGTGCGACCGCTGTTGCAGTAAGCTGGTAACGGACGGGAAGTCTCTCGCATTGGTGCGACAAAATCGGGATGGACACAGATGAGACGAAAACTGGTTGTGATGCTGGTTCTTATTACATTGATATCGGGAATTGCGTTTGCAGGGGAGTTCCCTGCCGTTACAACAGAAACGATGGGAGGTGAATCCTTTTCGTTTCCCGGGGAAGCTCTGCAGGGGGACCCGGTTGTGTTTGCACTAGCGATGAGCACATCTCGGGATAATGGGCAGTGGCAGTTGGAACAATTGCTTGCATGGCACAAAGAACTCATACAGCCCGGAGTCCTTCCTTCTCTCATAGATATCTTTCACTTTTCGGTCATTGAATCTCCACCGAGATTCGTCAGGGGATTTATCCGACGGGGAACGGCTAAGGAGCTGAAAGGGAATGTGGCCGAAAACCGGGCGGCAGTATTGTTTGTCGAAGATGCAGCCGGGTTTTCCAGACAGTCTGGTATTCCTATCGACGATAGACCTACCATTGTGCTGCTTCGCCCGAACGGTACGATAGCCGGATATGTAAAAGGAACTGTCTCACCTGAAGCTATTGAGCTCCTTCAACAGCTGATACGAACAACTACGAACCTAAACTGGTAGCGAGAAGTTTTCCGGCTTCGAATGCCCGCTGTCTATCTTCCTGGTCATGTGAGACCGAGCTGGCCGAGAAATGAGAGGTGAAACCAAATTCTCCCGCTATGGAGTAACCGAGGGAACGGCACGCATCACGCATCGATGCAATTGTGTAGCCCATATCCTTCGGATCTTCCTGTTCACAGACACTAAAAACAAGGGCCTGTTTTCCTCTGTTGGCCAGTCTGGAGCTGTAGGGGCCCGGTCGCTGTTTCCCAAAGTTGAAAAAAGGGTAGAGACGATCAATAAATGCCTTCATCCAGGGCGTAACATTGTAGTTGTACGTTGGGGAACCCAGAATTAACCCGGAAGCTTCTTCGATTTTTGGATAGAGCAAATGCATCCCGTCATAGAACTGAGTACAAGTTTTATCCCGTCTGCACTGCTCACAACCGATACAGCCTTCAATGTGGTACTTCTTTAGATGAATATATTCTGTCTCGGCTCCAGAGTGCTGGGCCCCCTCAATCATGGAATGGAGAATCGTGCTTGTGTTACCAGAGTGGCGAGGACTGCCGTTGATAGCTAAGATGGTCATGGGGCACCTCCTTTCTACTGGATTATACCATAGATGCGACTGATCGGTCTTCCTCTCTGTGAACAGAAGCGCTGACAGGGGTCAGGTAGGTAGTTTTACCTATGGAACTCTGCCCCTCGAGTATCTAAAATATGTACAGTACAGTTTACAGGAGATGTGCAGTAATGGAAGATAGCCGACAACATAACGTAGAGCAGAGGCTGAATGCCGTAACTCATAGTATTGGAGCTGGGTTGAGCATCGCTGGTGCTATTGTCCTGCTGGTTCTCACCGTGCACAACGAGGGAGGACGGGCGCAGTTTACAGCCTTTCTGATATACGGAGTGTGCCAAATATTTCTCTATCTTAGTTCGACTGTTACTCATCAATTTTCCGATTTCCCCAAAGTATATCAGACTGCCCGGCTTCTGGATCAGGCGGCAGTATTTTTTCTGATTGCTGGAACCTACACCCCCATAGCCTTGCTCATTATGCCAGAGCCATGGAGACAGTGGATGCTTGCTGTCATTTGGACGCTTGCACTACTGGGAACTGTGCTAAAAACTGTAGTCTATCGGCGTAAACATATCCTCTCGGATCTTCTCTATCTTCCAATGGGCTGGCTCGTTCTTGTGTTTCTCAAACCCCTGCTCCAGCAGGCAGAGACAGGGTTCTTGCTGTTGGTGCTGCTGGCAGCTGTCTTTTATTCAGGGGGAGTATACTTTTATGTTTCAGATCGTATTCCCTTCAATCACGTCATCTGGCACCTGTCAGTGTTAGCTGGAGGTCTTTGCTTTTTCCTGGGGTTCCTGTGGTACTTGGTATGAACTCTATCGCGTGATGTCCACCTTTCAGTGTGTTTTTTTGCTGGTGGGGTGAATTTGTTCCTTTATGCTGTAAGGATTGGGGCACGTCTCCAGAGAGAAAACGGTGTTTGACCAAGTCGACAAGACGAAGTAGGATGAGTACCGGAGGCAGGTGTGAAGTACAAACTTGAAACGATACCGGTGTGGGATGCAATTACTTCAGACTCATCGATATGCACGTTCTGCTCTTTGCTTGAGGATGCACAGAGGCGAGCGGTCAACTATTACCTGGGCAGTTCAGTCATGAATCCTGAAACCCGTATCAAAGTGAACTCACAGGGATTTTGTTTTTTTCACTATTCGATGCTCGCAGAGGCCGGGAAGCCTCAGGGGGCTGCCCTCATAGCGCACAGCCATCTGCTTGAGACCCGAAAACAGCTGCAGCCGGTACTGATAAAGCTACAGTCAGCCAACTCCCGAACGGTTAAAAAGCAGATTACCAGCCTGCAGAAGTTGCTTGAAGCGAGGGAGAAGGGCTGCCTTATCTGTGACAGCATACAAAGGACCCTCAAGCGGTATCAGTACACCTATATTCATCTTTGGAGCAAGGAGCAGGAGTTTCGCGATGCAGCTGCCAACTCCTCGGGCGTGTGCCTCCATCATCTTAGAACTCTACTCGACATGGCACTTGAAGTACTCAATGGATCTGAGCTGGTACAGTTCGTCTCATGGACAGCTGCTAATATGGAGCGGTGGCTCTTGGACTCTGAGCAGGAGGTGCACTGGCTGACACAATTATTCAAGTCTGAGCACAGCGGCTCTGACTGGACGGGCTTCGAGCAGTCACAAACCAGGGCAATTTCCCGTGAGGTAGGCAGAATCAGAGAAGACCTGGGCTAATCGACTGTAACCACTTTTAAGGTGTTGGTCTTTCCAGGGCTGCCGACAGGGACTCCCGCAGTTATGACAAGATTTTCACCGGATTCTACAAGTCCCGCTTCCCGCAGAAATTCAGGGGGATAGGCAAGCATGTCATCTACAGAGGTAAAATCTTCGATTAACACCGGTGTGATGCCCCAAGAAAGCGCCAACCGCTGGACAGTCTGCATAATCGGTGAAAACGCGACAATGGGAATACCGGGCCTAAATTTTGATATAAGCCGTGCTGATCCGCCCGAATGGGTGAAGCAGGCAATATATGAGGCCTTCACGGCCAGGGCAAGTTCGCGTGTGGCAATACCGACTGCTTCAGTAATACTTCTATGTCTGTTCAGCTCAATCTGCTCCCAGTTGAGGCGTTGGTCGAGAACCATCTTCTGGTAGTCAATACTCGATTCTGTGTGGGTGATAATATTCTGCATCATATCAACGGCCTTCAGAGGGTAGTTGCCTGCGGCCGTCTCCCCGGAAAGCATTACCGCACTCGTACCGTCAAGGACTGCATTGGCAACATCTCCGGTTTCAGCTCGGGTGGGCCGCGGATTGCTCATCATTGATTCCAGCATCTGGGTAGCCGTTATGACCGGACGGCCAGCCATGTTACAGGAGCGGATCACTGCTTTTTGGATAACAGGTACCTCCTGGGGCAAAACTTCCACTCCCAGGTCACCGCGGGCGATCATAATGGCGCTAGAGTGTTCGATGATACCGTTGATATCATTGACGGCTTCCGGCTTCTCAATTTTGGCAATGATGGGAATCTCATCACCGAATGTATCTATCATGTAGGTTCTCAGAGCCTTCACATCCTCTGAACTCCGCACGAATGACAGTGCAACGTAGTCGAGGTTATTTCGGAATGCAAAGGTTACATCCTCTTCATCTTTGGAGGTGAATGAGCGCAGCTGCTGTAATGGTATGTTCGGCAGATTCACGCCCTTTCGGGGTCTGATCACACCTGAATCCTCAGCGATGCAGAAGATATCAGTTCCGTCAACGCGTTTCACGGTAAAGGAGACCAACCCGTCATCTATGAGAATGCGGTCACCCTGACTCACCTCTTCGTGAAGATACGGGTAGTCGATACTGATTTTTTCTTGAGTTCCCAGGCATGCCTCGGTGGTAATAATGAGTTCATCCCCTTTGGTAATGACCAACTCTGACTTTTCCAATTCACCGACACGAATCTTAGGTCCCTGCAGATCCTGGAACACAGTCACGGGGATACCAAGTTCCTCAGAGGCTCTTCTTGCTCTGTCTACGCGGAGTTGCTGCTCTTCATGGGATCCATGGCTGAAGTTCAATCTGATAGCCCTGGCGCCCAGCTGAATAATCTCTTTTATTGTTTCGTAGGACTGAGATGAAGGCCCGATCGTGGCAACGATTTTTGTAAAACTCTTCTGTTTTGTCATTTCCTTGCCCTCCACCGCCTATTGTATGTGGTAACTGCGGGGAGTGTAAATACTGCTTTGCCCCGGGGTTGCTGGAGAAGGGGGGCGGAAAAACAAAAATGGGACGTCCGGAAAACCGAAACGCCCCACTATTGTTTATAGAAAATGCTAGTGAGTTAGTGGCCTTTTTGAGTTGAGAAGCGAAATCTCCTCTTCGGTAAAATGTTTCTTCTGATAGCGGTTGCCAAGGAACTTTATGGCGAGAAATAAAGCGACAATACCGATTAAAAGCAGCAGCCATCCTGCCTGAACAACCGAGGAGAGCAGATAGAGCACTCCTGATATGGCAGCAACGACAAGAGCATAAGGTATCTGGGTCTTTACGTGGGCTATATGATCAGAACCGGCAAATATCGAAGCCATGACCGTCGTATCGGAGATAGGAGAGCAGTGGTCACCGAAGATTGCTCCGGCAAAAATTGCACCAATAATGATGTGCACCAGAGGGAGCCCCCCTATTGAATAGGCCAGAGGAATACCAATAGGTGTCATGATGGCCATGGTTCCCCAAGAGGTTCCGGTTGAGAAGGCGATAAACATACAGATAATGAAAACGAGAAACGGCAGGAGTGCCGGGCTCATCCAGCTTTCGGTGGCCGCAACTACGTAGTCAGCGGTTCCCAGGGAATCGGTTACAGCACCGATCGACCAGGCCAGAATCATGATGACCAAGGCAGGAAGCATGGTTCGAATTCCGCCCATCACAGTCTCTTCAATGTCTTTAAAGCTCATGTTCTGGATAACGGCCAGGACAACACCGACAACACTCATGGCAAAGGCTGCCCATGTAAGAGCAACATCTACCTCAGTATCAGCAAGGGCATCCATCATCGGTTTCCCTTCGGCTCCCCCTCCAGTGTACCAGAGCGCCCATATGCCCACTCCGATAAGGGTAACAAGGGGAAGGATGAAGTAGAGTACGTTGGCTTTCTCAGGATGGACGGGTTCACCCAGATCCATCTCAACAGATGAAAGTGGAGTGTCTCCATCCTCAATCAGTTTGCCGGTCTTCAGCGATCTTAGTTCAGCTTTGGCCATAGGACCAAAATCTTTTCCGTAGATTAACAGCGGTACAGCAAGAAGACTGAGGATGCTGTAGAAATTCCACTGAATCGAACTGAGAAAGGCAAAGTAGGGTTGGCTGTCAACCAGCGAAATGGATGCGAATGCCGCGGCAATCAGGGAAACCTGAAAGCCAATCCAGTCTGAAACCGGCCCGATGGTAGCCATGGGGGCCGCCGTTGCATCAAGGACATATGAGAGTTTTTCCCTTGATACTCGGTACTGGGCGTTGATATCCTTGGATGCGTTACCGGTGATTACGGAATTCACGTAATCGTTAAAGAAAATAATGATACCAAGGACCCAGGCGAACAACTGGGCTCGTTTTCGGTTGTTGATTTTGCTTTGCAGCGATCTAATAAGAGCATGTGAGCCCCCAACCTTAAACATTAAAGCAGCACCAATACCAAGAAAAGAAACCAGCACCAGGAATCTTGCATTCCAGCCGTCGGTCATCACTTCTTTCATCCAGTCAAAAGTTACCCCCACGGCCGAAAAGGGGTTGCCCCCAGAGAAGATCAGGCCTCCAATCCAGATACTAACGAATAGGGAAATGAGAACTTTTCGAGTAATGATTGCCAACGCAATGGCAACAAGCGGTGGAACAATAGATAACAATCCAAACTCCATAGAACCCTCCCAAAAACTACGGTTAGTAACTGTGGTCTGCCTAAGCAGAACCGCTAAAAGACTCATTATTACACAAGGGATTTCAGAGGTCAAAGAAAACCAGATTATTTGACGCCATGAAAGCCCCTCTGAGATCAGGGTTTGGGAGTCTGTTTCATAAGTGCTGAGAGTGCTGTGACGGTCTGGTCCAAGGTGCCGGTGAGAGCATCTTCAGTCGGCAGACCTGTCTCCTGGTGTATCTTTTCACACCAGGAGGATATCTGGTCTGCCTGCATACCTTCGTGGTTGACGGTAATAGCGACTACGGGTTTCTCTGAAATTAACTGGACTGCTTCGATTTGCCTTTTGAGGGGATGGATTTGCACCCCGGGTATCCCGTCATAATCCCTGCGAAGCGGAGCATGCTGCATAATGATTGCATGTGGCTGTCCGGCAGAGAGTATTTCAAAACCGCCTGGAAACAGCGGGTTCATCAAGCTCCCCTGACCCTCAATTACCATTATCTGAGGATGTTCCTCCTCCCAGGCTGTAACGATGGCGTGCTCAATTTCCCCAGCGACAAAATCGTTGATGAGTGAATCCATCATCACTCCATAACGGCACCCCTGCAGCCATGCTGTCTGCCCGGTCCCAATGAATTCAGTCTTCAACCCCCGGCTGTTCAGCGCATCGACTAATTTCCAGGCTGTTGTCCGTTTCCCCACTGATGAATCCGTTCCCAGCAGGGCAACTCGAAAAGCATCAACTTCACTGATTCGTCCAGTATAGCTGTGGAGTTCACTTCGCGGCGGAGTCTTTCGTACGTCACGAAGCACAGCGCCGCTTCGCTGCGCAGCTGCGGTTAGTTCAGGATCATCTGAGAGAAAGTAGTGCATTCCGCAGTCAACATTGAGACCCAGGTTAACGGCATGGAGTATGTCGTGCTTCATACGATCGGTAAGCACACCACCATCGGTTGCGATACCGAACACCAGATGTGTTATCGGTTCATGTGAATAATGACTCTGGAGAGCCTGATCAATACTGCTGAATAGCGGGATGCCGGAAGGCTGTTTGTCTAGTATGTTGCCTGCATCATACCCGGCATAACGGCTGTCAATTACCCCGGCAACATCGTAACGTCTCGTAAAGCGTACAAGACCATGGGCGGTTTTACCCCACGGAGTATTGAAGTATCCCTCGCAGTATACTAGGGCTCTACCATCTTTCATGAGCAACCCCTTCTAAAAAGTGAATCATGCCTTATGTATTGCATACAGCAGTTTTTCCAGGAGATCAAGAGCTTTCTGTTATTACCTTTGCGTGAGGCTCTCTGCAGAGAATTACTTCGCTAAGCTTCTTTGCTTCAGGCTAACCTGCCAGATAAAAGGCAAGAGGGATGGTAAACACAGCAAGTACTGTTGAGACTACCACCAGTCTCTCGGCATACTCAGAGCGGACACCGTACCGGAGTGGCAGCACAGATGTGAACACAGCGGAGGGCAGGCTTGATGAGACGAGAACTACGGTTCTTGTTAAGCCGGTCAGTCCGAACAGTTCCGCGGCAAGCAGTCCGCAGACAAACCCGCCCACAAAACGTAGGAGCAATCCGGCAATGATGTGCCTGTCTACACGTATATGATGGGCATAGAGTGAAATTCCCACTGTGACAGCTGCTAGTGGGGGAGCAGCATCACCGCCGAACTGCAGCGTCTTCAAAATGCTATCCGGTAAGGGTATCTCCAGAAAACGGAAGGCGAAGCCTCCCAGCACTGCCCAGAGGATGGGTGACCGGATCACAGCAGTCAGAGACCGTGCACTAATTCCTCCGGTAATAATGAGGATCCCCACCGTAAAGATGTAGACTGTCTGGAACTGATCATAGATGACAATGAGGTTCATAGCCGGGGTACCGCCCCAGAGCATCATCAGGGGGATACCAAGAAATCCTGAGTTCATAAAGAGGATAGCCGGTAAAAAAGCTCTGGGATCTATACCGGCTATGCGGGTATAGATATAGGCTGCCGCACTTAAGAGAATTACAGTTACCGTGACAACCCCCGCCAGACTAAGCACGAGAGGCCCTTGTATATCACTATTGTACAGCGCATGGAAAATAAGCATGGGCATGAGGAAATCAGTGATGACCTTAACTAAGGTATCTGTACTGAGCGGATACATGGTTCTGAGGATGTATCCGCCAAGGGTGAGAAGGAGGATTGGAAGAAGCTGGATGAAGGTGTTGATAATCATGACCACCACTATAATGGGCTTTAGCTGTTGTACTCAAGCGGAGATTGCCTGCAGAGCAGGGATGGAGCAGACGTTTTTTTTCCCTGATCAAGTTTTTGTGCTATAGTAGGCAGAAAGGGGGGCTCTTTGGAACTAGTACTTCTGCTTCAGTGTCTGTACCAGGTTGTATTCTTTTTTGTGATGGTATACGCCTGGAGGATTTCAGGTGACCGAGTTTCGGGGCTTGGATTCTGGACCCTGAATTTACTGCTTAATTCGATTGGGTTGATTCTGGGAGCTCTTACCCTTAACTCATCCTCAAAGATGGCAGAAATCATTGCAACACTGCTAGTAACCGGAGGCGGTGTACTGTTCTACTTCGGCCTTGCGGCCTTTAGTGGTCATAAGCCCAAAGCAGTGCCTATGATCGGAGGAACAGGCGGACTTATTGCTGCAGCCATTGTCTGTATCCTTATCGATGCCCCGAGGCAGTATGTACTGATTCTCTACGCGATAGCCTTTATCTACATCTGTATTTTCTATTTTCTTGTCTACATCCCCGCGTGGAGAACCTGGTATCGAGCCTTTGCCTTGTCTTTAGCAGCTGTCTATGCAGTAATCATTGTTCTGCAGGTAACCAGAATCGTACTACTCACCAGCAGTCTCTTACCGAAGGAGACTATCAACTCACAATTTGAGGACCCGGTGCTTTCATTGACTTCGCTGACAACCCGTTTTCTCCTGTTTATGGTGAATGTTGTCATTCTGATGCTGGTAAATAGAAAACTGGTTCACGATTTGGAGATAGATGCACAGCAAAAGGAACAGATGATCAGGGATATCAGGGTCATCTCCGAAACTGATGCTCTAACGGGACTGCTTAATAGGATGAGTATAGAACGGAAGATAGAGGGGATGATTACAGAGACGCAGAGCGGAGGAGCACATTCGTTTGGGATTTTGCTTGTAGATATCGATTATTTTAAAACGATAAATGATGAATACGGGCATGATGTAGGTGATGAAATTCTGTTACACATCGCTGCGCTCCTGCGCACCTGTGTACGCGGAGAAGATTCTGTCGGGCGCTGGGGTGGTGATGAGTTTCTAGTCATTGTCTATGAGACAGGAGCATGGGGTGCCGAAACTGCAGGAAAGAGAATCCTTGAAGGTATAGGCAGAGAGGCTAGCGAGAAACCGAATTTGCATCTTCCGACAGTCAGTATTGGGTTTACCGTTTATCGGCATGAAGATACACTGCAATCTCTGCTTAAGCGAGCTGATATACATATGTATCGAGCAAAAAAGCAGGGGCGCAATCAGATATGTGGGTCCCCCTGAGCACACACCCATGGTCTAGTATTTTTATCAGCGGAAAATGGAGAAAGAAATAGTCAAACGACAGCTTGCTTGCTATAGTTACCCTGCGTGACATCATAGATGAGGAGTGATACATGGAGCCCAAATCATTTCGGCAAGGCCTTGGCCCGCTACTGTTTATCGTGTTTATCTTCTTCTTTAATACATTTTCCCGATCCTTGCTTTCACCACTGTTGCTCGATATTGAGACGGAATTTTCTATATCCCATACGCGATCTTCGCAGCTGTTTCTTTTCATCAGTTTAGGGCATTCAACCATGATGCTCTTCTCAGGTTTTGTCTCCTCAAAAATAATGCACAAAGGTACTATAGTTCTTTCTTCCTTCGGGATCGCTGCCGGACTGTTTCTCATTGCCGTCACACCGCAGATGTGGATGTTGCAGGTATTATTAGTCTTTCTGGGTCTGAGTGCCGGTCTCTACCCCCCCTCAGGCATGTCAGCTGTCACCGAAATGATCAGAAAGGAGGACTGGCAAAAGGCGCTCTCACTGCACGAGCTGGGTCCGCACTTTGCCATGGCTGCAGTCCCTCTATTCGCCGTACTGCTCAAACCGTGGTTCTCCTGGCGGGGAGTGATTGGTATTGCCGCCGGGGGGGTGGCACTTGCCGCCCTATTTTTTAACTTTTTCGTGCATGTTGGGAAGCACAAGGGAACAGCCCCTACCTTTTCCAATATCAGACCCCTGTTAAAGCTACCATCTTTCTGGATTATGATTCTGTTTACGGGGTTTGCACTCGGCAGTATCCAAGGCATTTATCTGATGATACCCACCTATCTGATTTCGGAAGTCGGTATGGATCCAGTGTACACTAATACTGTGTTTGGAATATCCCGTTTCATTCCCATAGCAGCTCTTCTGACGGCAGGGCTGATTCTTGATAAAATCGGTATCAAACGGGCGATGTTTATTCTGATGGCCCTCTCGGGAATTTCCATCTTTCTTCTTGGACTCTTGTCAGGCAGCTGGCTAACACTGATAGTGTTTATTCAGCCAGCGGTAGGAGCCTTGTTAGTTCCCTCCTCATTAGCTGCCTTGTCAGCAATTGGACCTTCAGACTCTAGGAATATAGCGTTTTCGATGGTTTTGCCCTTTGCCTCTCTCATGGGTAATGGTGCTTTTCCCTCTTTTTTAGGCTACATGGGGGATCACACCTCTTTTTCACTCGGTTTTATTATCATCGGTGTTCTTATGCTGATTCTGGCAGGCCTTACAGGATTTTTGCGCCTTAATAAGTAGGGCGCAGAACATGAAAAGACTTTTTGTTTGGCAGGTAGGGGGGGTGTGGTAGTATATTCATGCCAGAGGAACTAATTACCTATGGAGGTGTTTATATGAGACTGAAAGATAAAGTTATTGGAATGCTGGTAGCTCCGGGATACGAAGATTTGGAATTTTGGGCTGTCTACATGCGGGTAAAAGAAGAGGGAGCGCACATAAAAGTGATGGGCCTGGCCGCAGGGGAAAATTATGCAAGCAAGAGCGGAGGCCTAACCGCTTTTTCCGAATATGGTCCCGGTGATCTGGAGGCCGATGATCTCGATGCCCTGCTGATACCGGGCGGCTGGGCTCCTGACAAGCTCAGGCGGATTCCTGAGTACATTACCATGATTCAAAAGATGAATGCCAAAAACAAGTTTGTCGGGTTTATTTGTCACGCCGGATGGCTGGCTGCCAGCGCCGAAGTAGTTGAGGGCAGAAAAGTAACCGGTTCGGTTGGAATCAAGGACGACCTAGTCCACGCAGGAGCCACGTGGGTGGATGAACCGGCCTTTGTTGATGGAAATTTTATCTGGGGAAGAGTTGTTGCAGATATTCCAGACTACAACCGGATCCTGATTGAAACACTTAGCAATCTCTGAGGCAGGTTGTACCTGCTAGTTTGCCGGTGATATCTGGTACAAGCCGGCGGCTGTTGCTGTTCCGATATAATTGGGATGGTTGCTCCGGGGGTGAAATGTACTGTTGCTGTAATTGATTTAGCCTGGCTGTGTTACTCTAGCCCCTGCAGTTAGTAAGCATGCAGGCTTTTGGCCGTGCAGAACTATCATGAGTAGCTCTCTGAGGGCAAAAAGATGGCCCCCGATCAATAAGACCGGGGGCCGTTTTACGTACTAAACTTTTGTTAGTTACCGCTTCTTATGGAAGCCAATCTTCGACAACATCTTCG
>JBNJDX010000022.1:0-28910 GCA_051745285.1 Spirochaetota bacterium
TTGCTCAGAGGTATTTTACCACAGGAATCATGGTTGGTGCTGTAAAGGAATAACATGAAGAAGTACGAGCAGGTTGAAAAGTACATTAAAGATAAAATTACTTCCGGGGCCTTTCAGGTTGGCAGACGCATCCCCTCCGAGGATGAGCTGATGGAAAGACTCCAGCTTAGCAGGAATCCCGTCAGACGGGCACTGGACAACCTGGTCGAGGAAGGCTGCATCTACAAAATTCAAGGAAGCGGCAGCTATGTAAAAGACCGCACCATCCCCCAGCCTGTCGATGTGTATGCTGTTATCCCCTCGGAGAGCATCAACCTAGAAACTCGGATCATCAAGGGGATGCGGGCTGCTCTTGAGGACTCCTCCTATAAAAACATTCACCTGATACTAAAAAAACCAGGCAGAGACACCTTTGAGCAGATAGAGGTTCTCAACATGATCCCCGATCATGGAAAATCGGGGATCATATTCATCCCCCTGCTCCCCCTTGACCGGACAACAAACCGGCTTTTGGCTGCGAATATCCGTAAGCTCGAGAGGAAGGGACACCCAATCATTCAGCTTGATAATTATATTCCTGAGTACAGCGGCAGTTATATCATGACTGACCATAAAAAATCCGCCTTCAATATGATGGAAGTTCTCAGTGAACACGGGCATAAAAAAGTTGCGCTCCTATACAGGAATCTTCACAAGCCTTCAGTAAAACTGAGAATTGGGGGAGTAAAACAGTGGTATGCTGACAATGGAATATCCCTCACAAATTGCATTCGCTGTAACGCTGATAAGACCGAATTCAACAGGGAATTTGCCCAGTCGCTTATTAACAGTGGTGTTACTGCCGCCTTTGGGCTTGAGTGTGAGCTAGTCCGTGATCTGTATACCACGTTTACTCAGATGGGCTACGAAATCCCAGATGATATCTCTTTATGTTCTTTTGATGACCACTGTTTTCAAGGAATACGCAGCAGTTTTATCACTGCAATAGTTCAACGCTGCGAGGCTATAGGCTATTATGCCGTGCAGCTGCTGCTCGATAAAATAGAAGGCAAGACCCAGGGCAACTTAGAAATGCGTATAGCTTCAGACATCAAAATGAGGAAGAGCGTTGCAAAAATCTAACCTCCGCTATGCAGATCTCCACTTTCATACCAATTTCTCTGATAACAGGGATTCTGCGACATTAGAACAGATGGTGCAAACTGGTGCAAGGTTCGGCCTCACCTGTTTTGGCACAGGTGACCACAACCACAACCTAACAGAAGAGGACTGGAACGATCAGCAGGAAGAAACCCGCACACTCCAGAACAAATATCCGCAATACCAGCTTCTCAATAACTGTGAGCTGACCTTCCGGTTCGGGCATGCCCTGCTTCTCTCACCGGAAACAATCACCGGCACGATTAAAGAGGCCTACTTCCACCTCTTTTCCCCCTCGGAGGCTATGCTCATCATCAACCACCCCTACATCTCCACTGATCAATGGAAAGGGAGTATTCTGCCGCATGCTCGAGGCATCGAAGTGATAAACGGCTCAGTCTACACTCACGGCGAAGCCAAACCTTTCATTGATCACATGCTGAAGGCTTATGAACAGGTGAGAATAATTGATTTCCCCCACGTGACCTGTTATGCAGACTATCTCGACCATGGCGTTTTCGTTCTTCCGTTCGGTGCCAGTGATGCCCATAGCCTGGCAGAAATGGGGATAGGAGTAACCGGCTATCGTGGTAATACGCTGGAAGAGGCAATTGCTACCCACAGCCTATTCGCAGCAACCGATACGGGGGTGTGTTTGTCCTGGAGATATGATCAGCAAGCCGGGGTAATTTACTGGCAGGTTGAAATGAGCCCCTCCGATAACATGCCGGAAGCTACACAATATCCTTTGAAAGTAGAGTGGTATCGCGGAAACGAGCTCCTGCTGAGCACCCATGAGTATGAAGGCCGCCTCCCGGTCAGCGCTGACGGTTACTACTGGTTTGGCGCACAGAGAGGCACCCGCCTGGCGGTGAGTGCCCCAACTGTCATCGGCAGCCATCAGAAACCAGTTGGAGTATACCGCTACCCGCTCAGTCTGCAGCATTTTTTATACAAACACCGCGGTCTTCTCACTGACACTCCTCCAATCAGAACAAGCAGCGCTACATACGATGGGTATCTGTATTGCTCTCATCTCCCTGAGATCATTGATTCCAGTGGAACGCAAGTCAACTCCGAGTACACCTTGCTTTCTCACGACATCGTAATACAGAAA
The DNA here is from genome assembly GCA_051745285.1 of Spirochaetota bacterium. Classification (GTDB taxonomy): domain Bacteria; phylum Spirochaetota; class Spirochaetia; order CAKZLE01; family CAKZLE01; genus JBNJDX01. The sequence continues at coordinate 2,258 of JBNJDX010000022.1, forward strand.
AGTGGCAATCCAGAACAGGTGTATGAGTTTTTCACCTGGCTCGAACGCAATGAAATACACGAGTATAAATTTGGAAAGATCAACTACCAAATTGACGACTCCGGCTGTTTGGATTTGAAGGCAGTATTACTCCCCTTACTCTCAGTCCCTGAGGGTTTCAACGACAAGAAGGTCAGGGAGGCAGGAGAGGAGATACAATCGAGACTAAAGGAAATAACCAGTGTTAAACTTTTCGTGGAAATAGCCCCCTTATACACGGTCAGACTGCACCTGGATAATTCGAAGCGCGATATCCACTACCCGCTTCTCGTGATCGACCAGGGTATTGGAGTAACTAGCTGGTTGGGATTCACGGAAAACAGCAGCACTTGGTATCAGCAATTTTTTAACACACGTAGGGTAACCAATGAAGCAGCAACAGCAGAATAAACACGTACACGTTGTCTTTAAATCTCATTTGGATATCGGATTTACCAATTTGGCTCAGCGGGTAGTAGATCAGTATATGAACGACTATATCCCCAGGGCCCTTGATCTCATCGATCAATTGCATGAAAGTCCCATTGGGTTCACCTGGACCACCGGTTCCTGGATGATTAAAGAGTTTCTCGAGCGATCAAGCAGCTCCTTTCGCAGACGCATGGAGCGGGCTATTTCTGAGAGGAATATCCGTTGGCATGCCATGCCTTTCACGCTTCACAGCGAACTGGCGACTGCCGATCTGTTCTCAGCTGGGCTGCAGATATCAAAGGATTTGGATAAGCAGTTCGGGGTTGAGACAATCGCTGGAAAATGTACCGATGTTCCTGGCCATACTCAGGCAATTATCCCTCTCCTGGCTGCGTATGGCATACGATTTCTCCATATTGGTACTAATCCTGCCTGCATTCCAGCCGAAGTTCCTTCCCTGTTCCGTTGGCGCAGCCCTGACGGCTCGGAAGTGGTGGTTAACTACCAAACCGGGTACGGGAATATCACTGAGTTTGACGAAACACAGTCGATTCTCTGGTTTGCCCACCAGCAAGACAACGAACAGCCTCCAAGTATTGAGAAGCTCCATAGACTCTATAAGCAGTTACAAAACGATTACCCTGATGCCCACATTGCAGCTTCGGGCATAGATGATTTCGCCAGAGGAATATTGCCCTATGCTGAGAAACTGCCTGTCGTCGACCAAGAGATCGGTGATACCTGGATTCACGGTGCAGGCACTGACCCGTATAAAATCGCACGATACCGGGCTCTATGCCGCTTTACTACCTCCGTCGGTGACAGGGAGTTATCTCCCGAGGAGACTACACAGCTGAAAGCTATGAAAGAGAAGCTTCTCCTTATCCCGGAACACACATGGGGTATGGACCTGAAGCGGTATCTGCCCGATTATCTGAATTACCGAAAAGAGGATTTTCAACAGGCTCGATCAGACGATATCATTCCGGCCTCCGTACAAACAGAGGGAGAGAGGACCTATCTACCACCAATGGAGACAGACACAAATCCTGTTGATCAGCCCGGCAGTCGTACATATAGTGAATTTGAGTCTTCCTGGAAGGAGCAGCGTGCTTTTATCGGCGAAAGTCTTGCCTGTCTACACTCTGATTGGCTTAAAGCTGAAGCAGATACAGCTCTCCATGAGGTTGAACCAAATTGGATTCCTATTGATCAGACTACGTCTGCCGGGTTCACCGCCCTTTCAATGGATGAACCGCTCCAGTACAAAGACTGGACTCTCTCGTTTTCACCTGAAACGGGGGCCCTGGTCTCACTGAGGCACGAAGGCCTCTCATACGACTTATGTCAGCCGGGGGGAGCTTTGGGTCAGTTCCGGTACGAAGTCTACTCGGAAGCAGATTATAGGCAATTCTATGGTCGGTACCTGCTAAAAGATGCCAATCATTACGCATGGTCTCTTCCAGACTATACAAAGCCCGGTCTAGGCCGGCTGACTGACCTGTCACATACAGTCTACACTCCCAGCAAGCCAGCGGGTTTTGTTCGTACAGACGACTGCCAGCTAGAAGTAAGGATGTATACAACCATGCCAGTCGAGGCCTCTACCAGCTTTGGAGCCCCCCGTGAGCTGCTCACCCGCATCCAGGCTGACAAGGAGAGTAATACGGTTGCGATAACCCTTCACTGGAGGGGAAAGGATGCTAACCGGATTCCTGAGTCGTCCTGGTTGGGTTTTGACTTGAATACGGGAAAGACTTCGACTTGTTTCCTTGATAAAATGGGAATGAATATTTCCCCACAGAGCGTGGTCCGGAATGGAAACAGAGCGCTGCATGCAGTGACCAGCGGAGTTACCATCCGTGCGTTTGACGATACACAGAAAGCAGTAACCATATCACTGGACAGCCGTGACGCTCCCTTGGTAAGTATCGGAAAACCGCGTATTCTACAGTTTGATCAACGACTGCCACGGTGCGACGAAGGTCTTTACGTGAATCTGCACAACAATCTCTGGGGAACAAACTTTCCCATGTGGTATAGTGATGACGGTATGTTCAAGTTCACCCTAACACTCAGGAGATAGGTATGAATATCCGTTCACAGCAGCAGAGAACCCTCTTTTCCCATTTTACCCTGGAGCGACTTCGCCATCACGTTGAAATGGCGTATGAGGGGATATGGGAAACAACTGTTCCCTGCCCGGTGGCTGTCTCACCGCTTTGTGAATCGCAAAGCTCTATCGGAAAAGCCAAAGAGCTGCATTTCACCCCTATAGCACCCGGGGCAGTTTTTGCGGAAGCCGGATGGAAGACCGTTTGGTTTACCGTTGAGCTCTCTGAAGACGCAACTCATCTGCTCTGGAATGCCAACGGTGAATCCACCGTATTCTTTAACGACACTCCCTGGTGCGGGCTGGACACGGCCCACCGGTGGGCGCGAATACCAACCGGTGCACAAACAGTCTACATCCGAACAAGCACCTACGAAACTGGCATCTGGATGCGTGAGGGAGAACAGCAGGTTGCTCCTCCCGCTGACGGGCACTACCGCTTCTACAGTGCCTATGCAGCCAAGAGGAACTCCCTCCAATGGAGCATGTACAACGATCTGAGTCTTCTTGAAGAATACCTGCGACGGGAGCTTGAGCAGCTTGGCAAGGGGTCACCCGAGATAGGGAAACACACGCTTCATGATGTTCTCCCCGTCCGGCTGCGAACATTGCTGCATGCGGTGGATCTAGCAATGGACGCCTATGATACTGGTAATTTCACTGAGTGCGCAGGTAAACTTTCAGCTCTTGTGTCAGCCGGCAGCACCCTGAATGGGAAACTGTCTCTCATTGGCAACTCACACCTGGATCTCGTCTGGCTCTGGCCGGAGCGGGCAACGCGTGAAAAAAATGTGCACACGTGTTCCACTGTGCTGCGCCTGATGGAAGAATATCCGGATATGGTCTTCACCATGAGCCAGCCCTGGCTGCTCGAAGCCCTTAAGGAGAGTTCTACCGACCTCTACCGACAGATCAAAGAACGAATACGCGAAGGCAGGTGGGAGCTCACCGGAGGAATGTACGTAGAGGCCGATACGCTGTTACCCTGCGGTGAGGCGCTTGCAAGAGCATTCATTCTCGGACAGGAGATATTCAGGCAGGAAACCGGTTCGCTGTGCAGTGTGTTATGGCTGCCCGATGTGTTCGGTTACAGTCAGTCCATTCCGCAGATTGCTTCCGCAGCAGGAGTTACCTCGTTCTACACGACAAAACTACTGTGGTCCTCCATGAACGCCTTCCCCTACTCCAGCTTTGTATGGCAGGGGTTAGACGGATCAGAATTGCTCTGTCATGTTTCCCAGGTGGGATATGAGTCACGTGCTTCGGTGCAGGAAATCACCCGCAGTTCAGAGACAAACCGGCAGGCTGCCGTGTGCGATGATGCAATTTTGGCTATTGGTTTCGGGGATGGGGGCGGCGGTGTTACCGACATGCAGTGTGAGCGGGTCGCCCGTCTAGAGGGCTTTGCTACCCTTCCAGAAGCCTCCTGGCAACGAGTTGATGCCTATTTTGAACGCCTAGCTGAAACACGGGTTCATCTTCCTCGCTATCGTGGAGAACTGTATCTCGAATACCACCGGGGAACATATACTACAAACCATCATATGAAGCAATCATACCGTCGTGCAGAGAAAGCTCTGCAGGTCGCAGAAGCGGCGGCTGTGTATCGGGGCGAAAGACTTGATCTGACAAACACCTGGAAGCGACTTGTCTTTACTCAATTTCATGATTCGCTACCCGGCAGCTCAATAGCCCATGTGTATGATCAACTGATCCCCGAACTGGACTCGATCGCCCACAGCAGCAGGCACACGGCTTATACCCTGCTCTGTGACGTACACAGGAAGAGCTGCCCTGCTTTTTTTAATGCAAACAGCCTCGGTGGAAGCTGGCTGATTACTGCCGACCCTCAAAGCCAGCAGGAACTGTACAACGCAATGACCGACACGGATCAGCCCGCAGAGGGGACAGCTGAAATACCAGTGCAGATACTTGCTGACGGACGGGCTGCAGCCCTGGTAACGATGGACGGACTTTCAACAATGAAGGCTGCGTTTCAGCAGGTTCCCTCTGACCACGTGCAGAAAAACAGTACGCAAAGACTTGATAACAACCGTGTCAGTGCACGTTTTTCTCGCAGTGGGTTTCTCCACGAACTCGTTATTGATGGGAACCCGCTAGAGATAGCCTCTCCTGCCACCTTTCACATAGCTCCTGATCACCCGTCCAATTTCGACGCCTGGGAGATCGACCGAGCTGCTAAAAATCTTGAAAGCCAGGCTGTCACTTCAATGGAGCTGACTCCCACTGCAACAGGTCCTCTTTTCAACCAGCTGACTGCCGAGGCTCACCTTGGCAAGCACAGCAGCTTGAAAGTCTCCTACAGCATCGTCAAACATCTTCCCTATCTGTTCATCAGCGTGACAGTCGACTGGCAGGAAGAACACGCTTTGCTTACCTACCAGGTCCCGACCGCCTACCATGGTCTTTATTCCCGGTTTGGTACTCCTTTCGGAAGCATAGACCGCCAGACTGCCAGCGGACCGTTGAGCAAAGAGGCTATGTGGGAGGTCCCCGCCAGTAGATGGCTGGCAGTAACTGACAGTATGCACAGGGGACTGGCTGTACTCACTGAGGATATCTATGGGTATGCGGTTACCGACGGGGTCCTTGATATTTCACTGCTTCGAAGTCCCTGTTCCTCAGATGAGCAGGGAATCGAGGGAAAGCAGATCTTTGCGGAGAAGGGAGTTCATACCTTTGAGTTTGCGCTTGGAAGGTACCAAGCAGAGTCCTCAGCATCACAGCAGGCAACTGCTCAGGCTGCCGACACCCTCTTCCAGCCCCCGCTGTTCGTCCCGGGAGCCAAAGGCAGAAGTCCCTTTCACCTGCAATCTCCTGGTTCTCTTACTGTCAGCTGGGTAAAACCAGCGACAACCAAAGACGGGTACATCATCCGTCTCCATGAGACAGCCGGAATGTCTGGAAGGGCTGAAATTCAACTTTCAGAAGCTGATTGCTGCAAAGCATCACTTGTCGACTTACTTGAACAACCACGTAAGGAACTCACAGTCACAGATAATATGATATCGTTGAACTACTCATCATACGAATTGTTGTCAGTCTGCGTATACTTTGCGTGATACCCATGTTGCTCGAGCCGCTGCAGCTCAATAAGGGCATCAACTTCATCAAGAAAGTTTGGCTGTTCTTCGAGGGGAATAATGTAGGCATCCTCAGGCTCTTCCAGGATCTCAAACTGGTCGGCTAACATTTCAGGAGAAAAAGATTCCCCTTCTCTCTCTTTCAAATGGGAGGTGATTGTCTCATAATCTCCCTGTAAATATATGAAGACAGGAGGTTCTGCTAGTTGAGCTGCTAACTTGGTGCGGTCCTCGTTTGTGAGGGCGGTACATGCAAGCACAGCACCGGTTGTATTCTGCGCCTGAGCCAACCGGAAGGCCATTGTTTCAAAAAGTACTTGATACTGACTACCTGTTCTCAGATAATCGGGTTGTTTTTTCTCAGTATCGGCCTCAATGAAAGGGAGATGCAGTTTTTCGGCTAGCAGCGACCCAAAAGTGCTCTTTCCGCTTCCGGATACACCCACGACAATATAAATCGGCTTCATACACACCTCCCCCACAGTGGGACCAACTATCATAGCGAGATCTGGCCTTACATACAATACCAGCGGTGCAAATCAATACGCAAGTTCATAGTCCCAGCGGTTTATTCCACCAAAATCGACAGTGTTGGAATACCCAAGATTGTTGAGAATATCAGCGGCCCGCGCCGAACGGTTGCCGGAGCGGCAGTACACAATGATAAGAGAGTCCTTTTCGACCTCTGGAGGATTGTTTTCAATGTTTCCAACTGGAATATTTATCGAACTGGGAATATGCCCGGAAGAAAACTCATCCGCAGTACGGACATCGATAAGCGTATATTCCTCATGCTGAGTATCGATCAGAGATTTCAGCTGCTCTGGTTGGTAGTAATCAGATTTCTCCTGAGACCCCCCGGCTGCGGCAAATCCCACAGCCAGCACGAGTATCAATACTGTTAATACGACTTTTCTACTCATTTTTTATCTCCTGACCACAATATATGCAGGAGAGAAGCAAATGGCAAATAAAATAATTCGTTTTCCCCGCATACAATGGCAGGTAACCGCAGATGCTAGTGCAGGCGCTTTTCATCAGCCCAAGTTTGTGAAACCCCTTACTTCTCAAGAAATGTAAGACGGTCGTCGCTCCAGCTCGTCTCGTCCTCGTAGTAGCCACGGTAGGTAGATGGTAACAGCCTTGCTATCTGCATCATGATCTGATCGGCTATGATTTGACGTTCTTTCTTGCGGTCTTCCTGCTCAAAGGGCCGCAAAACAAACTGAGGCCCGACCCGGAAGGTTATACGAGTTTTTCTCAGGCGCTTAACGTTTTCCCAAAACATCTCACCTCCAAAGTGAGCCATGGGAATCACGGCTGCGTGGGAACGTAATGCAATCGCTGCCGGTCCCGCCTTACCCCGCAGCAGCCGGCCGTCGCCGCTGCGTGTCCCTTCAGGGGCAATAAACAAGAGTCCTCCCTCATCCAGAGCTTTATGTGCCAGCCGGAAAGTTGACATTCCGGGGTTATCACGGTCAACCGGGATGCCGCCCCAGGCCTGCGCCAACAGGCGAAATAACCAGTTATCCCAAGTCTCGCGCTTTGTAAGCCCAAAAAATTTTCTAGAACCCAGCAGCGTACTAATCAGAGGAACGTCTAAGAAATTTATGTGGTTTACGACAATAATGAGCGGGCCGGTGGAGGGAATATCATCAAGTGCATGCTTATCATATGTGCAGAGAATGCGAAGAATCAGTCGAATCAGCCATGTCAGCAGCTTTCCTAGTGCCTTCATATAAACCCCTATTTCAGTAAATCCAGTGCCCCGGGTTGTATCTCTACCTCCAGATGTGTCCCGTCCGTGCAAATAGTTTCCCCGTCTGCATGACAGGCAAGCCTCCCTTCTGAGGAGGAGAGAATGAAGCGTGTACCGGTGAGCATAAAGGTTCCATGATGTCCGTCCTGCGTCCCTTTGGCATACATGAGCATCGCTTTGAGCAAATACAAACGTGACCCATGCTCGGTAGTGCACAGATTGAACAGGCCGTCACTGACCTCCCCTTCAGGAGCCATATAAAAGGAACCTCCCATTCTTTTCCCGTTCATGACAGAGACAATAGCAGGTTCAAGGGTATACTCCTGGTTCTGGTGGTCACCGTCAGTGACGGTCAATGTGACCTGCGGTGGTTTTGGATAGATAATAAGCGTTTTAATGGCTGCCAGCAGATAGCCAGTGACACCGCCGAAACATTTCATTTTTGCAGCCTCAAGACCAACGATAGTATCAAACCCGACTCCAATACCGTTGCCGAAGAAACGTCCCTCAGGGAACAGCCCTCCAGTGATTTTTCCAACATCTAACGGGTGTGCCGTGCCGCTAGTTAGCTGCTCAAGACTCTCTGCAAGGTCGGTTGAAACCCCAGCTCCAAACGAGAAATCGTTCCCCCTTCCTATCGGGAGGAGTCCCAGGTACGTCTTTAGCAGCGTATTACTGGTTTTTGCCAACATGAGCCCGTTTATCACTTCATTTCCCGTGCCGTCACCGCCTGCGGCAACCACCACATCCCAAGAGGATATTGCCGCCTGTCTTGCCAGCTCGATTGCATGACCAGGGTATTCTGTCTGCACGAGAATATATCGCTCGACCTCACCTTGGGCTGCAGCCGATGCAAAGAACTTTTCAATGACCGGTTGTTTGGTTTTGGCCTTACCTTTTCTCGCAACCGGATTCACAATGATATAATATGAACGACGCACTATATAACTCCATCAACATAACCGTATCAGCCTACAGACACTGTATCACAATCACCCCTGTATCGATATATAGGCAGATCAAAACAGCATCAGAGTTTTTTAGATATTTTCTTATTTATAGCATATGCCATCTTGAATCCCCGAATCATCGGTGCAATACTATAGGCAGATAGTTCAAAGGAGATTGAATTATTATTAGGAGGAGTATTATGCAACACATTTCAATCCTGGTTATCGGGGGAGGCGCCTCCGGGCTGCAAGCCGCCATCACTGCCAAGTCAACTTATCCCGATAAAACAGTCACGCTTGTGAGGCGTGAGGAGACTGCTCTGATTCCCTGCGGGATCCCCTACATTTTTGGTACGCTCGACTCAAGTGACAAGGATATTCTACCCGACAAACTACTCACCGGGGCAGGGGTCAAAATACGAATCGATGAGATGACAAACATTGATCCGGAAGCCCACACGTGCTCCTTTGCCAGCGGTGATATGATCAACTACGAAAAACTGATTCTGGCAACTGGCTCCTATCCAAGCAAACCGGGATGGCTGAAGGGAACTGAGCTCAAACATGTATACACTATTCCGAAAAATAAGGTCTATCTCGATGCGATGCTTGAACAGTTGAACTCAGTCAAAAAGGTTGCCGTAGTTGGGGCCGGTTTTATCGGAGTTGAAGTCTCTGATGAGCTGTGCAAACGGGGTTTTGATGTTTCTCTCATAGAGCTCGAGGATTATATCCTTAATAAAGCCTTTGACCAGGAATTCGGGGAGATAGCCGAAAACCATCTCACCGAGCGTGGAGTTACCGTTATTACCTCAAAAGGCGTGAAAGAGATCCATGGGAAACAGGGTGTGGCCACGTCCCTGACCCTTACTTCCGGCGAGGAGATCGAAACGGAGGCTGTAATTCTTTCCATGGGGTATCTTCCAAACACCGAATTAGCAAAACAGGCCGGTATTGAAGTAAACGATCTCGGCTTTATAAAAACCTGCGAATACATGCGGGTGAACAACTGCCTCGGCGACATTGTAGCTATAGGTGACTGTGCAGAAAAGAGAGATTTTATCAGCCGGAAACTCGACACAACCATGCTCGCCTCAACTGCCTGCGCGGAAGCGCGCATTGCTGCCATGAATCTCTATGCCCTGAACCCCTGTAAAACATTTACCGGGACGATTGCTATTTACTCTACAGCCATCGGCAACCATGCATTCGGTACTGCCGGTGTTACAGAAAGCAAAGCCGTCCGTGAGGGATATGATTTTGTGGCCGCAAGCTTCACCGGTGTCGATACCCACCCTGGTAATCTTTCCCATTCCCATAAGCAGACAGTGAAACTGATTGCAGCTGCTGAATGTGGAGTAATCCTGGGAGGCGAAGTTTACGGCGGACTGAGCGCAGGCGAGCTGACAAATGCCATAGGATTTCTCATTCAAAACCGGGTAACCATCCGGACTCTGCTTACCATGCAGATTGGAACTCAGCCAATACTAACCGGTTCTCCGGCCGGTTATCCTCTTATAAAAGCTGCTGAGGCTGCCGCTAGGCAACTACGTACAAAGGAGTAAGCAGCTTAGTGAGGTTTAGTGCCTTGGGCCGCCGCAGTATTACCCTTGCATCGGCGGCCCTTCTTATGCCCCATAGCTTTTTCTTTGGGTAAATTAGGTTTCTACCCTTTCCGATACGACAGATAATTGTTATGTTTGACCAAAAGAAATCTTATCGCAGCTCTCCATATCATTTTTCATGAGTACATACAATGCTATACCATGATATTGGATTCTCAAGTTAAGGTTGCAACAATACACAGGGGGAAAAACCTATATGCAAATTGCAGAAAATCACGTGGTCAGCATGGATTACGTACTTAAAGACGATGACGGTAACGTACTTGATACTTCAGAGGGACGTGAACCTCTTTCCTTTCTCTATGGAAAGGGTATGATTATTCCAGGTCTTGAGAAGGCTCTGGAGGGAAAAGAAAAGGGAGACTCCGTTCAGGTCACTGTACAGCCTGAGGAAGGCTACGGTACCTATAATGAGGAGGCTATCGGCGAGGTTAATAAGGATAACTTTCAAGAGGACATGGAACCAAAAGTCGGTATGCAGGTTCAGGCCCAGGACCCGAACGGCAATACCCAGATTTTTACCATTACCGATGTAAAAGATGAAACAGTGACTCTTGATGGGAACCACCCCCTCGCAGGACAGGTTCTCCACTTTGATGTCAACGTGACTGATGTACGTGAGGCAACTGAAGAAGAACTTGAACACGGACATGTCCATTAATACCCACCAGGCACGGTCAGTCCACACCGGACTGCCCGTGCTGTGTCAGTCCCTATTCATATCCAGCTCCGCATACGCAATTTCCAATTCCCGCAGTTGTTGAAGAACACTGAATGCCGCCTGCTTGGTGGCAATTTCCATCCTCTGTAACAAACGTTCGTTTGTTCCTCCGGACTCTCTCCGGATCATTTCCCGCTCCTGCTCTTCTGCTTTGAGCTCATACTCACTAATCGCCGTTTCAATACGTAAGCCTAGCTGTTGTAATTGCCGCAGGGCACTCTCAGCATACAACTCAGCTTGCTCCCGGGCAGAGTCAAGCTTGCCGGAAGCTGACTCGATCTCGCTTTCGGTACGTGTGTGATTAAGACGTTCTTGGCTCCCCCCGAGCTCAGACGCCTGAAACGTAACAGAAAACGAGACAGACGGACTTCCAGAAAACAGTTCTGAAACAGACTGCGCAAAATCCATACCAGTCGTTCCAGCTTCGTATTCAGGTCCTACATTCAGCGTCAGGCCGAGCTGGGGAGCGGTGGCAGCGTTCCGCAGGGAATGTTGGATCTCCGCTCGGCGATACTCTCGAAGAGCCTCCTGATACTCTTGGTCATGCTCAAGAATTTCAGAATAAAGTTCATGGCTTTCAGGCAACCTGTCTCTCAGTGCTGTGAGTGTATTCTCGTCAACCGTCAACTGAATATCTAGCAGCTCTGAGACCCCCCGCTCTCCCCAAATCTCTGACAAGTCCTCCTTCGCCGAGGCTAAATTATCCAGCACTATTTCGATATCGAGTTGCATCATATCCCGTTCAAGCTCCTTCTGCGTGACCAATTTCTCACTGGCAAGACCACTTTCCCGGTCCTCCCGAACCTCTTTGAGTTCCAGCTCAACCAATGCAAACTGTTCGCGTGCCAGATACAGCTGCTCAGCAAGTGTCTGCCTCCGGTTCAAAATCCGCAATCCCTGCAAAATCAGTTGTTCTGTGTTTTTCTCCTCATTATTTCTGGCAGATTCCAGGTCTAGCGTCGTTTTTTCACGTTCTTTTGCCCGATAGGCTGTGTCTATGAGTCCCTCACCGGCCCCCAGAGGCTGGAACAGGGAAACCTCAGCCGAGGGTGTGTGCCGCCAGCTCCAACTGCTGTCACCATCAGGAGAGGAAGCACGTGTTGTATGAGAGAGGGCTAGCTGAAGCCTGCCGCCGGTAGGTAATAGCTGTTGAGCAGCAACCTGAACACCACTGGCATGCGTGAGAGTTTTCGGCACTGCGCCGGTTTCTGTCGGGATAGAGTAATCGATCCGATAGAGAGGATTGCGTACTGGATCTGTGGAAAGAGAGAACTGCAGCTGCTCCTGCTCTTCAGTGTAACGCACAAAAGCCCGACTCACTGCAACTGCTGAACGCAGTCCATCCAAGGAAGGTCTGCCTTCTAACAGTGCAGAAAGCCTTTGAGCCGCCTGAGACACCGTCTCTCCCCGCGGTTTCCACTGCGCAAGAAAATCCTCTGTTGGCAGTTCTACATAACCGGGAAGCCGCTGTGATTGAAATGTATCACTCTGCGACATAACCTCAGGATAGCGGCTTGTGGAAGCCTCAGCGAGAAGAAGTCCACCACAACCCAGAAGGAGTACCATAAGTATAAATAAAACTCTTTTATGGGGATACAATACATGATTCACGAGTCTGCCTCCTAGTTTGTCTCAATGTCAGCTGACACTTTTCTTCGACGGTCGTAGAGCACCCCATAGAGCATAGGCACTACAAACAGCGCAGAAAGCGTGGAGAACAACAAGCCGAATATGATGGTACTAGCCATTGGTCCCCAGACTACCGATACTCCCCCCAGGCCAAGGGCAGTAGGAAGCAGTCCGACAATTGTTGTCAGGGAAGTCAGCACGATGGGTCGCAAACGTGTCTTTGCCGCCGACAGAACAGCGTTCTGGACACTCTCCCCTTCTTTTCTGCGATCGTTGATGAAACTGATAAGAACAATTGCGTCGTTGACGGCAATTCCTGCCAGAGCTACCCCCGCATACAACACGGTCGTTGAAAAGGGTGTGCCCGAAAGTGCCAGGTATAGTACAACTCCGACAAACGCAAAGGGAATCGAAAATAAAATGAGAAACGGCTGGGTATAACTCTTAAACTGTGCTCCGAGTATCAGATAGATAAGAAAAATTCCCAACAGAAAAACTCGTAGTATCTCCACTAGCAGATCCTGGAATTCGCTGAATTCTCCCCCTACCCCGAAATTCACATCCGGATACCGGTACTGCAATTCGCCTTCCCAGGAAGATTCTACAGCGGCGTCTACCGCGCCTAGATCAACCTCATCACCTGCGTCTGCTGTCACGGTGATCTCCCGCTTGCCTTCAACCCTTCGGACACTTCCCGGAGACTGCCGCTGTTCTACATCGGCAACTGATGAAAAAGGGATCAGCCGACCGTCGCTGGTAGGTATAAATGAGTGTACGAGATCCTCATAAACATGATTCTGCCCATTTTCAAAGGTCAGCACCATTTCGATCTCTTCGTTGTTTTCAAACAAGGTTCCTAGGGATACTCCCTCAAAACGCGTGCGCAAGTAGTTGCCAAGTGTAGCTACTTGAACCCCTAAAGCAGCTGCCCGTTCAGGTTTTAACCTGATTTGGATCTCTGGGCTGCCAGTCTCATAATCATCCTCAATATTTGTCACTCCCTCGAAGCCCGAAAGAGCCGTACGGATATCGGCGGCAGCCGCTAGAACCATCTGATAATCGTCCCCGAAGAGACGATAGCTCAACGCGGATGGGGTGGGAGGTCCGTTTTGCGCCTTCCGGAAGAATACCTGTTCAGCTCCTGGAATATAATATGTTTCCTCTTCGATTTCTTCGATTATTTCGTCTATTCCCCGTCTCCTGCCAGCTCCCCGCTCTATCAGATCGACGGTTATCTGGGCCGTATTAGAGCGTACCAAACTGTTAGAACTGTTGCTCTGGGCCCCAATTATGGAGCTGACAGAGAGGATCTCACCATCTCCTATTTTAGGGAGCAGGACGCGTTCATACGTGCCGACAAATGCATCGGTAACTCCAATCGGGGTGCCTGGAGGCATGGTGATGTCAATAGTAAAGTAGCTGAAATCCTCGGCAGCGAATAGATCCTGCCGAAGGGTACCGATCAGCGAAAACGCTCCTGCAGCTATCACAACGAGCAGTATCAGGAACATCACCCTGCCTCTGTATGCGAGATTAATGAGCCTGCCATACCCGCGTTGTACTTTTGAAAACCAGGCCCCTGCTTTTTTCTTGAGTGGTTGTTTACGGTCTTTCCCCCAGTCAGCAAAATGGCTGGGAAGAAAAAAGAGAGCCTCCCCGGTACTTGCCAACAACGCGATGGTTACCGTCAAAGGTATTACCCGCAGGAATTTTCCGATAGTACCCGGTATGAGCATCAACGGCAGAAATGCAGCTATCGTGGTCGCTGTGGCCGCTATGATGGGAAGAACAACCTGGTTAGTGCCCACAATGGCGGCATCCCGACGCAGTAACCCGTTTTGCTGCAGCCGGTATGAGTTTTCAATAATAACAATGGCATGATCAACAATGAGGCCAAGAACCAGAACAAGTCCGAAAAGCGTGTTCGTATTGACTGTCTCCCCCAATAGATCAAGCACAATAAACGTCAAAGCAAACGTAACAGGAATTCCAAGAGCAGTCATGAGAGCATTGCGCAAACCGATAAACAACCAGAGAATCAGTACAAGAAGCCCCAGACCCATCATAGCATTGGTTGTCAGTACTGAGATACTCGAATCAATCTGAATTGTTGAATCATTAAACAGGGCAAGCTGTGTCCCCGGAGCAAGCTCTCTTTCAGCCTCTCGTACGATCTGTTTAGTTCCCTCTGCAACTGCAACTGAACTCCCCCTGGGGATTTTCGTTACTTTCAGATTGACAGCAGAAGAGCCATCAAAACGAGACACAGGTGCATCAGGGTTGAATCCATCAACCACGGTAGCCACATCATCTACCCGTATGATTCCACCGCTTTCCTGTGACTGCCGTACAATAAGATCTCCGATATCGTCAACAGAATTGAGGCCACCGAGAGTTCGCAACAGGTAGTCGCGCCGTTCAGTTGATAAAATGCCGCTCGGTATTGTTCGGTTATGATCCTGAAGGGCTCTGACGATCTCGTCAGTTGTTAAACCAAGGGAAGCTAATCTAGTAGGATCAACGGCTACTCTGATCTCCCGCTCAGGAAGACCGGTTATCTCAACATCAGACACGTCTGAAACCCGTAGAAGTCGATCACGGAGATAATGTGCCTCCTCCCTCAACACCTCGTACGGGAGATTGCCGCTGAGAACAACCTCGATAACCGGGAGGAAGTCGGCCGAGGAGAAATCATCCAACGTTGGCGATAGCACCCCATCAGGGAGCTCTACACGACTAAATCTCGTTTGAGCCTCCTGGTAGAGTGAGCGGAACTGCTCATTGGAAATGCCGTCATCAAACTCTACCCGTACAACCGAGAGTCCTTCACTGGTAACTGAACTGATCTGCTTAAGCTGGCTTATTCCCTGAAATGCATTTTCAACGGGAATTGTCACACTGGTCTCAATATCTTCGGCACCCACTCCAGGATAGGGAACGATCACGTTCACCCAGTAGAACGGCACTTCGGAAAATTGTTCCTGGGGGAGACGCACCAGGGAGAATACCCCCAAAACCACCACTGAAAAAATCAGGATTGTCACAAGCACTGGATTTGAGACGGAGAATTTGCCGATTGAAAAGCCCTGCTCCCGGGAAGTCTTTGGTTCCTGCATGCCTTCCCCCTTCAGTACTGCTGATAGGGTTCAATCACCGTATCATCACCATCTCGAACCCGGGTGAGACCGCTTACAAGGACTTTATGTTCCAGCAGCTCAACTTGAGGATCCATGCTTACCACTGCTGCCTGATTACCGTACTCATCAAGAAGCACCACCTCCTCAATTTCAGCTTTTGAATCCCGGACTACAAAGACATATGTTTTGCCCTCTCTCCTAACTAGAGCCGCGGTAGGCACAAGGGTAAAGACTTTGGCATCCTCATTTGTAATAATCACTTCAGCCGAAAGCCCCCCCTTGACCGTATCAGGTCGCGGGTTGGGAAAATCTACCAGAACTCGCCAGCTTCCTGTCCGTTCGTCGCTGCCCGCACTGACAGCTGTTACCGTTCCATTGGTCGAAATAGTCCCATAGGGTGTCGGAATATTCACCTTGGCCCGGAAGCCTTTTTTCACGAGAAACAACTGGTCCTGACCAACTGAGACAGCCACCCGCAGCTCGGAGAGATCAACCACCCGGGCAATTAAGTCACCGGGTTGTACCATGTTTCCGGCTGTCAGTCCCACGCCCTTTTCGGCCACGCTGCCGGGAATGGGAGTGGCAATTCGGGTATCTTTCAGAGCATCCTTCGCCTGTTCGAGCTGGGCTTCCAAACCATCAAGGGCCGCTCTGTCCCGGGTGAGTTCGGCCAGCGATAAAGAGCCTCGTTCATATAACTGTTCGCTTGATGATAACTCTTTGCGTGCCGATTCATACTGCTGCGTAAGCTGACTAACTCTCAGGGAAGCAACTCTATCCTCTAGTTCAACCAACACTTCCTGGGTTACTAACCGTTCGCCAAGTTCAAAATGGACCTGCTTAATACTACCGCCTACGCGGCTGCGAAGGACAACCTCCTGCTGCCCCCGAATGATTCCGCTGGTGTGAACCTGGTCACGGAGCGGGCCTCTAACAACCTGAACTGCCGAAGCTATCAACGGAGTGTAGTCAGTGGCCTGCGATATAGCATCTTCAGACTGATCCGTCTCTTCTTCTTGACCACAGGCTGTGAATATGACCAGCAGAAGCGCGGAAACCAGCACCAGCAGAATTATCTTTTTCACTTTTTCTCTCTCCCCAGAACACATCAGTGCATGCATTTCATTTTTGTAATAATTTTTCAGGTTTATATAGTACTATCAGTTTTGTTAAGCAGCAAAGAAAAAATTGAAAAATGTGAACTTGATAGCTTACCTACCTTCTTGTAAGATACCATAAGGGGGATGTATGAAGATTCTATGTTTCGGGGAACTTTTGTTTGATCACATTGAAGGAACCTATTATCTGGGGGGCGCCCCTACTAACTTTGCCGGACACAGTGCAAAACTTGGTACAGAGACCTACCTTGTTTCGGCTGTAGGCTCGGATGAGCTTGGAAAGCGGGGACTGCAGGAAGCTGCTTCCCACGGAATCAGCACTGACTACATTATGCAGAAATCCCATGAACCAACCGGAGTTGTGGAAGTAGCTCTGAAAGACGGTATCCCAACCTACGATATTGCCTACAGCGCCTGGGATCACATTGAGATAAGCGGAGAGCGTTTTCGTCAACTGCAGCAGGACCATTTTGATGTGCTGTACTTTGGAACTCTGGCTCAGCGAACGGAGGATAACGCACAGTTGGCTGAACAAATTATGCGGGAAGTCTCCTACACAGAATCGTTTTTTGATGTAAACCTTAGGCAGAATTTTTATTCGGATAGAGTACTTGATAGGTCTCTCACGTTTACCTCGATCCTGAAGCTTAACGATGAGGAAGTCCCTGAGGTCTCCAGACTTGTCTTTGGAAGAACACTTGGACCCTCTGAGTTATATGCAAAACTGCACGCAACCTACGGGATAAAGATTATGCTGGTAACGTACGGAAAGGAGGGTTCCTCCTACTACTCCCCTGGAAAAAGCGGCTCTGTCAAACCATCGGCCGTGCCGGTTGCAGACACTGTCGGTGCCGGAGACAGTTTTTCTGCCGGATTCATCTTTGTGTATCATCAAACCGGCGACGTCGAGAAAGCGGTAGAGTTTGCCACCGAACTGGCTGATTTTGTTGTAACCAAACAGGGAGCCCTGCCTGCGTATGACCAGCATATCTTCGAAAAGATCAAGACACTGAAAAGTGAAAGGTAACCACCACCAGCTCGCTACGCAGGCGCTCGATTTACAAGCTATGACAAATCCCTCAGGGGTTCGATGAGATACGCTGAGAGTTGTATGGGTAGAGCAGCCGACAGCGTGTCTTAGAATTCAATGCCTTTGGCTGCGCGCACACCCTCAGAAAAGTGGTGTTTTACCTCACTGATTTCTGAAACGGTATCAGAGAGACTTATAAGCTCCTCAGGCATGTTTCTTCCTGTCATGATCAGATGCGGGAGCTTTTCTCTGTGAGTTTCCAACCAGGAAACAGTCTCCTGCGCATCAAGCCATCCAAAGGTGTGCGGATAGGAAAATTCATCGAGCACGACCAGATCATACTGCTGAGAAAGAACTACCTGTTTTGCACGCTCCCAACCCCGCCGGGCCTCAGCCTGCGATTCGTCTAGCGCCTCTTGCTCCCAAGTAAAACCACAGCCGAAATTTTCCCATGTGACCCCAGAGCGGACAGCGCTCTTATATTCACCCCAGGAGGATGGGTTCTGTTTTATGAACTGCAACACTCCACAGCGCATATCATGCCCGAGTGCTCTGAAGACCGTTCCAAGGGCAGCCGTTGTTTTGCCTTTTCCATTACCAGTATACACCAGTATAATCTGTTTACTCTGCATAGCGACCTACCTTACCACACAAAGGCTCTCCTGTCTCCACTCTCAAGACACAACCATCACTACTTCCCATGGTCGAGTTCTGTGAGAAATCCACGTAGTAACTCGGCAATCACACCCGGCTGTTCTTCCTGGGGAACATGCCCGCATGCGTCAAGTTCGACAAGTTGCGCCTGCTCAAGTTGTTTCACCAGGTTTCTGCTCTCCTCAACAGGAACAATACTGTCTTGCCGGCCGTGAATGATAAGGACAGGGTGAGAGATCTCTTCGAGCTTCGTAACGACACGATTTTTGCGCTCTGAGGCTCTGAGAATCTCAAGAAGTGCTGTATCCCAGTTTTCAGTCGATAAAAGCAGTACATACTGATCTTTTATGTGCTGTGGAACAGTATCCGGATTATACCAGGCATCCTGGAAAAGAGACTGAGGGTCACCGGCCATACTGTGCAGCTGTCTGAGAACCAGCGAACCGCCTGCAGCAGTCTGGGAGAACCACCTCACGAGGGGGAAAGGTCCGGAAGACGATAGGGCCGGGCTAATTAACACTAGCGCTTGAATGTGATCAGGATGTTGTAGAGCAAGTTGAAGAGCAAGCGAAGCTCCTGCTGAGTGCCCTACCACGACAGCTCCCGGCCTTGTATGGGTAAGAAGCACTTCTTCGGCTCTCGTTAGGACCTTATCGGACCGATAGGGGGTCTCATCACGCTTCCATCGCCCTCCCCCGGGAGGCAACGGACGCTCAGACAGACCAAACCCGATGCGGTCATAGGCAACGAAACCGCAGCAGTCAGGGAGGTCCTCAACAACCATATCCCAGGTATGCAGGTGTGATAAGAACCCGTGCAGCATCAAAAGGTCAGTGCCGCCGCCGTCATTACCGGCAGTACGGATATGTAGGGACACTCCGTCTGCTTCAAAATATTGAGCCTCCCTTCCTGCGAGCCTGCGCTCAGAGCGCAGACCGCCCTGGAGCCCGACTGTGCTGCAACCAGTCAGCAGCAGGAGGACAGCTATAGCAACCGCAACAGCAGTAATCGACCGGCTTGCACGAGTCACCCCAACCTCCTCCAATGAGACCCTATCCCGGCGGGTTATTTCTCAGATAAGCGTTGACTGATGCAGCGCTTTTTCTGCCGTGATCAATAGCACGCACAACCAGGGAAGCCCCAGTCACAGCATCACCGGTGGAAAACACTTTGTCAACAGAGGTTTTGTAGTCCGTATCTACTGCAACATTCCCCCGCTCATCTGTTGCAAGGTTAAAACCGGTTACCAACGGAGAGTCGGCGAACGGTACAAACCCCATACTCAACAGTACAAGATCCGCTTCCAGAAGAAAATCAGAACCCCTGATCTGTGTGGATGCCCCATCGGCCCAGTCCAGGCGGGCGCACCCAACTTTTGCTACCTGCCCGCTGGTTCCATAGAACTCCTTTGTGGCAATACTCCACAACCGCTTAGCCCCCTCTTCATGAGAACTGGAGCTCCGTAAAATCTGAGGCCATTGCGGCCATGGATTCCAGCTTAGGCGCTCACTGGAAGGCTCTGGAAGCAGCTCAACCTGGGTAACTGATTTACAGCCGCGCCTGATGACCGTCCCAACGCAATCTGAACCGGTATCCCCGCCTCCGATTACAACAACATGTTTATCTTTTGGTTCAATGAGCTCTTCAGCTGGGATACGGTCCCCAAGAAGAAGTTTCGTCTGCTGTCCCAACAGTTCCAGTGCAAAGTGAATTCCCTTCAGTTCCCGCCCGGGAATTGGCAGGTTCCTTGGCTGCGGGGTGCCCGAGGCAATGAGTACAGCATCAAAATTTTTCAGGATGTACCGGGCTGAGAGATCCTTGCCAACTTCCACCTCGGTTTCAAAAGTGACCCCTTCTGCCCGCATTTGTTCAAGACGTCTGTCCAGTACAGATTTTTCCAGTTTGAAATTCGGTATCCCGTACATCAGCAATCCGCCAATCCGGTCAGCCTTTTCAAGAACTAATACCTCATGCCCTGCACGACCCAGTTGCTGCGCTGCAGCAAGGCCCGAGGGTCCTGAGCCGATTACCGCCACGCGATATCCGGTTTCCCGGGGTGCCGGCTCGGGGGTGATCCAGCCAGATTCCCATCCTTTTTCTGCAATTTTGAGCTCTATATGCTGGCAGGTTGTCGCCCCATCATGGATCGAAAGCGTGCAGGATGCTTCACACAGAGCAGGACAAATCCGTCCGGTTATCTCGGGGAAATTATTGGTGGAGTGCAACAGCTCCAGAGCCTCCCGCCAGTTCCCATGGTAGAGTGCATCAGCGTAATCTGGAACCCGGTTTCCCAATGGGCAGCCGTAGGCATGGCAAAAGGGTACTCCGCAATCCATGCAGCGGTTGGCTTGTAAAGAAATGAGCTCATCATTAAGCACCTCACAAACCGGTTCAAAATCCTGTATTCGCTCTTTCACGGGGCGATAAGCTGGAACTTCACGATTGATGGTGAGAAAACCAGTCTGTTTAGCCATCATAAACCTCCTCTGTAACCGAGAGAGTCTCATTATCTCTGTCCTCATTGAGCTTCATACGCTCAAGCACCCTTCGATAATCAATCGGCATGACTTTCACGAACTGAGGAAGCTGTGCTTCCCAGTTTTCCAGTATCGTTTCAGCAGTCCGACTGCCGGTCAGTTCTGCGTGTTTACCAATGAGATCTCTGAGCTGCTTTCGGTCCTCTTTGGTCCATACACTCTCAAGCTCAACCATATCCAGGTTACAGCGAGTGTCAAACAGCTCAGAAGGGTCATGCACGTAGGCGATACCGCCGCTCATACCGGCAGCAAAGTTTTTCCCGGTCTTGCCAAGCACAACCACAGTTCCCCCTGTCATGTACTCGCAGCCATGATCCCCGATGCCCTCAACAACAGCAGTTGCCCCACTGTTACGGACTGCAAAGCGTTCCCCGGCCATGCCGTTCACGTAGAGTTCCCCCGCAGTGGCCCCATAGAGAACTACATTGCCGCATATGATGTTGCGTTCGGGCTTGAATGCGGCTCCTTTCGGCGGTTTTACCACTATTCGACCGCCGCTCATTCCTTTTGCCAGGTAATCGTTGACTTCCCCCTCTACCTGGAGAAACACTCCAGGAGCAAGAAAAGCCCCAAAGCTCTGTCCTGCTGATCCGGTACAAACCAGGTTCAACGTGCCATCGGGGAGCCCTTCAGGACCAAAGTGTTCAACAATCTGACCACTTACCGCAGAGCCTACCGTTCTGTCTGTGTTCTTTAGGGGTAGATGGATTTGCATCGGTGTGGGATCTTTCCAAAATGGTTTTAACCTTTTCTCCAGCATTCTGTCTGCATCGGATGACTGCCGTTTGCTCACCTTCCCCGAGAAATGAAGGGGGGGACTGTTTTTCAAGTGATCGGCACTCAGGATATTTTCCAGACTGACAGCATGGGCCTTCCATTTTTCAACTGCGGGCTTGAACTCCAGCAGATCAACTCTGCCGACCATATCGTCCAGACGAGTGAAGCCAAGCTTGGCCATATACTCACGCAACTGCTGAGCAATAAAGCGGAGAAAGGCCTCGATATAATCAGCCTTCCCCATAAACCGTTTACGAAGCTCAGGGTCCTGGGTGGCAACACCAAGTGCACAGGTATTCAAGTGACACTTCCTCAGCATCACGCAACCAAGGGTAATCAACAGCGATGTTCCAAACCCGAACTCCTCAGCTCCCAGCAACGCGGCAATCGCAAGATCCCGGCCTGTTTTCAAATGCCCATCGGTCTGCACGATAACCTGATCCCGCAGACCATTGGCAATCAAAGACTGCTGGGTTTCTGCCAGTCCCATTTCCCAGGGCAGCCCCACATGCCGAATTGCTGTTAGGGGCGAGGCTCCTGTGCCACCGTTTTGTCCTGATATCAGCACACGGTCGGCCTTAGCCTTTACCACTCCTGAGGCGATGGTCCCAACCCCGGCCTCAGCAACAAGCTTCACGGAAACTTCAGCTCTGGGATTCACGGTTTTCAAATCGTGTATCAGCTGTGCAAGGTCCTCTATTGAATAGATATCATGATGGGGAGGTGGTGAAATGAGCGTCACCCCCGGAGTTGTATGCCGAATATGGGCAATATAATCGGAAACTTTTGCTCCCGGAAGCTGACCACCCTCACCGGGCTTAGCTCCCTGAGCCATTTTTATTTGAATTTCGTCTGCCGATCTGAGATATTCCGTGGTCACTCCGAAACGCCCTGAGGCAACTTGTCTGATACGGGAGCGTTTTGAGTCACCATTTGGCAGCGGTATGGTCCGCTCAGGGTCCTCACCACCCTCCCCGCTGTTACTTTTCGCTCCGATGCGGTTCATAGCAATGGCAACACATTCATGTGCATCACGGCTGATAGAACCGATGGACATCGCAGCTGACACAAATCGTTTTGTGATTGCCTCTACCGGCTCAACATCCTCTAGCGGGACAGGAGAGCCAGCTTTAAAATCAATCAAACCACGCAGTTCTCCATTATCCCGATACGATCTGTCCATGAGTTCAGTAAACTCTTGAAAGGTCTCATAGCTGTCTGTACGCACAGCATGTTGCAGCGTGGAAATTGCTTCGGGGCTCCAGTAGTGTTTTTCACTTCCTCGCCGATAACGATACGAGCCTCCGGAATCTCTGAGTTTCGGGTCCTGCCCTGAAACTGGATAGGCCTTGCTGTGCCTGCTGGCCGCCTCAAGGCTGATTTCTTTTAGTCCCACTCCCCCAATTCGAGAAACGGTCCCGGTAAAGTACCTATCAATGATCTCCCGGTTCAGCCCGACAGCTTCAAAGAGCTGAGTGTTAAAAAAACTATGCAAAGTTGAGATACCCATTCGACTGAAAGTCTTTAGCAGGCCCTTTTTCACAGCATTTACATAGTTATCAGCTGCAACCTCAGGCGAGAGGTTGCCAAGTTTACCGCTTTCTGCCATTTCCCTCACGGTTGAAAAAGCTATATAGGGAGAAACCGCATCACCGCCGAAGGCCAGATAGAGGGCATAATGAAACACCTCTCTAGCCTCACCGCTCTCAACGATGATTCCGATTTTCCCGCGCTGCTTCTTACGAAGCATGTACTGATGAAGTCCGGAAACTGCCAGAAGAGATGGTATCGGCGCTCGCTGGGGACCAGTATTCCGGTCTGTAAGAATGATGAGAGAAATCCCCTCCCCGGCCAACTGTTCAACCTCTTCGCATATGTGATCCAAAGCCGCCTTGAGGTTCTCCCCGGTTTCATCGGGACAAAAGGTGATGTCGATATCCGCAGTTTTTAGATCTTTATGCGTGTTGCTGCGGATCCTCGCCATATCATTGGCACTGAGAATCGGATGGCTGAGTTTTAACGAACGATACTGAATCTGGTCAATATCGAGGGGGTTGCTTTCATTCTCTATATAGCTTTCAAGCGACATGACCAGCTGCTCACGAAGCGGATCAATGGGAGGATTGGTTACCTGGGCGAACATCTGCTTGAAATAGTTGAACAGCAGGTTACTATGGTCAGAGAGCACTGCCAGACCTGTGTCATTCCCCATCGAACCGATAGCCTCCTGCCCCTGCTTGGCCATCGGGGCCATCAAGGTTTTTACATCCTCATCGGTATACCCGAACAAAATCTGCTTGACGAGAAGCTCAGCAGGCTCGATCCTGGGAACACCCGATGGCATAAATAATCCCCTCAGCTCAATACTCCTGTCTTTCACCCATCTCCGATAGGGATACTGACGGGAAATTTTAGCCTTGATCACATTGTCCGGAACAATTGAATGCTGCTGCAGGTCAACAAGAAACATCTTGCCGGGTTGGAGAGAACCTTTTGTCCGGATATTCTCTGGCGGCAAATCAACAACTCCGGCCTCGGAGGCCAGTACAATCAACCCGTCACGCGTTACCGTGTAGCGGGCAGGACGCAACCCATTACGGTCAAGCGTTGCTCCGATGTACCTGCCATCGGTAAAGACAACAGCGGCCGGACCATCCCACGGCTCCATGATCGTGGAATGGTACTCATAAAACGCGCGTTTATCGATACTCATTTGAATCTCCGGGGAGTAAGCCTCAGGGATCATCATCATCATGACATGCGGAATACTCCTTCCGGCCATCGTAAAGAGCTCCAGAACATTGTCGAATATTGCTGAGTCGCTGCCGCTCTCATCAATGATGGGGGTAATTGTTTCAAGCTGCTCGCCAATGCGTTCAGACGACATAAAACCTTCTCTGGCCCGCTGTCGATTGATATTGCCCCGGATGGTATTTATCTCGCCATTGTGGGCAAGACACCTGAAAGGCTGTGCCAGGCGCCACTCAGGAAGGGTATTGGTACTGAATCTGGAATGAATAATAGCAAACGGGCTCGTGAAATAGTCTTCGTTAAGATCCAGATAGTATGCCCCTAACTGATCTCCGGTAAGCAGGCCCTTATAGACAACCATGGAACACGAAAGGCTGCAGACATAAAATTGGCTGACATCTGAGTCTATCTGTTCGACAGCCTGTTCTATGTGCCTCCTGAGCACGAAAAGTCTTCGCTGCAGCGCTGAGATATCCTGGTCATCTTCGGCGGCAATAAAGAACTGTACACTTCTTGGTTCGTTGCTAGCAGCAACACTTCCTAGGAGGCTGCTGTCAACAGGTACGTCTCTCCATCCGATAAGGCGGAAATCGTGAGCCGCAACCTGCTGTTCTACACAGGTCTGGCACGCAGCAGCCTGTTCGTCATCGGAGGGCATAAACAGCATACCTACCGCGTATGAACCGGCTTCAGGCAGGGAAAGCTTAGGTGCCTGCTTCCGGAAAAAAGCGTCCGGAATCTGGACCATCAGACCGGCCCCGTCACCAGTTTTTGTATCTCCCCCCACGGCACCCCGGTGCTGTAGATTGACGAGAACCTGCAGTCCCTGCTCAACGACACTGTGACGTGGTTCTCCGTCAAGATGAGCTATAAAACCAACTCCGCAGCTGTCATGCTCAAAACTCGAGTCATACAGGCCGTAGGAACGAGGCCCGCCTGAAGCATTGCGTTTTTCCGCAACTCTTTTCCCTTTAACATATTCTTGCATATAACTTCCTTGTATTATATGTATATTTATACAATTTTATCGCATTTAATTGGTGATTTTTTGCATATTAATAAAATTAAAGGGAGTTAGTCAATAGGTTTTGGAGATTTTTAACTTGTGTATGTTATTATTATATATCTAATTATTTGCTATATTGATTATTTGCTAACTTTTAAGACATCATTTTTTATGTTTTTCGCAGTACTTCACAAAAAGATGAGCTATCCTGCAACCAGGATAGCTCATCTTTTATGTCAGCTGCTACGTATTTTCCGCTATAACTGTTGTTTCGCCTCGTCGGCCTCCCGTGAAACCTGCTGCAGACGGAGATACTGCTGATAGGCATCAGGATTCCCGGTAGTATCATGGACCTCTTTCATCAGGGAGAGTGCAGAATCATACTGCCCCATAACCTCATAGAGAATCGCCGCGTTATAACCGGCAGCCAGAATCTCGCTGTCGTACCACAGTTCAAGATAGAGGTCGAGGGCTTTCTTATACTGAGAACTCTTTATGAGTTTCTCAGCGGCCTCAAACTTGTCATTACCCTTCTCCTCCTTCAGTCTGCGGTACTCACGTTCATAGTAAGGGGCCAACTGTCTACTGATTTCAGGTTGGAAATCCCGGATAATCGCTCTGTACAGTGTTTCAAGCTGAGGGGCTCTGAAGTCATCCGCCTCCTCTGGTTCAATCTTTGTTCGCCGAGAGTTGTTCCCGGAAAGATACTTTGAAGCAATCACGTTGCCAGTATCCACATCTATAACGTTGTAGTTTACCTGCATCTCCACCTGCTGCACAAAGTAGGATTCGACACCCGGTACACTATCACCATCATCGTTTTTTATGGTCACATTCCTATTTTCAACTCGCTCGTCATAATCCATATCAAGAATAGTCCCGACAAGGACTGCATCAACCCCGAGCTGCTCTGAGAGTACCCGGTTGGACACCATGGAACCGCTCGAATACCCTTGATGATGCTGAACCCTATCAGGAGTAACTATGGTGAAATACCCCGTATCACTGAGAGTACGGATCGTTTGTTCTGTCATGTATTCTGCTATATCTTCATCAAGATTGAACCTGTACCCGCTAGTCCTTATCTCACTCGTGCCAAATAGAAATTCAACTATAAGCTTGCCTGCATAATATTCGTCTGAAAGCTCATACGGTTCATATTCGAGTACAGCGAGCTTCCGGTAATCTGACATGTTCACCTGTGCAGGTTTAAGCACGTCAAAGGCCACGGTAGTGGCACATCCTGAAAGCATCACGGCTGCAAGCAGCGCCAGACCACCTGCCCATCGTAT
>JBNJDX010000023.1:0-28071 GCA_051745285.1 Spirochaetota bacterium
AATCGACTTTGCCTACCATATCCATACCGAAGTTGGAAACCATATTGTCGGAGCGAAGGCGGACGGTTCAATCATATCACTGAGCCAGCCGTTGAAAAACACGCAGACCATCGAGATCATGACCTCTCAGAATGCCCACCCGCATATAAACTGGCTTCGGCTGGCTAAGACTTCACGAGCCCGGCAGAAAATACGCTACTGGCTCAATAAGCACGATGAGAGCCTGCTCATAGATAAAAACATCATAGCCAAAAGCAAGCCCGAACAACGACACCCGGCCCACCCTGACCAGAGTTCCGCTAAAGAACAGCCGGAGGAAGAACAGACAGGCAAACCTGAAGAAATTGTCACGAAGGTCCTGGACCAGCAAAAACTGGCTTTCCGCATCGGAGATGAAAAGAATATGCTAATCAGCATTGCACAATGCTGCCAGCCGACACGGGGTGATGATATCGTTGGCTACATTTCACGGGGAAGAGGAATTATTGTCCATCGGCGCGACTGTAAAAACCTGCAGCACATCAAGGAAATTGGAGAGCGTAGTATTGAGGTTGAATGGGAAACATCCTCCCCGAAGGCTACGAGGAGATTTCAGGTGACAAGTCGTATTGTCTCGGATCTATTCTCCGAAATTGAGGGAGCGGTCCGAAAATATCACGGGCACCTCATTGAAGGCCGCCTGGAGCAGACGGACAATGATAGACTTGTGGGCAGTTTTACTATGGAGCTTGACCGGGAAAGTGATGTGAAAAAGGTGCTTAAGAGCATCCGGATGATCCCCTCAGTACTTAATCTGGTACAGTTGTAGATACCACAATCACACGTTAAATCGAAAATGCATCACATCTCCGTCTTTTACCACGTACTCCTTTCCCTCTATTCGCAGTTTACCCGCCTCTTTGACCTTCTGTTCCGAACCGTAGGTAAACAGGTCATTACAATGATAGACCTCAGCCTTGATAAAGCCCTTCTCAAAATCCGTGTGAATAACGCCGGCTGCCTGCGGAGCTTTCGCTCCCTCAGGAAATGTCCAGGCCCGATCCTCGTCAGGACCTGCAGTAAAGAAGGTTCGCAGTCCCAGAGTGTTATACCCGACACCTATAAGTCGGTTAAGTCCAGATTCTTCCAGACCGGCAGCCTCAAGAAATTCACGCCGCTCTTCCTGTGTTTCCAGGGCAGCTATCTCCGACTCCAGTTTTCCGCAGATAGAGACCACCTCAGCGTTTTCTTGGTGCGCAATCTCTTCGACCTGTCTGGTAAAGGAATTCCCCGCTGCGAGGCCGTCTTCATCGACGTTGCAGACATAGACTACAGGCTTCATTGTTATCAAATGCAGGTCATGCAGTAATGTGTGCTGGTCATGGGTCAATCCAGCGGTACGTGCTGGCTGTCCCTGTTCAAGATGCTCCCTCAGACGTTCAAGCAGCGGTCTGAGAAGAGCAGCCTGCTTCGCCCCTTCCTTTCCCGCCCTGGAGAGTTTTTCCACTCTGCCCAGGCGCTTGTCCACCGATTCCAGATCAGCCAGGGCTAGTTCTACATTTATTGTTTCAATATCCGATGAGGGGTCTATAGAAGTCGATACATGGGTAATATCATCATCCTCAAAACAGCGGACAACATGCACCAGTACTCCCACCTCCCTGATGTGGGAGAGAAACCGGTTGCCAAGCCCCTCACCCTGTGAGGCACCCTTTACCAGGCCGGCTATGTCGACAAACTCCACGATAGCAGGGATTACCTTTCGGGCGGGGATGATTTCAGATATCATATCAAGCCGTTTGTCGGGAACAGAGACTATTCCTACATTCGGATCAA
This sequence comes from Spirochaetota bacterium, assembly GCA_051745285.1. Classification (GTDB taxonomy): domain Bacteria; phylum Spirochaetota; class Spirochaetia; order CAKZLE01; family CAKZLE01; genus JBNJDX01. The sequence continues at coordinate 1,816 of JBNJDX010000023.1, forward strand.
TAGTACAAAAGGGATAGTTTGCCGCTTCTGCCGGGGCAGAAGTCAAGGCAGAAAACAGAGTCGATTTACCTACATTGGGAAGCCCGACTATACCGCAGTTCAGCCCCATTCGAATACTCCTACAAAAAGTCAGTTTATATCTGTTGTTTAAGCTGGAGCATCGTATCATATATTGACAACCGTGATAACCTCAATTAGGGTAAAACGGTGCCTATGAATACCACTGTTTTCCAGTATGACAGGAAGAATATCACCCAGCAACGCGCGCTGCTTGTTACCATTACCGATCAGAATGAGCCTGCTTCCGATGCTGATTTCCGGCGCCAGGAACTGGAGAATCTCGTTGAGACAATCGGGATGAAACAGGCAGGCTCGCTTGTCGTTCGTCTACGGGCTCCCAAGGCCGCCTTCCTTGTCGGGAGCGGAAAAATGCGGGAAATATCTCAGCAGGCAGAAGAGACCGAAGCACAGTATATTGTCTTCGATCGTGATCTCTCCCCCAGCCAGCAGCGCAATTGGGAGAAGCAATCCGGCAAGTGTGTCATTGATCGCAGGGAGGTAATCCTCCAGATATTTGCCGACAGAGCATCAACCAAAGAGGCAGTGCTGCAAGTCGCCCTAGCCCGGCAAGAGTACTCCCTTCCACGCCTGACACGCGCTTGGACGCACCTCTCCCGTCAACGGGGTGGCTCCCGCGGCACGCGAGGAGGCGGTGAAACACAGCTTGAAGAAGACCGCCGGACGGTTACCAAGCATATTGCTAAAATAAAGCAGGAGCTGAAAAAAGTTCGCTCTCACCGGGATACACAGCGAAAACAGCGAACCGGAGTGCCTGTACCAACCGGTTCAATCGTCGGCTACACCAATGCCGGCAAATCCTCCCTGTTAAAAAGTCTCACCAGTGCTGATGTCCTCATTGAGGATAAGCTGTTTGCCACGCTTGACCCAACAACGAGACGTGTTTCGTTACCGAGCGGCTCAGAGGCACTGCTGACCGATACCGTCGGTTTTGTACAGGACTTACCGCATGATCTCATCGACGCCTTTCGCTCTACCCTTGAAGAGACAACCTACTCCGATTTTCTCATCCATGTGATTGATGCCTCCCACTCCGATCCGCTTGGCTGCTACGAAACGACCCTTGAAGTGCTTGGATCCCTCCACTGCGCTGAGAAACCCTCTGTTGTAGTGGTAAATAAGATAGATCTTTGCAGTGACCTCTCTCACCTTGCCCCTCTGCGACAGAAACACAGACACCTTCTGTTTGCCTCTACCCGCACAGGTGAAGGCATTGAACAAGTGAAGCAGGCCATCGAGCATATCATTTTCGATATGTATCCGCTTGAGACGTTTGTACTCCCTCAGGAACGGTTTGATATTTTGGCTTTTATGAAGCGCAATGGTGAAGTTGTCAGTGAAACCTACCAGGAGCACAGCATCGTAGTGCAGGCGCGGATTCCGGACCGCTTTAAATCTGCAGTAACTCCATACCGAAGTAAGCAATAAAAGATCCCGACCCACACATAATGGCGAGTCGGGATACGAAACTGTAATTCATTGCCTTTACAGGTAGCTAAATCTCAAATCCTAGCGGTTAAGACTGTAGCGACCACCAATACCACCGCCTACATAGAACGGATCAGTCCCGCTAGTAAAGCTTAGGCCGGGTACGACTTCAGCGTAAACCTCGATGGGAGGATCGTCAAAGTAGTAGGAAATTCCCAGCGGAGCTACTACACCGAGTCCAAAGGTGTCACCCATCATCACATCAATTCCCCCGCCAACATATGGATAGAAATCAGCATTCTCAATTGCAACATCGGCTACATCGAAACTTACAGCGGCTCGAACCAACATGGCCCCGCTCGTAGTGCTTGATCCAAAACGGAAAGCCGTCAGAACATTTGTAGATAGCTTATCATCCATCATAAACTTGCCTGTCAGCCCCGAGGGCTGCCCCAAGGCGAGTCCCACGCTGATATCCCCCGCTTCACCTGAAGCAGCTACAGGAGAAATAAGAATTACAACCAGTAGAAATATTATTCCAAGCTTTTTCATGTATACCCCCTATTCAAATATAAACATTAAGCTACCCATAGAATACCAAGTAACAGGACTACATTCAATAGAAATATGAGATGATTGCAAAAGTTTTACTGTATCTATTATCCACTAATGACAAAGTATAAGTACCTGTCAGAATCCCCAGGCTATATGTTCAAACGGTTTAGACTGTGATACCATTCGTCAAGGAGTTTTGTGATGGATACAATTACACATGCCCCCAAGGGTATCATGGAGCACCTAACTGTCCGCGGACTGCTCATAGGACTAGCCGGATCCCTTATTATTACTTCCAGCTCAATGTATGTAGCCTTGCGCATGGGCGCCCTGCCCTGGCCGACAATTTTTGCGGCGGTGTTAAGCATGGCGCTGCTGAAACGCTGGAATAATTCAACCTTGCAGGAAATCAATGTCACCCACACTGCAATGAGTTCGGGAGCGATGGTAGCAGGCGGTTTGGCTTTCACATTGCCAGGTTTATGGATACTGCATCCTGAAGCCAGTGTTCCGACCGTTCAGCTGATAGCAGTGACCGTATCCGGAGCGGTGCTCGGTGCGCTGTTTACCCAGTTCCATCGAAAAACATACGTGGAGCGCGATCCTCTTCCCTATCCAATGGGCACAGCTGCTTATAATACCCTGATCATAGGGGACACCGGGGGAAGACAGGCAACCTTGCTGTTCTCATCTATGGGAGCAAGTGCGGTTTTCACCGCCCTTCGTGACGGTCTGCATGCCATTCCCGTCGCATTAAGTACTAAGATGCCCGGCAAGTCCCTCCCGGATTTGACTGTATGGCTCTCTCCCATGGCTGCCGGAATTGGATTCATTATCGGACCGATATTCACCGGTGTTTGGGTCCTGGGTGCTCTGGTGGGATACTACCTTCTCATACCACTGGGAACAGCCTGGGGTTGGTTTGCTGATCCTGCTGTTGCCGACATATTTCGTCAGCACCTCGGTATCGGTCTCATGGTAGGTACCGGTGCGGGCATCTTACTCAAAGGGTTCTACCTTGCTGTAAAGCGTATCAAAAAAGTGAGCTTCGACACCTCCCAGTTAGCCCTGCCAGCAGCTGTTACAGCGGTTGTGGTACTGGTGCTTTTCATACTTACTGACATTACCCTTCTGCAGCTAGTACTGGCAATCGTGGGGATATGGATGACTACCGCTATGGCTGCCCTGCTTACCGGCCAGACTGGAATCAATCCAATGGAGATATTCGGGATTATCGTACTGCTGGGGATTTCCCTGTTTCAGCGTCCGGGCCCTGTTCCCGCTTTCATGCTTGCAGGCCTCACTGCAGTCGCCTGTGGACTCACCGGCGATGTGATGAACGATTTTAAAGCCGGTAAGCAGCTTGGCACGAATCCCAAGGCTCAGCTGACCGCTGAAGCCCTGGGAGCTATTCTCGGGGCGGTTGTTTCAGTTATTGTCCTGCTAGCCATGCACCAGGCTTTCGGCGGTTTCGGTACCGCTGAACTTCCTGCTCCGCAGGCAGCCGCCGTTTCACAGATGGTAGCAGGCATTGCAGATGTACCCGCCTTTATTATCGGGCTTTCAGTCGGTACGGTTCTGTATCTAGGAAAACTGCCCGCTTCAACCCTTGGCCTCGGCTTCTATCTGCCGCTGAATATCTCTGCAATCGTGTTTGTGGGTGGTCTTGCGCGGTTCATTACAGACAGGAGTGCTCGCTCTGCCGAGAGTAGAGAACGGATTACTGGGAACGGGAGTATTGTTGCTTCAGGTTTTCTTGGAGGAGAAGGTATAACCGGCGTCCTTCTGGCTATTTTCAGTATATTTTGATGCAAACATATTTGTACTCCCTCGGTTTTATGTTATATTTGATTCATACGCTGTGAATGTAATTCTGTTGACCAACGTAATAAGGATTGTATATGAGTACAAAGAAAGAACATACCGACAACTCGGCTGAACTGGAAACAGATTTCCCTCTGGATAAAGAGGAGATAGAAGAAATTACTTCTCTCTCAAAGAGGGGATACAGGCTGCTCAAGGAAGACCGTGTTGATGGTGCCGAGGAATATTTCAAGACGATTCTTGAGAAATATCCTCATAACAATTACGCTCTGGTAGGACTGGGCGATGTGGAGCGCAAGCGAAAAAACTTTCGTAAAGCCCTTACCTACTACAACACGTGCCTAGAATACTATCCAAATAATAATTATGCCCTATTTGGTGCAGCAGACTCCTATAAAGCAATGAACAAGCTTCCCGAAGCGATTAGTGCCTGGGAGAAATATCTGGAAAATGACAAGGATAATGTGACTGTCCTCGCACGTATAGCTGACGCACACCGGAAGCTGAAAAATTTTCCCCAGTCAAAACAATCCTACCTCCGGGTACTTGATATTGACCCAAATAATCACTATGCACTCATCGGCCTGGGATATCTGCACTTCGACTTTCAGGAGTATGAGGAAGCCCTCCACTATTGGGAAACCATGTACGAGCTTGACCCGGAAGGAGTTGATATCAGGGTACTCACGACAATCGGCAACTGTCACCGGAAATTAAAAACATTTGACAAAGGTCTTTCCTATTTCAAAAAGGCCCTTGAGATTGACCCGAAGAACTTCTTTGCACTTTTTGGGACTGCCGACTGTTACAGAGGACTGATGGATTATGAGAACTCCCTCGTCTATTGGCTTAAAATTCTTGATAATGATCCAAACAACAAAATCATTCTCACCCGCGCCGGTGATGCCTATCGTGTTCTCGGCCAGTATGAAAGAGCTGAAGAATTTTATAAACGGGCACTTGCGATTGACTATGATACGTATGCGATCCTGGGCCTTGCCCTGTTGAGCAAAGAACAAGGCAACTATGGGGATGCTATTGCAAAAATTGACAAACTGCGCCGCAATGATATGAAAAACCACCGATACTATATTGAGCTGAGTAAATGTTATCAAGAAATGGGCGACACCCAGAAAGCTATTGAGGTGCTTCAGGATTACCAGGATCTCGGCATTTACAATATCTACATAGCCACCATGATCGACAAACTCCAGGAGAGTCAGCACTCGTGAGTTCTGAAAGCCAATCATACACATCTCTCTTTGGTTATCTGCCGCCAGACTTAGCGGCGGTGCTTCCGAATGAGCCTGCTTTCCGTAGAAAGCAGTTGTTTGGCTGGGTCCAAAAGGGTGTCACAGACTTTGATCAGATGCTCAACATCCCCAAATCGCTGCGAAAGAACCTGCGTGAACGAGGATATACTCTTTTCAGCTCTGCAGTTCAATCACGCCGCAGTGACCCTGACGGGACGACAAAACTCACCATCAAGCTTGATGACGGAGCAGTAGTCGAATGTGTCCTGCTCATCGACGATCAAGGACGCAAAACAGCCTGCCTATCCAGTCAGGTTGGATGTGCCATGGGCTGTGCCTTTTGCCGGACTGGCACCATGGGTCTTGTTCGTGACCTTACTGCCGCTGAAATTGTCGAACAGTACTTTCATCTGTACAATCTGTTCGGTCCCATCACCCATATCGTCTATATGGGAATGGGAGAACCGCTAGTTAATCTGAACGAAGTGACCCAATCAATCGCCATTTTTCACCACGATGAGGGGCTTCATATCAGTCTCAGACGAATAACACTTTCTACCTGTGGTATCGTTCCGGGCATACGAGAATTAGCAAAAACAGGCCCCTACGTGAGATTGGCAGTATCGCTGACAGCATCGGAGAATTCGCTTCGCAGCTCACTGATGCCAATAAACAATGCATACCCGCTTGAGGAACTGCACTCAGCCCTCCAAACCTATCAGAAGGCTTCAAAACGGCGCATTACACTCGAGTATGTCATGCTCGGGGGAGTAAACGATACCAAGGAGGATGCCCGGGGGCTCGTTGAGTTCTCCAGAGGTCTGCACGTTATGGTTAACATGATACCCTGGAATCCGGCGGCAGAACTTGAGTTCGAAGAACCGACAGCCAAAGCCATCACTGAGTTCTCCGCTCTCCTGACTCACGCCGGTATACCGGTCACCCGCCGCTACCGACGCGGCCGCGGCGTCAACGGGGCATGTGGCCAGCTTGCTGCCGACACTGACGGTTCTGACAACTAAGCAAAGTATCCCCTGCATAAATCAATCAGCTGATGCCGATCATCTACTCCCGCCTTGTCAAAGATATTTCGCATATGTGTCTTTACCGTGTGTATCTTAATCCCGAGATGATCGGCTAACTCCTGATTGGACGCATTTGTAAGGCACAGCGTTTCAAGCACTTCCATCTCGCGCCCGGTTAGCCCGAATACTGCCGGGTCAAGCTGCTGCTTTTCGTAGAGTTCAAGGCGCTCACGGACATCAAGAGCCTGTTTCTGGTATTTCTTCACCAGGAGATGCCGAACACGAAGCTCCTTTTGGAACAGTAAAAACAGCAGACAGTAGAAGAAGATTGTGTTGAAAAACAGCTTTAGCTGGAGGAGACTCACCCCGCTGCGCAGATGGATACCACCAACCAATATCAGGTAATACGCTGCCAGAGCCGCAATCCCCTTGTAATATATGATATGATACTGGACACCCATTAAAAATGTTATGAGACTTATAGTCATCACGTATGGATAATAGGTCTGATGAGTAATGAGCAGAGTATCAATGATGATCAGTCCAAAGAATTGGTAGAGCATGTTGATTCGTCTGACCGGGATCGTCACACTTCTGGTAATTAGCTGGAAACTTACGGTTTGCTTCGGAATACAGGTGAGTATCACCAATCCCAGGGCATAGACAAGCAGGCCGGTATAATAGTAACTGAAAGCGAGCTCCTCATCCCCAAGCCAGTGACCGATGGCATGAAAGGCAACTGAGAACAGACAGATGCCAGAAAGCACCCCGCCCACTATTCTATACGTCTTCACTCTTCACATTCCTCAGTGAAAAAAATTGTCTCGACAAAACAAGTAACGGCGGCTAGTATAGCCTACCGGTTTTTATGTGAGAGGTTGCAAAATCACCCCGAAAGAGGCCTTAGTGCATCACTCCTGAATCAGAACAGCCTTGATACGACGGACGCCAGCTGAAGAGGACTGCTCCTTTTTGATCTTAAAACGTCCCATCACGCCGGTACGTTCTACGTGAGGTCCTCCGCAGACCTCCTTCGAAAAATCACCAATTGAGTAGACCTTGACTTGCTCCTCATATTTGCTCTCAAAAAGTGCCAGGGCACCAGCCTCTTGTGCCTCTGTCAGCGACATCACCTCCATCGTTACCGGCAGATCACGTTGTATCTGCTCATTAACGATCTGCTCTACCTGCTGGATCTGCTCCGGTGTCATTTTGTCAGGGTGGGTGAAGTCAAACCGCAGCCGTTCTGCTGTTATATTGCTCCCCTTCTGGGCAACATGCTCTCCTAGTACCATCCTCAGGGCTTTATGAAGTAAATGCGTAGCAGTATGCAGTGCGGTCGTCATGTGTGAATGATCGGCAAGCCCACCTTTGAAGTTTTTTTCAGCTCCGGATCTGGAAGCTTCCTGGTGTTTTGCAAAGGCAGTATCAAATCCCTGTTTATCCACGGCAAAGCCGTGTTCAGAGGCAAGTTCTTCGGTCAGCTCAAGGGGAAAGCCGTATGTGTCATACAGCTTGAAAGCCAGTCGCCCGGGAATGATCCGCTGCTTGCCCTTCAACAGGTTGGGCAGCATCTTTTCAAACTCGTGCTCACCTTTTTGCAATGTGGAGGAAAACCGCTCCTCTTCAAGACGAAGCTCCTCCTTGATCTGAGTGCTATGTTCAACTAGTTCCGGATATGCCTGTCCATAAATACCAAGCACGGTATCTACCAATCCGGAAAGGTAAAAGCCCTCGATGCCCAATTTGCGACCATGCCGTACAGCCCGTCTGATAAGCCTTCGGAGAATGTACCCCTGACCGAGGTTGGAAGGTTTTACCCCTTTCGGGTCGCCGAGAATAAACACAGCGGTGCGGATATGATCGGCAACTACCCGGATGGAGCTGTCGTACTCATCCTGCTGCCCATATGACTTTCCACACAGCTGTTCAATATCTGCAATGATCGGGGTAAAAACCTCAGTCTCGTAGACGGACCCTTTGTGCTGGGTCATTGCAATAGTCCGCTCGATCCCCATGCCAGTATCAACACATTTGCGCTCAAGCGGTACGTACCTGCCGTCAGCAAGTTTGTTATACTGCATGAATACATCGTTCCAGATCTCAAAATATTTACCGCAGTTGCAACCTGGGGCGCACGACGGACTGCATGCAGGCTTGCCTGTATCAACAAACATCTCAGTATCTGGTCCGCACGGGCCAGTCTCCCCTGCAGGGCCCCACCAGTTGTCAGAACGCGGAAGAAAGTAGATACGCTGCTCAGGTACCCCTAACTCCATCCACAGCTGTGCTGTTTCCGTATCACGGGGAACCTCTTCATCGCCGGCAAAAACCGTTATTGAAATGCGCTCAGGCTCAATGCCAAGCCACTGCTCGGAGGTGAGAAACTCATAACTCATCCGGACAGCTTCCTCTTTGAAATAGTCACCAAGTGACCAGTTTCCAAGCATTTCAAAAAACGTTAGGTGGCTGGTGTCCCCAACCGATTCTATATCACCAGTTCGTATGCACTTCTGATAATTTACCAGGCGAGTTCCGCCCGGATGTGGTTCGCCCAGGATATATGGAACCAAGGGATGCATACCGGCAGTCGTAAAGAGCACTGTTGGATCATTTTCCGGCAGTAACGATTGACCTGAGATATGGGTATGGTTCTTTTCTACAAAAAAGTTGATATACTTGCTGCGTAGTTCGTCTGCTTTCATGCACCTGATACTATGCAAGGTTGCTGCTAATGTCAACTAGAGCCAACAAATCTACTCCTGGGGCGGAAGCACCTGTTTGAGAAACGCAAGAGTCCGTTCTTGTTCAGGCTCAGTGAAAATCTTTTCCGGGGTTCCTTCTTCAAGAATCACCCCCTCATCCATAAAAATAACCCTGTCGGCTACTTCTTTAGCAAACCACATCTCATGAGTAACAACAACCATGGTCATACCCTCTTTCGCCAGGGTAGCCATAACGCCAAGCACCTCACCAACAAGTTCAGGATCTAAAGCGCTAGTTGGCTCATCAAAAAGCATTACCTTGGGATTCATAGCCAAAGCGCGTGCAATGGCTACTCGTTGTTTTTGACCACCAGAGAGCATGGCAGGATAGACATCAGCTTTGTCAGAAAGTCCTACCTCTTCAAGAATGTTTAAAGCATCCTGTTTAGCTTTCTCTTTCGGAACTCCCTTCACCTGAACAGGGCCCTCTGTCACATTTTGAAGTACCGTCATGTGGGGGAACAAGTTGAAATGCTGAAATACCATACCAAGTTCCTGACGGAGCTTATTCAGTTGCTTTTCTTGATGTTTGATCCGCTTTCCCTCGAGATAGACGTTTCCCTTCTGAGCTTTTTCAAGAAAATTCACACATCGCAGCAGGGTGCTTTTCCCTGAACCGCTAGCCCCAATAATTACAACCACCTCTCCCCTATGGACGGTGAGTGAAATATCTTTGAGAACCTCCAGTTGTCCATACCACTTCTCTATGTTCTCTACGCGCAACACCTCATCTGATTGGGATGCATGTTGCTTTTTGTCAGTGGCCTTCGGTTTTTCTTTCTCAACGTATTCCGTCTTACTGTTCACGATCACTCACCTTCAACCTTGTTTCGATTCGGTGGACTGTAAATGACAATACACTTGTCATCAGCAGATACCATATTCCAACGATAATAAACATCTCCATGTACATGAATGTTGATGAACCCATCTGTCGACCCTTGAGCATGAGCTCCGGTACAGCAATTGTACTGGCGAGAGAACTGTCCTTCAAAGCTATTATCAGCTGGTTACCGAGAGAGGGAACAGCCCGTTTGAACGCTTGCGGTAATACGATCCTCCGCATCGCCCTCCGGTGGGTCATACCAAGACTTCTAGCTGCTTCCATCTGCCCATAGTGGATTGACTGTATTGAGCCCCGGAAAATCTCACCGATGTACGCACCGTTATGTATTCCCAAAGCAATAATTGCAGAAGGGATGGCATCAATAGTAACGATCGAGGTAAGACCGTAGTAGATGATGAAAAGCTGGACTAGCAGCGGGGTCCCGCGTATAGCAAAAATATAGGCGCGGGAGACCGCTGCTATCGCTTTGTTGTTTGATAGCTTGCCGAAAGCGGCAAACAATCCAATTGCCATACCGAGCAGAACACCGAGAACGGTGATCTGCACGGTATAAAACGCGGCCTCACCAAACAGAAAAAATCTGGAGGGGATGACTGTTAAGTCCCACGGCAATAGGTTTTGCATTGGTGTTTACTCCCTGTTACTCACGGGTAATATCCTCACCATTGAACCAGCGTTCGCTAATGGCAGTAAGAGTTCCATCTGCCCGCATATCATCAAGAATCCCGTTTATTTCCTCAAGGAGCTGGGTATCATCCTGGTGGAGTGCCACACCCATTCGTTCTGTACGTAATACCGAACCAACAAGGGTAAGATCCTCCCCGCCAGAAAGGCTGGCGATTGCATTGAGTCCAACAATCCGGTCAGTGAGAACTCCGTCTATTCTACCATTAAGCAGTTCAATCAGGGTCTGATTATCATCCTCATAGAGCTTTACCTGTACCCCGAGGGTATTGGCATCTTCTTCAAAGGTTGTCCCGGTCACCAATCCGATAGTCGAGTCGGCAGTAAGATCCTCTGGTCCCGATATATTGCTATCTTTTCGAACAATCAACTGAGGACCTGAATAATAGTAGGGATCAGTAAAATTCACCCGCTTCTCTCGTTCTGCAGTTATCCCCATACTACCAAGAATGCCGTTATATCGTTTTGCCCGCAGGCCTTCAATGATACCATCCCATGCTGTAGTTACGTAATCGAGTTCCATATCCATTCGGTCGGCAATTTCTTGAGCAACATCAACATCAAAACCGATCACATCGCCATCCTCTTCCATGTAGTTAAAAGGTGGATAGCCTCCTGATCCAGCAAATGAGATCGTCTCTCTAGCTGCCTCCTGCTGCCCTCCAGCAAAGGCTGCAGAAAGGGAAAACAGCAATAGCAAGCTGATAATAAGTGTTTTTTTCATAATATTCTCCTATCCTTTATTTTACTTAGTATACTAACATATTACTTGTGTTTTGTATATAATATAACAGTAAATATTCTAAAAAATTCATTATTTAGGCGTTTCATATAGGGTTTTTATGGTTACTAAGCGCAAAATGGAGTGTGTCCATACCTGCAACTCCAACCTTCCAACCCGAGTTATCTAATTCGTGATCTAACTACATCCAATACGCAAAGGGCACACCACGGCCCTTAGTGCAGAAAAGGGGATACAGCATACCAGTTCCTGATAACCACCCAGAGTAAGAGATTGAAGACACCAGCAGCTATGAACAAAACTGAACCAGTTTTACCACGGGGTTAGCATCCTCCCGGAAAGGACCACAAGTAAGGGCACCAATGGGCAGATTACATCCCTTTACTCGCGATTACCGTCTTCATCTCTTCCGGCGGGAGGTGGCAATAGGCAAAGTGTGAATCACTTGCCTCGACCCGCGGGGGTGGTGTTGTGTCACATATGTTGCCAACTTTACGGTGGCAGCGCCCGGCGAACGGGCAACCCACAATCTTCTTCGTTGGGTTTGGAGGAGAGCCTTCCAGCCTGATTGTACCGCGAGTCACCGTCGGGTCGACATCAGGTACCGCTGAAAGCAATGCTTCGGTGTAGGGATGCCGAGGAGAACCCACTACTTCCCCCTTCTTCCCGTATTCACAAATGCGGCCCAGGTACATGACCATGATATAATCGCTTAGATAGTTGATAACATTCAAGTCATGGGAGATAAAGATATAGGAGGCTCCTGAATCCTTCTGCAGTTCGACGAGTAAGTTAAGTACTGAAGCCTGGACTGAAGCATCGAGCGCTGAGGTCGGCTCATCACAGACGAGCAGGCTTGGGGAGATCGAAAAAGACCTGGCAACCGCCGCCCTCTGCATCTCGCCGCCACTAAGTTGTGTAGGTCTGCGGTACAGGTACTCCTCTCCCAGGTCAACTTTTTTCAGGATATCTATGATCCGTCTTCTTCGTTCCTCTAGAGATTTAATGTTCAGAAGTTTCTTCATTGGCCGGCCAATAATCTTCTCCAAAGTAAAGGAAGGGTTAAGACTGCGACCAGGATTTTGAAAAATGAGTTGAATATTTTTCAGCACATCGGGAGTTCGCTTCTTCCAGGAGACAGAAACATCAATTCCGTCGAAAATAATGTGCCCCTTTGTAGGAGTCATTAACCCGCTGATTGTGTGCCCCAGAGTACTCTTTCCGCAACCCGATTCCCCGACCACTCCAAGCACACTATGGGCATCAATCGTCAGATCAACTCCGTCAATGGCCCGTACACGCCTGCCGGAATGTCCGAAATATTTATACAATCTATCAATTTCAAGTACGGTGCTGTGTTCAGTCTCAGCAGCCTCGGGAACACTCCCCTCGTCTCGATGTCTCTTCTTTCTCGGGACGTCTTCAGCCAGAGCACGGTCACACGCGGCAAAATGATCCGGACTTCTCTCGACCATGCCATATTTCTCTAGGCATCCCTCGATACGTTGTTCACAGCGCTCAACAAAGGGACATCCTGATTCCCCCTTGCTTCGCCTGGTCACATAACCGGGAATAGTATTCAACTGAACGTTCTCTTTGGTAACACCGGAACGCGGCATGCAATCTATGAGCGCTTTGGTGTAGGGATGTTCGGGGTGATCAAAAATATCTTTTTTGTAACCGGTTTCTACAACCTCTCCACGGTACATGATGGCTATGCGGTCAGAAATCTTATTCACAACGCCTATATCATGGGAAATATAGATCAGAGACATGTTGTATTTATCCTTGAGCTCCTTGATGATATCAAGGATAACTGCCTCGGTCGTTACATCCAGGGCTGTCGTGGGTTCATCTAGAATCATCAAGTCGGGCTGACACAGCAGTGCCATGGCAATACATATGCGCTGCTGCATCCCCCCGCTGATTTGATGCGGATACCGTTTGATAATCCCTTCTGCATCCCCTAAGTACAGGTCAGTAAGCGTTTCGATTGCAGCCTTACGAGCTGCATCACGGCTGATGCCGCGGTGAAACATGGTAACTTCTTCGAGTTGAAAACCGATTGTCAGGGAAGGGTTTAAGCTCGAATAGGGATTTTGGTAGACCATAGCGATCTTACTGCCGCGATAGTTCTCCATCTCTTTTTGAGACTTCTCGAGGAGATCTTCTCCATTGAACAGGATCTCACCGCTTCTGATTCCGTTGATTGGAAGATAATCCAAGATGGCGTACGAAAGAGTACTCTTTCCGCAGCCTGACTCACCGATGATACCAAGAGCCTCTTTTCGGTTAACCCACAGTGATACATTCTCTAAAGCAACAACAGTGCTCGTGAGGGTTTTATACTGCACGTTCAGGTTTTTAATCTTCAATACTGTGTCAGTTTTCATGGATCATCACCTTACTGATAAAATCTGAGAAGAGCGAGACAGCAATAACCAGCGAAGCTATCGCCAAAGAAGGATAGACAACCGTCCACGGTGCCTCACGAATGATAGACTTGTTCTCAATGACCATCATCCCCCAGTCAGGGGTAGGTGGCTGCAGACCAACACCGAGAAAGCCCAGTGAAGCAATCATCATGATTGAGTAAGCAAAACGGGCAGTCACCTCTACAATAACAGGACCAATTGTATTGGGCAGTATTTCGATAAACATGATATACGCGTTCTTCTCCCCCCTGATGCGCGCAGCATCAACATACTCAGCGCTTTTACATGTCAGTAGGGCGCCACGAGCCACACGTGCAGTTGCCGGGGTATAAGCTATGGTGACGATGATAGTCAGACTGAGTATCGTCGAGTTTCCGAGAATACCGAGAACAACCATCGAGAGTACCAATGGAGGTATCGCCATGAGTATATCCATAATCCTTAAGAAGATGGTATCCACGATCCCACCGAAGTAACCGGCCATAAACCCAATAATAATTCCAGCAATCGAAGAAAAGAGACTTGTCAGTAGCGCTATGGTCAATATGGTTCGACTGCCGTAGACAATACGGGAAAACACGTCCCGACCAAGGGAATCAGTACCCAGCAGATGACCACCCTCCCCCGGTCCTACCATCTGATTTTCCATATCCATCGAGGTATAGGTGTAGGTAGTAAGTGATGGGCCAAATAAAGCGGCAAAAATCCACAGTAAAATAATTGCGATACCAATAATGGCTCTGGGGCTCCTCTTGAGTTGCAAGACAAAGGTGTTGTTCATTACTCGCCCCCTTTGTAGCGAATTTTCGGATTGAGAAATGAATAGGCCATATCTGTAATAAAGGTTGAAATAACAAAGATAATGGTAATGAAAAGGACGCAGGCCTCAATCAGAGGCACATCTCGCGTCTTAATAGCTGACATGGTCATCGAACCTAGGCCGGGAAACCCGAAGAGGGATTCAACCACGATCAGCCCACCAAACAGCCACCCCATATTCATACCGATAATCGTGATAGTCGGTAACAGAGCGTTTTTCAGGGCATGACGAAAAATTACATATTGTCGGGGCATCCCTTTGAGAACTGCGGCCCGGATATAATCCGAGCCCATAACCCCGATCATTGAGGATCGCTGCATCCTCGATACATACCCGAACATCACGAAAGTGATAGAGAACGCCGGCAGAATAAGGATCTCCAGATTCTGCCATAATGTCTCCCCGATGGGGATGACACTAGTCAGCGGAAGCAGCCCGAGTTGCACCGAGAACACAGTGATGAGAATGATTCCTGAAACGAATTCCGGCAGGGCCATGGTGGCCAAACCAATAAACGAGATGACAGAATCGGCCGGTTTACCCGCTTTGACTCCGGCAAGCATGCCGAACAATATCGACATCGGGACATAGATCAACAAAGCTGTTAAAGCTAAGATTACCGAGTGTCCCACTCGTCTCCAGAATATGGAACTGATTTCAACGCCCCTCATATACAGGGACTCTCCCAGGTCGCCCTGAACAAAGCCGCTTGCCCAGCGAAAATATCGCGTGTGGATCGGGTCATCTAACCCCAGTCTCTCGCGAACGGCTGCCACCGAAGATTCGGTAGCACTCTGCCCTAGTACGGTCTGAGCCACGTCCCCCGGCATAATCTCCACAAGGAAGAAAATCAGAAAGGACATCACAACAACAGTGACTATCATGAAACCAAGTCGTTTAAGAAGACGTTTCAGGAAATTCATCTACATCTTACTCCCTATTATTCTACAGTGGCATACTCTAGCTGCGGAAGCATCGTAATCGGCTGCCGATAATCCTTGAGATTCTCACTCAACGCAACCAGATAGGGAACCTGAATGTTCAGCAGCGGTCCCTCTTCATAGAAAACCTCCTGCAGCTGTGCGTAGTACTCCATTCGCTTCTGGTCGTCCACCTCTTTTCGGATGGTTTCAGTCAACCTGTCAACTTCAGAATTGTCCAGGTGTGATTCATTCCAAGGTCCTTCAGAATGGAAAGCAAGCATCAACAGCATGGATGGGTCGACACGTACGCCCCAACCGGTAAGCTGAAGAGTCCCCTCAAGCCAATGCTGGGACAGATAGATATCACGAGGAGATCCCTGCAGATCTAGTTCAAATCCAGCCGGTTCTACCAATTCTTTCAGCGCTTGCGCAATATCGCTCCCGTAGGGATGATCCGAAGCATAGTGAAAATCGACTGTAACACCGTCTTCGTACCCAGCCTCGTCGAGAAGTTCTTTGGCCTTGTCTATGTCACGACCACGATTTGGGATCTCGTGGTACTGAGCCAGCGAGTTTACAATAGGAGTCTCATTGTAATAAATGGTCTCTCCAAGCGTCCCCTGACATGCTTTCGCCAGAATCTCAGGATCTACAGCATACTTGAAGGCGAGCCGTACTCGATTGTCATCAAAGGGTTCCTTGTCGGTTCTCATAGCAACGAAACGGGACTCCTGGTAGGGCGATACAACTTTAAAACCTTCCATAGACTCCAGACGACGCCTGGTTGACGGTGAAATCTGGGGAACGATATCAACTTCATCGGCCTCAAGCATTGAGACGCTTGCATCGATATCAGGAACAAAATAAATCCTCAACTCGTCAGCCTTCGGTAGTCCCTCATTCCAATAGTTTTGATTCTTGGAAAGAAGAGCTGATTCCTTCGATCTTAGCTCCTCTAACACAAACGGTCCGGTTCCCATCGGCTGCATTTCACCCTTTTGCTCGTAATCATAGTCAGCTGAGAGTACTGCCATATTGTAGTCAGTCAGCTGATAGATGAAAGTGGCACTAGGACCGTCCAGAGTAATTTCTACTGTATAGTCATCAATTGCTTTCACATTTTCAACGTTCTCAAAGTCCTGTGCCTTCAGGTGACCAAGATCCTCATCCTGAGTCCGCTCAATGGTAAACACTGCATCCTCAGCGGTGAATTCACTTCCATCGTGAAAGGTTACCCCTTCCCGCAGTTCCAGCGTCCAGGTTCTCCCATCCTCGGAAACGTTCCATGACGTTGCCAGAGAAGGAACAAGCTCACCAGTTTCGTGATCAATTTCAACTAAGTAATCGTAAATTGATGCATTCAACGAAAAGGCCTGACCATCCCACACCCCGGGGGTGATGAGATTGGGCACCTGTTCGGCAACCCGAATGACCATCCTGTCTTCAGCTGCTTCCTGCTGCCCCCCTGCAAAAACTGCAGAGATGGCAAACACTAGCAGCAAACTAATAATAAGTGTTTTTTTCATGTATTACTCCTTTTAGTAATTTATTTGTCCACTAAATATAAAAACTATTATAATTGCTTAGGCTGGGAATTTCAACCCAAATCGAAAAAATCAGAAGCTTGGAAAACAGATTGGACAAACATATGTTTATCTCATTGTTTACCAACCATTAATTGTCTTTTCATCCAATGCAGCCCAAAACGAAGCAATATCCCCGTATACGTCACATCGCAGATAGACCCTGCCAAAAGCCCTATACAGCAATAATACGCTCACTGTGTGCTGTATGCGACAAGAGTTAGGCCCATAACTATCACACACGAAATACCACTGAAAATTCACTTTGCCCACAAACAATTAGAGCAACAAAGTAGACCTAAAGGCCGCAATCAGTTGATACAAAACCGTGCAGAGTACAAAAAGTGGATTTCGGTTGGTAGGGAACTCGATTGGGCAGAAAAGAGAAACACACGACAACTTCACCAGCTTGCTGGCAAACACAATTGTTTCTGGCAACTTGTTGTATCACCTCCACCTTCCCCTTCCCGGCTCACTGCCGGTTGCAAAGCATCATCTTCGCAATTTGGTTCTCATGAAGCAGCAAGATGCCTGAATGTGACCCAATCCTCCTAGACTCATTATACACCATTATTGCCATTGATGGTAAGTTTTTTGTATATGCTCGGTATTTCGGAGCTCTTCTTTACAACAGCTATGCACCATAGTACACTACAGCTTGCCAGCAGGCTGGAGAAAATCGGTATGATTCGGGAAGATTGCATTCCATCACAAATTCAAAGAGCATTAGAAGATACAGATGTTACCAACCTCTATTGGGCCAGAGTTATTGCGCAGTATAAAAATTTGTACTCTGTTGACACACAGACTGAAGAAATGACTGCAAAGGCCTCGGGAAAGATGTGCTATACAGCAGCATCTGCAGCAGAACTCCCAGTGGTAGGCGACTGGGTACTTGTAGACCGTGAGAATAATGAACAGGGAACCGCAATAATAAAACACATCCTGCCACGCTTCAGCCATATTGAGCGCTCTAGTCCAGGAGGAAGTAAGACCGCACAGATCCTTGCAGCAAATGTTGATATTATCGGCATCTGCATGGCCGCCGACCGTGATTATAATCTCAGACGCTTAGAGCGATACTTGTCCCTTGCCTGGAGCAGCGGGGCAATACCGCTAGTGATAGTAACAAAAAAAGATTTGTGCGAATCAATAGAAATGAAAACTGCTGAAGTCGAGGCAGTATCGCCCGGTGTGGAGGTAATCTCCGTAACAAGCTCTACACCAGAGGGTATAAACTCCCTTACCCGGCTACTGGCACCTGGGAAAACAGCCGTGTTCATCGGTTCTTCAGGAGTAGGAAAGTCAACACTCATTAATAGATTGCTCGGCACAGATACTGCTTCGACCGGAGAACTTAGGCGTGACGGCAAGGGGCGGCACACGACTTCCGTACGTGAACTCTACTGTTTGGGAAACGGTGCCTTTGTTATTGACACTCCGGGGTTGCGTGAAATTGGTCTTACTTCAGCAGCTACTGCAGAATCTGCATTTTTCGACATTGAAACCCTGGCGACTCAGTGCCATTTTCATGACTGCAGTCATTCCGGTGAACCAGGCTGCGCAGTACAACTCGCAGTAGAACACGGAGATATCCCTTCTGAAAGACTCAGCAGCTATGTAAAGCTCCAACGGGAACTCTCATACCAACAACTCAACCATAAACAACTGGAGAAAGAGAAGGTACACAGGATGTTCAAGGGAAAAGGATCCATGAAGGAGATGCGAGACTATAAAAAAGGTAAACACTAATCCTGTAAGCAGGTTGTACACCTTGCCTCTCGATCGCTGATACGGTCCATACCAACCAGAGCAACTTCGCGCTATTGCACAATCACCTACCCTTCTGTTAGTCTTAACCCTAATTTTGGTAACAACTAGTTGTTGCTGTCATATACACAGGAGGTCCTATTCAAGCATATGAAAACACCTACAATCAATAAAACTCTCTATGTATCCATTTTCCTGCTGTTTGCCGCCATGTTACTCATTTTCGCCGGCTGTGCCAGTACACAGGAGGCACAGGAATCGACTGAATCAGAGGCTCAAGATTCCACTGAAACCAGTGAATTTGAGCAATTAAAGCCTGCTTTACGCGAACGCCTTCTGCAACAAAAACAGGAAGAACTGATAACTGAACACCTAGAGGACCTAAGGGCAGAGGCCTCAGTTGAGACATTTCTTAACGATTATGAAGAGGGTTCTCAGCAGACAGTACTGGCAACCGTAAACGGGGTGGATATTGTTAAACAAAACCTAGTTCAGTTTGAACAGCAGCAAGCTGCAAGAGCAGGTTTTGATCCACAGAGTGAAGAAGCTACTCAGGTGCTTGCCACTGTTCGCCAGCAGATGCTTGATCAGCTGATCTACACCGAACTGCTCCAGCAACAGGTGGAAAAAGAAAATATTTCACCGACAGCAGAGCAAATTGACAACGAATATGAACAGTATGCCCAGCAGTACGGAGGAGTGGAAACACTTGAACAGATGCTCGCTCAGCAGGGGCTCACCGAAGACGAAATCAAAGTTCAAATCAGATCACAACTCGCCATGCAAACCTATCTTGACCAATACATCAGCGAACACTTTGACCCTGATTCTGTTGAAATAACCGAAGAGGAACTCAAAGAGTATTATGAGGCGTTAAAACAGCAGCAGCTTCAGCAGCAACAGTAGCTCAAGCTGCATGCATATCCCGGGAGCATCCCTGGGATATGCGCTGAATCACTTCTAAAAAACAGCAATTTGTTCAATTTTTTTTCATTTTACCCTTGATCATGTAGATTTGTATGATTAGCTTGTCTACATCACTATACCACTTATCTAGAAAACATGGAGGTTATCTATTATTTTGAGGAACAAAAACAGACAAAACCATTTCTTAACAGTAGCAGTAGTTGTACTGGTGTTGGGTGGCCTCGCCATTCTTGGTTCCTGTGCGAACACAGAGGAACCTCTCGAAGCGACGGGCCTTGAGTCTTCTGAGGAGATTGTAGGAGATTCGGCACAGACTGAGCAGGAAGCAGAAGAAAGCCTGACAGGAACAAGAGAAGCTGACCAGCCAGAAGCGAACGCTCAGCTCGCTTCCGGCGAGCAGGAAGAGCCTGAAGCGCCTGAAGAACCCGAATCTCCTGAAGGGGAATTGGAAGTGCCTGGCGGCTCAGAGCCCGAGAGTGATGATGAAGGGTTTGAGCAAGCAAAACCGATGCTCAAAGAGCAGTTGATGCAGCAAAAGCAGAATGAGGTCCTCATGGACCATATTTCGGATCTGTCGCAGGCAGCTGACGTGGATACACACCTCGAATCATATGAAGATTTGGAATCTGACGAGGCTGTTGCCCTAGTCAACGGGGAAGAGATTGCCAAATCAGAGCTGCAGGATCTCGAGAGACAGCAGGCTTCCAACTATGGACTGGATCCAGAGAGCGAAGAGTCAGCCGAGTTGATGAACAATTTACGTTCCAGCATCCTCGAACAGCTTGTTAATACTAAACTTATTGAGATGGAAGCAGAAGAAGCTGGTCTTGAAGCAACTGAGGAGCAAGTTGACCAACAGTACAATCAGTTTGCACAACAGTACGGCGGTGAGGAAGAGATGGAAAAGCTGCTGGAAGAACAGGGGTGGTCACCGGCTGACCTGCGCGATGAAATCGCGAGTCAATTACCTGTACAGCTGTATGTTGAACAGTACCTAGAGGAGAATTTCGATCCAGATAATGTCGAAATATCCGATGAAGAGTTGCGGGAGCTGTATGAGATGCAGCAGCAACAGCAACAACAGCAGCAGCAGGTTCAACCGGCCCAGTAGAAGCAGTACGTAGCCATATTGCACACGCCCCCAGGTCCTTGCGGCCTGGGGGCTTTTTCTTATGTTGTATGTTCACCTCAGCTTCCGGACATTTCCGAAAGGCGAACCACGGTCTGTTTTTCCATAGACTGTTGGGCAGCAAAGGCCATGATATGGCTCTGTACGGCCGAATGGAGAGAAGTCTTCTGTTCAATGCTATGAGGACTTTTGACATGCCGGATAACAGTTCCAATCAATCCTTCATCGCCGCCATTGTGCCCTCCGGCAAGGGAGCCTGCATGCAAGTCAATGGTGTGCGTGTGTTTTGACTGAAAGTCATGTAGAACAATCTCCCCGCTTTCCATATTTCCGCTCAACTCACCTTCTTCTCCAACAAGCTTTATCGTACGGGATGTTTCATGGGTAAAGGCGCTTAACACAAAGGAAGCTGTTACATCATTTTTGAATTTCATCAGTACACTCTGATGTTCTGTCATATCATTGTCACAAGCGTATACACATCTGCCATAGGGTCCTTCTTGCAAAGCTTTTGTGATACCTTCAGGACTTGTATCGTGCGTAATGACGCTTACGGGCCAGCCTGTGTTACCCGTTAAGTAGATTTTCGGGGCATAATACTGGCAGGTTGCCTCGTGAGGACACCCGTCAAGACAACGGGCGGGGGCTCCCTCAGGGGCCCGGTCTGAGGAAAAGGCTCCGCGGCTCCCTGTTGAACTGACATGTTCGCAATCTGCCCCGACTAAATACAGCAGGATATCCATATCGTGGCAGCTCTTTGCTAATATCATAGGCGAGGATTCTTCACTTCTTCTCCAATTTCCTCGGACGTAACTGTGTGAGTAGTGTATATGCCCTACATTCTCATTATGCTGGATGCCGCGCAATCGTCCGATAGCATTCTGGTCAAGCAGCCGTTTTAAGGTTATGAAGAACGGAGTGTAGCGCAGCACGTGCGAGACAGATATGCTCACCTCACTCTCCGCTGCTTTTTTATCAAGAAGCAGGCATTCTTCTACTGTAGGTGCTATGGGTTTTTCAATGAGCAAGTTGTATCCGCTATCCATAGCCTGTAATGCCGGCTGAACGTGCATCCTGTCCTGTGTGCAAATAATGACAAGATCTGCAAACTTCGGTGCCGCTAGCGCTTCTTTCCAGTCTCGAAAGGACTGTTCTCGTGGTATGTCGTGCTGTGCTGCCAGGGCTCCCCTCCGCGTGTCATCAGGTTCTGCTACCCCGACAATCTTCAACTCCTGAGGATGCCGTGAAGCATAATCAGCATAGGTAAAGACTCCTCTATCCCCCGCACCAAGAATAATTGCTGTTACCGGTTCCATACGAGAGTTCCTCCTGTTGTTCCCTACTATCAGGTAATCGTTCTTTACTATACCAGTATCAGATCAGCCCTCACATAGCAAAAAAGCATTGATTTTTACCAATTCCGACTGTAGTCTTCTGGTATGGATACACATCAGTTGAAAGGGTGTTTTCAAGACATCCCCAATCCGGACGACTATTTCCAGGGGAAAGGGTTTCTTCGGTTCTCTGTTCCTGAACAAATCCTGGTGTTTTATCGTGGAACGTACGACGATGCACACCTGGGAACAGATTTCGACTCCCATTATCGACACGTACTGATATTCAACTTTTCACACCCTGTTCCTGTCTTCGTCGACGGAACTGTTATCAGGCTGCACAGGGATCAGGGACTGCTGCTGTTCCCCCACCAGTATCACCGCTTCATGCTTGAGGAAGCAACCGATATTTCACTTGGGTTTGTAACGTTTTCCATGTCCCGATCAGCGGCTCTTGAGCACCTGCGACTGTCTCCATTCGCCTGTACTGCTGAAATCGGGGCGATGCTCAAGACTCTCGCTGAAACATACAAACACGGCCGTGAGCGATTACTGCCCTTTTACACCGGGCTTCTCATCTCCCATATCTCACAAGAAGCTCACGAAACAGCTCTTCCTATGATGTCTGAATCGAGCACCACAAAGACTCTTATGAGTAACATCTTCCAAGGTGTCTATCACCGCCGGCATTCGTCTATCCAGTCCCTGGCAACAGATCTCGGTTATTCGGAAAGCTATCTGCGTTCTCACTTCAAACAGAGCATGGGCATACCTCTCGGGCGCTTCATTACCGAAGTACGCCTGACTGAAGCCATGAGAATGTTAGCCAATACTGATGCACAGGTAACCTCTATTGCTGATCATTGCGGATATGAAAGTGTCTATTCCTTCAGCAGGGCATTTCGAAACCATGTGGGTATAGCTCCCTCCGCCTACCGATACAAACTCCAGGTACTCAAAGAGCCCGGGGAGAGTTACCGATTCCGAGTCTCGGCGCATCCTTCCAGGCTAAAGTAAGCTTAGGAGAGCTTTATGAGCATGTTTTTCTTGCATGAGCATGTTGAGTGCTGTACAATGTGCACGTACACAGCAAATACTTCAACTGTGGAGGAGTTATCATGACTGAGCAGATACATGCTGCATACCAGAAGCGACTCAATCGTGTGATGCAGGCCGTGCATCTCCAAGAGCCCGACAGAGTTCCAAATATGACAATTATGGAGGCCTTTCCTTGTTATTATGCTGGAATTAGCATCCAAGAAGCCCAACATGACTACAGTAGGGCTGCAGCCGCTTTTGATACCTTCTTTGAACACTTTAAACCTGATCTAGGATGGGACCCTGTAACCATTTACTCCGCCAAGGTCATGAGTACTCCTGGTTTTCAACTGCTTCGATGGCCGGGACATGGTATTGACGACCCCAACCAGATGTACCAGTTTATCGAGGAAGAGTACATGAAAGCTGAAGATTATGATGCTTTTATAGCAGACCCAACTCACTATCTCCAGTCAACTTATATCCCACGCATCTTCTCAAAGCTCCAGGGGCTTCGTCACCTCGACTTACGCAATGTCACATGGAACGGTTTCTTCAGCTCTTTTGCCTCCTTTGCCTCTGATGAGGTACGCAGTGCATTTGACATACTGGTGAAGACTGCCGAGGAGCTGGGAACCTGGTTTGGTTTCCTGGCAGACTACGAACAGAAAATGAAGGAGAAATGGGGTATTCCCACTGCATGGGGAACGTTTGGGTATGCTCCCTTCGACTCCCTCGGAGACTCTATGCGGGGGACCGTGGGCATTCTGAAAGACCTGTACGATCGCCCTGACAAGGTCTTGAAAGCCGTGGAAAAGATGCTGCCCATCAACATAGATGCTACCATCCAGGGATGCCAGGCAACCGGTAGACCCTTTGTATGGATATGGCTACACAAAGGGTTGGACTCCTTTATGTCCAACGAACATTTTAAAACGTTTTATTGGCCTACCCTGCAGCAGTACATCATTGCCCTGACTGAAGCAGGACTGGTTCCTATCCTCTATGCTGAAGGGAGCTGGAATAGCCGCCTTGAGATCATCCGTGACCTCCCAAGAGGGAAAGTAATCTATGACTTCGAGCATGTTGATATGGCCAGAGCGAAAAAGGTACTCGGAGATGTTGGCTGCATCGCCGGAAATGTTCCAAACTATCTGCTTGCCCATGGCTCACAACAAGAAGTACAAGACTACTGCAAACAACTGATCGATGATTGTGCACCCGGGGGTGGTTTCATCATGGACACTGGAGCACTTGTCGACAATGCGAAACCCGAGAATCTGGAAATGATGTTTGCTACCACGGAGACCTACGGACGGTATAGCTGAGAGGGACCCAACCATCCAGCTCCTATGTCGGCTGCATGTCTACTTGCAGTCCACCCCATGTGTCACAGTCGCCGGTATGTTCCCTTTGAACCAGGGACCCTGATGCCGCTTTTCATACCAGGCACCTCGCCTCTTCCAACGCGTGTCGTCAGGAAAGCCGCCGGAGCACACATGGACCGTACAACATATTCATGGTACTCTTTTGGCAGAGGAGGATAACGTGTATGTATAGTAAAGAGTACGTACTTCCAACGGCCGAATTCGGCAGGACTGGACATCGCAGTACAAGAACCATTTTCGGGGCTGCTGCGTTTTCTGATGTTTCCCAGTACGAAGCTGATAAAACGATGGAATTGCTCAATAAGTATGGTGTGAATCACATAGATGTTGCCAGGTCTTACGGCGATGCTGAATTACGGTTAGCTCCCTGGATGAAACAGCACAGAAAATCCTTCTTTTTGGCAACAAAAACTGGTGAGCGTACAAAAGCAGGGGCCAAACGGGAACTCTATGAATCTCTTGAACGTCTGCAGACTGACGTAATAGACCTCTGGCAGATGCACTGTCTTGTCGATGAAGAAGAATGGAATATCGCAATGGGGCCCAATGGGGCTCTCGAGGCTTTCACCGAAGCAAAAGAGGAAGGGCTCGTACGTTTTGTGGGAGTGACCGGTCACGGATTTGACGCACCCCGTATGCACCGGAGAAGTCTGCAGGTGTATCCCTTTGATACTGTTTTGTTTCCCTTTAACTATATGCAGATGAAAGACTGGGAATACGCAGACCATACAAGGCGTTTACTGAACTACTGCAAACGGCAACAGGTGGCTGTCCAAACGATAAAGGCAATTGCAAAAAAGGAAGAAAAGAGCTCCGAGAGCGCTTTTCAAACCTGGTACGAACCCCTTTCAGATGCGGCTGCAATCAGGGCATCTGTTCACTGGGTGTTACAGGAACCCGCCGTATTCCTCAATACTGCCGGAGACATTCATGTTCTCCCGAGAATACTTGAGGCGGCTGCTGCCTTTGAACATGGCCCTAGTGAACGTGAAATGGAACGGTTGGAAAAAGAATTTGCTCTAGAACAGCTGTTCACCAAATAAACGTACTAACGACTGATATCTGCCAATCATCTTAGCAGATGTAAAACAACACATGCCTCTTCTGCTAAAGCTAAAGAGGGCCGAAAGGGCCTGTAGGAAGTGGCTGCTTGCTCACATCACAGTTATGCAGCGTTGGAAACCGGAACTATCAGTTGTCTGTGAACAGTTTCTTCTTCCCCTTGTAGATCTCCTGCGGAGTAATAACCAATGCTCCGTGACCGGGGTGTTCCTTCGGATTCCATGATTTCATAAAATCGTAGTACGTACCCGTTTTGTAATACTCGACTTTTCCCTTGATCTGATACGCTTTTCCTTCACCTGTGATAAACAGCACAGAAGCAGGACTGCCCTGTTCAATATTCTGTTTCGTTTTCGAAAAGTAGTTGTCTGCAATAACAACCAGTTCGTCATCACTGAGTTCCACACATGTAGCATATATGCTGTTAGGCATCCCGTCTGTCCCTACGGTAGACAGAACAACAGGGCCCTCCCGCTCCCCCCAGGCTCTCAATACTTCACTTGTCAAGTGCTTCATCTGCTGACTCCTTATCATGGTATGCTCCATCCATTTTACAGGATCAGCCCTGTTTTATGAAAGTCCATCCAGACTGGTTAATGGCATATTCTATTTATTATATGTATCTTTTCACAGGATGAAAATCAAT
>JBNJDX010000024.1:0-27483 GCA_051745285.1 Spirochaetota bacterium
CCAGACAAACCATTCTGTTCCATCCATCCTCCCGAAATTCACTGATAAAATGTCAAGAACAACGATAAGAATCAACCAGATAACCAGGGTAGCAATTTTGGCTACTGAGACGATCTTTGCCGAGAGTCCCTTGATCCATATTGAAACAACCAGCACTAGTCCACAAACCAGGAGAATAACAGACACGATATTCCTCAGAAGTTCTCTGTCTCCTCCAAATATTCCTGCAAACTCGCCGGCAAAATCCCCGCCAAGACTGCGACTTGTGGAAAACCCGATAATACCCATGGTAACAAACAGCAAACCGATCAGGATCTGCAAAACACGTTGAGATGCAAAAACTTTCAGTGAATTGTTTTTTTTGGCCATACAGTAACCTCTCCTCATATATTGTACTCACACATGTACGTACAAAATGTGTTATTACATTATGGAGGTGATACATCCTTTAAGCAAGCGGCGACCCTGTTAATTCTCCTGCACCTGACGAGATCATGCCTGTCACTTTTCAAACGAGGGTTTGGCTTTCTTACTGCGATCCGGGTTGAACAGGGAGACAACATAGCTTCCTACTCCAAGCAGAATCAACAAAAACGTGATCCCCTCGTACAGGGTGAAGCGCTCTCCATACACAGCAACCCCGAGAACAAAAGTCATTGTGGGGGTGATGAACTGCAGAAAGCCAACTGTCTTGTATGGAATTTTCATAGTCCCCTGTATAAAAAGCACAAGAGGAGCCAGGGTGGCAATGCCAGAAAGCACTAACAGCACATCGGTACCTATTCCAGTAAAGAGAAAAGCACTCTGGCCACGCACGGCAGTAACTACCACAATGATCAGCACAATCGGTGAAAGAAGCACCGCGTCACTGAGTAGAGCTGTCATCCCATCCAATTTCAGTAGTTTTTTCGATGTCGCGTACAGGGCAAAGGTTCCCGCAATCAACAGCGACAACCAGGGAATAGTGCCAACCTGGATAGCTGAGTAGCCTACCCCAACAATACAGAACACCAGGGCAAGCTTCTGTAGTCGATTCATCTTCTCCTTAAACAGGAGAACACTGAGGACGACAATAACAATTGGACAGATGTAGTATCCGAGACTTGCTTGTAGGATATGGCCACTTGTTACCGCGTAGATATAGGCAAGCCAGTTTACAGCCACAACCAGAGCACTAAGAATTAATAAGGGTAGGCTCGATTGGCTCCAGGCTTGTTTCAGTATGTAGAGTGGATTATTCCCCTTAAGCAAAAAATACACCGAGGCCCAGACTGCTGCCCATAGAATGCGGTGCAATAACACCTCAAATGAACTGACGTGAGAAAGAGTCTTCCAGAAGATTGGGAGGGAACCCCATATAAGATAACCTGATGTTACTTGAGCTATGCCATGGCCAGAAACAGCATGTTTCATCTTTCATCCTAAGCCGGGACAACACTTTCGTCCCATTGAACTACCACTTTTTATAAAGCCTTGGATAGTATACGGATTCTGCGTATAATAATAAACCCGATGGCGGTGAATCATAGAGCTTCTTAAGCTGTTAACATCATACTGACATCGCATGGAAAAGGAGTTGAACATGGCCAAGCAGAAGATGATATCACATGTAACCTGGGATAAAACCGGTCTGGCAGTTGAGGCGAAAAGCCGGAATTTCACGCTCAGAGTGGATGAGCCTAAGCAGATGGGTGGCAACGATTCCGGAATGACCCCCCTGGAGGCTTTACTAGCCTCATTTGGAAGTTGCATTTCTATAACCACCCTCATGCTGGCCGGTATGATGAATATTACTATCGATGACATTGATGTCGAAGTATTCGGTGAATTCGACTCTGACGGGTTTACCGGGAAAAATCCCAATGTACGCAAGGGTTTCCAGAATATTGAAGCCCTCGTAAGAGTGAAAACGGAAGCTGACAGGGAGACCATACATGAGCTGCTCAAACAGGTGGAACAAACCTGCCCGGTTACTGACACCCTGCATGGGACAAACATTGCTGTTACCAACGGTGAAGCCCTGTAATCCCTTTGTCTTTCTCACGTAGGGCATCATGCTGGTCTACAGTGCCTGAGTGGCACGCTCAAGGGCGTTTACCCTTCTATTATCCGAAATAAAGGGGCTGCTGCATGTTCTATATATGCAACAGCCCCATCTTTGTATTACGTTAGTAGTCTCTCAGAAAGCCTACAGGGTATCATATTCAAGAATACGAGTGTCATCGATCTTGTCGACTTCTACCAGTTTTCCATCCTGCCATTCGAAAATACCGAACAGACCTGATACAACGCCCGTTTCTGTGAAGTCCATGGAACCGGTAAGACCTTCATAATCAATCTCTTCACCAGCTCTGATAGCCTCAATACCTTCCTGGTATGTATGAACTTTCTTTCCAGGTGCCATGCAGACATCCCGCATAGCAGGAACCCAGTCACTTGCCTTGACAGAACCACCTTTTTCGATAGCCAATGCTGTAGCTATCAGAGTATCAGTGTACTGAATGTTGTAGGAGTTTGCAGGGTCACCAACCACATCTGCATATTCCGAGTTGGTCAATCGTGGCTCGTACCAGTCCCAAGCGGGGCCGTCCACATAGGTGTACCCGGCAATCCAAACAGCCTCATTTTCTTTGAGGGCCTTCTCTCCGGCAGTTTCTTCAAAAGCTTCACCCAACCATTCAGAAGTCCCAATAATCATTACATCAAGGCCAGCTTCTGCAATTTGTTTCACCATGGTAGCCCCATCCTGCGCCTGGCTGAAAAACATCAGCGTATCAGGGTCAGAATCGCCGATTCGCTGAATTTCATTCCTGTAGGAATTCGCCTCTGGCTGAACGCTGAACTGATCAACGATATTCACCCCGATATCCTCTGCGGCTGCAAGAGCGGCGTCCAACTGGAGCTGACTGCCCTCAATCTCTGTTGCCACAATAACTACCCGTTCTGCACCCTCATCATAAGCCTTGAGCAGAGCAGCAATGGCCTGACCGGAGTCCATGGGCGCACCACGCATAATAGGCTCTTCTGGAGTGCCGCCGTACTGCCGGGGAACGCCACCGCCATGAACACTCGGAATAATGGGTGCATCGTGCTCTTCGATGTAGTCTAGAATCCAATCCCGGTATGATAAGTACTCATGGGCTGCCCCGAACTGAATATCTACTTCATTTTGTTCAATTACCTTACGTGCGGCCTGGGCTTCGCCGATAGTTCCAATGTCCTGATGGGTAGCGATTATCTCCCTGCCCAGCGGAGGATTTTCATTGACCACATCCAGCCCGAACTCGGTTATTGCCTCAAACCAGGGCCCTACATCTGCAAAGGCTCCCGTATAGTACGTTAAATGACCAAGTTTAATCGGTTCCTCCCCTTCCTGTTGTCCCTGGGCGGTAATGCTGAACATAACCGCGATCAGCATTACCAGCACAAGCACTGTCTTTAGAAACTGTTTCTCTCTCATGTAAATCTCCTTTTGTATATAAAAAATGACTTTTGCATCTAGGCACCGCCGCCCTACAGCACGCTCCTCCTTTCAGCGGCACTCATCTCATCTGTTTATCTTCAGTTAGTCAGTCTCCGGCAGATAGCTAGGTATTGCTACGCCTCTATAGGGCTCAAACTCTCCCCACACCTGCTTCACATGGGTCTCCACATTGATTGCCTTCCAGGCGTATAACTGATCAACAATCATGCGCTTTTCCATTGGGACAGGGGTCAAAGCAACTTCTCCCTTGAAACGCTCGGTAGAGGCCCGTAACAAGGCGATAGCCCGCTGTTCATCACGTGCTACACATGGTCCCATAATATTGATTGCAGGGCTTTTTACCGAAATAAGGAATCCACCAATACTCCCGTCTTTCTCTTCGTATATCAGCGTCTCAAACGAGCCCTTGGGGTTTTCAATACAGTAGCGGTAGTCCTTTTCCCTGCAGACACTGCTAACGGCAAGCTCAAGGTTTTTCATCGCCTCTACATCATCAATCTTTGCCGGTCGTACCTGCTCCAATCCTGTCACTGATCCTGTTATTCCTTCGGCCGGTACAGTGACCAACATGTCCTGGTAGACATCACGCGGAATAAAGCCTGCCTTGTTGTAGAGGGAAAACGAGTCCAGATTCATCACGCAGTTAACGAGTCTGCACGCCTTGTACCCATGCTCACGGGTATAATCAAGGATATAATTCACCATAGCTTTTGCTACCCCGTATCCTGAGTAATTCGGATGAACTGCCATAATACCAAGTGAGACATGAGTCTCCCTGGGATGATAGAAGCAAGCTCCCATCAGTTTTCCGGTTTCTTTGTGAAATGCAGCAATGCTGCACCCCGGGCTCATATCACCATAGATATCAAAATAGATACGGGTATCCTGTGGTGTACAGGCAAAGAAATCACGACCCAGCCCATGTTTCCACCACCAGGAATTAAAGGCTGCGAACAACATCTCTCCGTGTTCATCTCTGTCTTCTGCCCTCAGAGGGCGTAGAATAAAACTGTTTTTGTCTTTTTTGCTCATGTCTTTTACTACCTTTTCTTGTATGAATTTACTGCTAGCCATAACCGGCTTTTACCGGTTATGGCTGTTTTGCAGTCTGCTTATTCTATCATACCAGTAATATCCAACTGAACATCTTCTATGAATGCCTCATTGGGATTAATCACTACATCTCCGTCAATGCTGAATCCGAAATCAGAGCCTTCCTTAACGGCTTCATGGAGACCGCGTACTTTGCTAGAGTCCCCAACGTTCACCGTGTATACTCCGGCTGCTTTCAGCTTATCAAGCAAGTCAGTATTCGGTCGTGTATTACAATTTACAATCGTGTCACAGGCAACTTCCTTCTTTTTGAAATCGTTGCCCATTACTATGACTGAGCCCTTTTTTATCTCTACTATTGAGGACGAGGTCAAAACATCAACGGGATGTGGAAAGGGTTTTGAACTCAAAGCTTCCGCATCCGTCTGCTTAAAGCGTTTTCTGATCACATACATGTGGACCGGCTCAAGTTTCTCTCCGACATTTCGGTTCTCAGTTACAATGGTAACCTTCTTTCCGATGGAGGCCAAATAGATCGCAGTATCAACTGCTGCGTAATGATCTCCCCACAACAGCACGTTTTCTCCAACTTTTGTCGGTTTCCTGTTTCCGGGATGATACTCACAGCTGACTTTCGGACAGGCAATGACAGATTCAAACGGCAGGACAGTACCATCTTTCAAGCCCGGTACTTCGGGTGTATACGATGAAGCGCCGGCTGCATACAGAACCGTATCAAACTTTTTGAGTTCTTCCACGTCAGGGCAGTGGTTCATGTTAACTGTAACCGGTAAGCGGGCAATCTGCCGCCGGATCCAGTCTGCATACCACTTCATTTTCTCTTTTCCAGGCACCATACAGCAGCCAAGTATTGCACCACCCAACTCGCCACTCTGTTCAAAAAGTGTCACGTTATGACCTCTGACTGCAGAGATCCGCGCAGCTTCCATACCTGCAGGTCCCCCGCCGACTACAGCAATCTTCATCGGTTTTTCTGCCGGTTTCATATCAGTATAGCGACCATCACCACATCCTGCATTGATTGAGCAGCTGATCTCCGTTTTTGCCAGCATAGACCCGTTCCAGCAACCGCTGAGACAGGAAATACATTTACGGATCTGATCAACCTTGCCAATCTTAGCCTTAAGAGGCCAGTAGGGATCTGCAAGCAATTGCCGTGAAAGACCGATCATATCAGTCCTTTCTTCCTTAAGCAGTGATTCGCAGTAGTCGGGATCACGCAGCGTATGGCTGTTGATAATTGGTATAGAGACCTCTTTTTTCATTGCCTCGGAGGCATACATGGTCCAGCCCTGGGGGTAGAACATCGGATCAAAACCGGCTCCGGGGGTCTCAGTAATACACTGGCTTAAATCCAGGGCAGCTACACCGGCCTCTTCAAAGACCTTTGCCACCTGTAAACTTTCCTGAAGCTCACGGCCGCCTTCAATCCATTCATCAACTGAGTAGCGAATCAGGATGGGAAAATCCTTTCCGCACTTCTGTTGGATGCTGTCAATGATGGCAAGCGGGAAACGCATCCTGTTGTCGAATGAACCGCCGAAACGGTCAATTCTCCTGTTTGTATAGGGACTCATAAACTGAGCGATAAGGTACCCATGCGCGGCATGCAGCTCTACTGCATCATAACCTGCCTGCTTCACACGCCAGGCGGCTTCCGAGAAGTAGTCGATCATTTCGAGCACTTCTTCGGTGGTCATGGCGCGGGCTCTTTTCCCCTTTTCCTCAGCATTCTCGTAAACTACCTCGTGCCCGGCAGACCAGGGAACTTTGAGAACCATATCGTTAGTGGACATGGTATTGTACCGTGGAACAGCTGCCTGCCGTCCCGGATGCTGCAACTGGACGGCACATTTTGCTCCGTAGCGGTGCATCGCTGCAGCCAGGCGTGCCAAACCTGGGATGTAACTATCACTGTCTGCAACGAGGGATGTCACTGTCGGTCTCCCTGTCTTTCCATCCGGTGAGGTTGCACCGACAATAATAAATCCTGCTCCACCTCTTGCTACTTCCTGATGATGTTCAATATCTCGAGAGCTTACCGAACCGTCAGCGTGAGAAGAACTGATATCGGTTGGAACATGGACAATCCGGTTTGGAAGCCGCATTGACCCGATTGAAATAGGACTAAACATAAGTTCATATGCTGGTTTCATAGTTGTAACTTTGCCGCGCTGTTAAAACAGCGGCGACACCTCCTTATTGAAAAAATTAATAATCTTATTGGCAATTCTAAGTCCGAACAGTTGAATCCACAATATCGTAACCGGCTGCAGTACTATCCAATGAGTCTTTTCTACGTAATAATCATTGGATATGCCCGTTGTCACTGTAACAAATGAGTCTTGTACGCATGCAGAGGTGTTAATTCATGGAGATGGTAGAAGTTAATCTCTTTTATACCTAGTCCGATATTCACTTGGGGTCATGTGCATATGCTTTTTAAAAAGGCTGTAGAAATAATATTCATTCGTGTAGCCTACTTGGGCTACAATGTCTTTTACCGTCATATCTGTCTTTATGAGTAAATCACGGGCCTTACTGATTCTGAGTAACCCAACATATTCGGAGAAGGAGATAAACATCGTCTGTTTAAAACAGTGGCGGAAATGCGAGCTGCTCATGTTGATCTGACAGGCAGCATCCCCCAAGCTTATCTGCTCACAAGAGTGCTCCTGGATATAGGAGAGGGCGTGTTGCAGCCGCATCCTGCGCTGCAGTTGTTTCGTGTGGGCTGTATCCTGTTTGAAACCATAGAACGAAAGCATGAGGGCGAGCACCTTTCGAAGGGAGCTCTCACACAGGTGTCGGTATGCCAGCGGTCTCTCATCCCAGTGGGTGCGCATTTCTGTGATTTCCTCAGCAATGCGCTGTGCTATCGGATGGTCGGCCTCTAACCGGTGGCGAAAGTGTTTTGATTCATGCCAAAAAGGAGCTAAATACTCGCTTGCAAACAGAGAACTCCCAGGTGGGGTTATGATATCAGGGAGGAAAATAATAAAGATAAATGATACAGGTGATCGTCTTTGCTCAGTCACGGCTACATGCTGCTCATAGTTATTGATGAGAAAGACATCCCCTGCCCCTACTGGGTAGGAGGTGTGGGAAAACCGAAACGTTCCGCTTCCTCCAGTGCACAGACCTATTTCCAGATAATCATGCCAATGGAGAATGTCCTGCACCTTGTCAGTCTCATAGGCAAGCAGTTGCAGGGGGAAATCCTCCTCCAAATCAAAAGCCCAATAGCGTGACCTGTGCGTATCTTCCATCTCATGCCGCCTTTTTGACACAGTATCGTTTTCCACAGCCTGACCACCCCTTATACTGCACCAAGCCTAGCCCAGCCTGCACAGACCAGTCAATATCTTCTCTGTAGCTGCCGGATCGTTGTACGTGCTCCCCGTTTTCACCTCGTTTTGGGCAGATACCTTTCAAGTAGTCTTGCCAGCTCTTCGCGCGAAAATGGCTTGGCAATACTGGCAGTGAATGAAAACCGGGCTGGATCCGACATCACCTCATCTTCCGAATACCCGCTGGAGGCAAAAATTGGGATGTCTGGATACAACCGTCTCATATCACCAATCACCTCTTTACCACCCATTCCACCGGGAACCGTTAAATCGAGGAAAACTGCAGTTAAACCTATGCTTTGCTGCTCGTCCTCACTATGGTCCCCCTCTTGCTTGATACAAGCACTGACCGCCTGTTCACCACTAGCAGCCTCAATCACTGTATAGCCCATTGACTCAAGCATATGTTTTATCAACGCTCGCATGAACTGCTCATCATCCATGACGAGTATGTTTCCTGTACCGGTGTGTTGGGTGGGTTTATAGACGGGGGCGTGCGATTGTTTTGATTGGGCTTTCGGCAGATAGATGTGGAAGGTTGTCCCCTCCCCGGGTATTGAACTCGCGTATATAGTACCCTGGTGTTTTGAGATGATTGAATAACAGGTAGCCAATCCCAGACCGTTCCCCTCTTGTTTCGTTGTGAAAAAGGGATCAAAGACCCGGTCAAGTATCTTCTCGGGAATACCGATACCGGTATCTGTAACGGTGATGTGGACATATTCACCAAAACGCAGTAACGGTACGGCCCGGCTGTGATCT
This sequence comes from Spirochaetota bacterium, assembly GCA_051745285.1. GTDB lineage: Bacteria > Spirochaetota > Spirochaetia > CAKZLE01 > CAKZLE01 > JBNJDX01. The sequence continues at coordinate 8,671 of JBNJDX010000024.1, forward strand.
ATCAGCTCGTTTCTCGCAGCAATAGTAATGGCCCCGCCACCTGACATAGCTTGCTTCGCATTAATAACAATATTGTCAAAAACCTGTCCAATTTGGTTTTCATCCACGTCACACATCCACAAATCATCACCAAACTCATACGAACATACAACATTTGAGCCTGAAAGGGCGAAAGAAACACTGTTTTTGATAAGTTTACTGATGTCCTTTGTTTCGCGTTTCGGGTGCCCGCCCTTGGAAAAAGTCAGCAGTTGTTGGGTCAAGTGTCTTGCCCTGTTGAAAATGGCTAAGGCCTCATCAAGGTAGCTAATGCAGTCTTCCCCCGACAGATGGGCTTCTTTTGCCAGTTCCACATAACCGAAAATACCGCTGAGCAGATTATTAAAATCATGAGCGATTCCCCCGGCTAGCACGCCGATTGAATCAAGCTTCGCTGTCTGCTGCATCCGCTCTTTCAACCGATATTCTTCTGTCATGTCCCGGAACACAAGCACAACCCCTACTATTCGGCTTTGATAATCCCGAATGGGAGCCCCACTGTCCTCTATGATATAGCGGTTGCCGTTTTTTGAGATAAGCATGGTATGGTTCGCCAGCTCTACAACTTCACCGGTCTCGATTACTTTTTTAACGGGATTTTCGCATGTTTTCCCCGTATACTCATGCACAATGTGAAAGACTTCCTCAAGAGGCTGACCCATTGCCTCATCTGTGTTCCAGCCGGTCAGCTCTTCAGCCACACGGTTGATCAGTTCAATCCTGCCATCTGTATCAGTGGTTATTACACCGTCCCCGATACTTCTTAAGGTAATACTCAGTCGTTCCCGTTCGGCAAGAATCTTTTGCTCAGCCGCCTCCTTCCGAAGAACCTCATCACGAAGCTCATGCGTTCGCTCATGCACTTTCCGGCGCAGAAGATAGATCCAAAGCAGAATGAGAAGAATGATCAAAACAACGGGGATAGCTATCACCCACAAAATGCGTAAAATATCCTCTAAAACCTGATCCTGTTCATATACCTGAAACCATTTGTTTCGAATATCACGGTATGTCCCGTCAGTCATCAGGGTGTGCATCACCTCTGAAAACCCGTGAAGAATGCTCTCCTCGTTCTCAAGGGAGGCATACCCGTAGTCAGGAGCCATTATCTGCTCCCCGATGACCAAATTGTCCCAACCGTGCTCACCTATCCAGTATGATGCCGGCATTTCCGCCACCAGGGCACAGTCCGCCTCACCCTCTGCAAGACGTCTGAGCGCCTCTTCCTGATTTTGAACGGGCTGCAATTCGGAATCAAACCCCATCTCCACTGCCTTGTCATGCATGATATCGTTTTCCATGACAAGCACTTCCAGCCCGCGCAAATCCTCCAGGGTCTCGAGCTGTTCGAACTCATTGTCCCGGGTGACGATTACGTGCCGTACCACGGTATATGGTTGGGAAAAGCTAAGATATTCATCTCGTTCAATTGAGTAATATACCCCCTGAAGCAGATCAACTTCACCATCAAGCAGCTTTTGATAGCTGACCGCCCAGTCATCAAGGACAATCTCAAATTCTATACCGAGTTCCTCAGCTATTGCCTGAGTCAAATCAACGTTAAATCCAGCAGGTTCCCCGTTTTCATCGAGAAATTCGTAGGGAGGATAGGACTTGTCTCCCCCAATGATCACCCGGTCATATTCTCGACTGAAAGACTGCAGGGGCCCAAACCATTTAGTATAGAGCTCATCATACGTCCTGTTAGCAATGACGATAGAAAGGCCCTCGTTGAGGACAGCAAGCAGTTCCCTGTTCCCCTCCTGGACTGCGAAACTAAAGGACTGCTTGAAGTCCATGATGGGGGTACCGGTAAGGCGCACATCGGTAATACCGAGCTCCTGTATGAGCTGCAACGCAACCAGACGTTGAATGATGACCGCATCGACCTGTTTATCTGAGAGAAGTCTCAGAGCCTCTGAAAAGTCCGCAGTGCCTACAATGCGTGTATCGGAAAGATTCCGCCTGGAAAACTCTTCAGCATTATCCCCGCTCATCACCGCAATCGTCTTTCCCGAGAGATCCTCCAACTTGTGGATGGAACTGGTATCCTCATGCACCACAATAACCCCGTGCATGGTTAAGTAGGGGAAGGTGAAGTCAAACACATCTTCACGTTCGGGAGTCCTGCCGACAAGAGGCAGGGCTTCTATCTCTCCTTGCTCCAGGTCCTGCTTGACTGCTTCCCACTGACCGACCTTGAAATGCACATCGTAGCCCATAGCCTGCAGTGATTCCCTCATCAGCTCAACGGAAAACCCGTCAGCTTCACCTTCATCATCAACTATACTGTAGGGGGGATACCCAAATTCTGCACCGGCGAGCACGATTCCACCCTCGGTTTTGTAACTCTCAACCGCCTGCGCAGCGACAGAACATACCGCAGCGAAGAGAAATACACTGACGAGCACTAGAAGACGTCGAAGAGAACTAGAAAATCTTATCACTTCCCCTACCCTTTGTCAGCACAAAGCTAACGTGTCCAGTCTACCATAGGTGGGTTAAGTTACCTAGAGACCGCAGGTGCCTCGATTATTAACTTCCCACTGAGGATGGCTGCTCTACACGATGTTTGCCAGCAGATCTGTGTACCGGACGCACAAAAAACTCTGAGACCAACAAGGTTGAAAGCAGTAACATAAACGCTGCAGGTTTTTGAGCAGTCTGTTTCGCAGGTACATCCAGGGTATACAGAGCTGCATACACGAGAAGGACCGCCCACTGAACCCTGTTAACAGCAACTAGAAGCCGATATCGGGCTGTAAATCGGAAGGCCCCCACGGCCAAGGTGTTCATCATCAGGAGTCCAAAGACTGCTGTACCGGTGCCTATCGCATGGAGATTGTGATACATATCGTGGGGGGCACTACTGATGACCATACCGAAAGCCGTCAGCAGAGACAGCCGGGAACACTGTTTCTGCAGCCAACCGGATGAGCTCCTCAGTTTTGCACCCAGACCAAAAAAATAGAGCCCGTTTAACCACATTAACGCTGTGTACACACAGCTTGAGGCCTCATTCGGATATCCTCCCGGAGTACGCAACGCACCCAAGGCCGAGAGGGGATGGCTCCAGACATGGAAAGGCTCACCGAACAGGCTCACAGCAACACCAAAGAGAACCACGTTTACTCCACACAGCAACCTCAGGCTATATCTGAACTCCAGTTTCATTTCATTCCCCGCTCTTATAGTATATACCGGGTTGAGCATGGGAGCAAATCGTGATATAGCATCCTCTTGACTGACCAGAGAAAACATTAGACCATTGGTCAGTTATTCGGCGAGTACAATGTGCTGTGAGAGGTAGTTACAAAACCATGGGGAAGAAAAAAAGCTTAAACAAAGCTTCCGCTAAAGCAAGCCTGACCGAAGGTCGTGTTGCTCCCCTCCTTATCCGACTAACCATTCCCATGGTCTTCGGAATTTTCAGTATGGGGCTCTACAATATTATTGATGCATTTTTCGTCAGCAGATTGGGGAATGCTGAATTAGCCGCCCTGTCATTTACCTTCCCTGTTGTCATGGTCGTGCAGAGCATTGCTTTAGGGCTTGGTATGGGAACCTCTGCTGTTGTCTCCCGTGCCATGGGAGCTCAGGATCATGCTGCTGTGAAACGACTGGTCACCCATAGTCTGCTGCTTGGATTTGTTGTGATCGGGATGTGCACAACCGTTGGACTGCTTACAATCAACCCGTTATTTCGCCTGTTGGGAGCAACTGAGGATATACTGCCCCATATTCACGATTATATGAAAGTCTGGTACTGGGGCATGATGTTTGTTATCTTCCCCATGATCGGTAATAATGCGGTTAGAGCTTTGGGGGACACAAAGACGCCTGGGATGCTGATGGTCTTTGGGGCCCTGATGAACGCCCTGCTTGATCCGTTGCTGATTTTTGGTCTCGGTCCCATCCCTTCCCTCGGGATATCGGGAGCTGCCGCCGCGACTGTGATCGGCAGGATGACTACGTTCCTGATCATCGTCTATGTATTGCACTTCCGCGAGCACCTGATACAGTTTGTCCGTTTCCGAGGTGCTCAATTGTTAGCCTCCTGGAAAGAAATCCTCTATATCGGAATTCCAAATATGGGAGCTAAAATGATCGTTCCCTTAGGTGCCGGAGTGGTTACCCGCATTCTTGCAGAGTACGGGCCACAAGTCGTTGCCGGTTACGGTGTTGCCACTCGTATTGAGTTTTTTGCCTTGGCAGCTATCAACGCCCTTTCTAGTGTCATGGGTCCTTTTATCGGGCAGAATATCGGCGCCAAGCAGATCAGCCGGGTACGCGAGGGGTTCGCAAAAAGCGAGCTATTTTCCCTCATTATCGGCGGAACGTTGTTTGTAGTATTTCTCCTGCTCGGCTCACCGATTGCGCGGATATTCAATGATACTCCTGAAATCTATCAGGTCACTGCTCGCTATTTGAAAATGGTATCCCTGGCTTACGGGCTGCAAGGCATTTACATCATTGTTTCGGCCGGTCTTAATGTACTCAAACAACCTGTTAAGGCGGCCTCATTGAGCCTCCTGCAGATGTTTGCCCTTACCATACCGCTGGGCCTGTTAGGATCAATGCTGCTAGGGACAACCGGGGTATTTATCGGGATTTTCTTAAGCTATTCACTGACAGGCCTTGCTTCGAGGATTCTGCTGCTGTACGAGTTAAAACGCCAGGCTATGGTATTGCAAGAAACCTAGTTGCACTCTTCTATTCCCAAGGAGTCCTGTTAAAAATGACCTTGCACAGAAATACGTGTATCTTTCTACCGGGTTTCTTTGTAAAAATGTATCCAAATTGCTGCTTTTATTTTGACACAATGAAGTTTCTGTGTAATATTAAACGTATAAGAGGAGAATACCATGAGTAGTATACCGAAACTGCTGCAGCAGATACAGAAACAATACCCCGATACGGAAGCAACCCTGTCAAAGGACGCACGCGGCCGTTATATGCCGACAACGTACTCACAACTGTACCAGGAGGTCTTGTGCTTTGCGGCCGGCCTTCGAGAACTGGGGGTAGAACGGAAGGACCATGTGGGTCTGATTTCAGACAATCGTAAGGAGTGGCTGATAACAGATCTCTCTCTGCTCTCGTTAGGAGCTATTGATGTCCCGCGAGGCAGGGACGCCATGCCGCAGGAACTTGCCTATATCCTCAGTTTTGCCGGCTGCCGGACGTGCATGGTTGAAAATGCAGAACAGCTTGAAAAGGTTGCTGCTCTCCATGAAAAGCTCCCCGAGCTCAAGGATATCGTTATTCTTGATCAACAATACGAGAAGCAGCAGAAAACCACATACGGCATTCGACTCCACACCTTCTCCGAGGTATTCGACAGCGGTTCCGCCATCATCAAAGAGGAAGGCGACTCCCAGATTCTCCAGGAAATTGAGGCCGGCAGTGCAGACGATACTGCCACCATCATTTTCACCTCCGGGACCACCGGAGAACCCAAGGGCGTCATGCTGTCGCATACAAATTTTCTGTTCCAACTTGAACAGGTAAAAAAAGTTGTGGATATTGAACCGGGAGACCGCTGGCTCTCTGTTTTGCCGGTATGGCACTCCTTCGAGCGAGTACTCCAGTATGTTGCCCTGGGAACTGCTTCTACGATTGCGTACTCAAAGCCTATTGGTAAGATTTTACTTCAGGATCTGCAGCAGGTCGAACCGAGCTGGATGGGTTCAGTCCCGCGAATTTGGGAAACGGTCAAAGACGGGGTGTATAAAAACGTAAAAAAGAAAAAGGCAGTTGCCCGCGCGCTATTCCGGTTTTTTGTCTGGGTGGGAAGCTCTCATGCCTGGGCGAGCAATATGGTGAAAAACCTTATGCCGCAGTTCAAGCGACGCTGGTACCCGCTGGATATCCTGATCGGGTTTATCCCTTGGTTATTGCTTGCCCCCTTCAATGCACTCGGTTCCGTTCTGGTTTTTAAGGCCATAAAGTCCAAATTTGGTAAACGGTTCAAGGCTGGCGTCTCCGGTGGCGGTTCGCTGCCAAAATCTGTCGATGTGTTTTTCAAGGCAATCGGCATCACGCTCCTTGACGGGTACGGTCTAACGGAAACGGCTCCGGTGATTGGAATACGGCCGATGAGGCGGCAAGTCCCGAAAACTGTAGCCCCGCTACCTGAGACAGAGATCAAAATTGTTACAGAGCAGGGCACGGAGGCAAAGCCGGGGCACAAAGGCGTAATCTACGCCAGAGGCCCGCAGGTTATGCAGGGCTACTATCGACGTGAAGATCTGACTAAACAGATTATAGATGATCAGGGCTGGCTGAATACCGGCGATTTGGGTATGTGGACCTACACTGGTGAATACGCCGTGTGCGGGAGGGCTAAGGATACGATTGTTCTCTCCGGGGGTGAAAACATTGAACCTGTTCCCATTGAGGCCAAACTGCGTGAATCGGAGTTCATCGAACAGGCAATTGTACTGGGTCAGGATAAAAAATACCTCGCTGCACTCATTGTTCCGGATACGAAACAAATTGAGCTCTACATGAAAAACAGTGGCATTCTCTACACCTCCCGTTCAGATTTACTGGAGATGCCTGAGACAGTTGAACTGATCAACTCTGAGGTAAATGACCTTATCAGCACAAAGAACGGGTTTAAAGTCTTTGAGCACATCGTGCGCTTTAAACTGATTCGTGCCCAGTTCCAGGTTGGAAAAGAGCTCTCTGCAAAGCAGGAGATTAAACGCCATGTCATAAACGAACAGTACAAACGAGAGATCACCGAGCTGTTCAGATAAAACCTACACTACTACTAGAGGAGGGGCCCTTGCAGCCCCTTCCTCTATTTTTTGCGTTTATCCCGGAGAAATATTGCCTTTGATGGTCCCTGACCGATAAGCCGTTCATCAATCTCAAACAGACGAGAGGCCTCTACAAGCTCCCTGAGTTTTTTGTATCCGTAATTTCTCGGATCAAATTCAGGAGACTGTTTTGCGATATTACTACCGACGGCAGCCAAATGAGCCCAGCCTTCCTCGTCAGAGGAGGCATCCACCGCATTGCGAAGCAACATAACCAGGCGGGTGTCCTGCTTCAAGTCAGTACTGGTGCGTTTTTTGATGCGAACATTCTCATCTTCATCTTTGTATCTCAAAACTTCCGTGAATATGAATTTGTCGCAGGCTGATACAAAGGCCTCGGGGGTCTTCTTCTCACCAAACCCGTAGGCTGAAACTCCCTGTTCACGAATACGAGAAGCTAGTTTTGTAAAATCACTATCACTGGAAACGATGCAAAACGCATCAAAGTTAGCCGTGTACAACAGATCCATCGCGTCGATGATCAAGGCACTGTCGGTTGCATTCTTGCCCATTGTGTAACGAAATTGCTGAATAGGCTGTATAGAATACTGCAGCAGCACCTCCTTCCATCCCCTCATATCGGGCAAGGTCCAGTCTCCGTAAATCCGTTTCACATGGGCAATCCCATACTTCGCGATCTCAACCATAAGTCCATCTACGATGGAGGGCTGCGCATTTTCCGCATCAATTAAAACGGCTATCTTATCAGATCCAATCTCACTATCTGCCATGTCTATTCCTTTCAGTGAACTGTACGAACGTGGCCGTGGTGCTACTTAGTCCCACTCTTCTTCTACCATGTCGCGCAATTCCTGCATATTTTGTCGTTCTCCCCGGGTCGGTGATGCAATGGCCTCATATTCTCGGGTAACCCACTCCACTATAGCTCGGGCTTCTTCCCGGTCAGACATCTGCGAGAGTGAACGGGGAGCATACCCGGGTTTATAGTTGTGTTTGGCGAGAAATCCTTCATAATTTCTCATCTGTTCCATGAGTGTTTTTGCATTGCTGAAGTCCTTCTCTATTCCGGGGTACTCTTTTCGCCGTTTATTACGGCTCCAATCACGATCATAGAGAATTTCAGCTAAGCTTTTATAATAGGAGATTTTTAGATCATCCTCCTGGTATACTTCAATCGCGCGACGCGCATACGAGACTGCATAATCGGTGTTACCAAAGGAGATGAATCCTCCCGGAAGGAGATAATAGAGCTTTCCAAATACAAACCAGGCATCTGCATAACTTGAATCAAAGCCAACGACTCTCTCCAGGTCCGCGTGCATCGGTTTTGCCTTACTCAAGGAATTTAATATTCCCTTTGTCTCTCCCCAGCGACCAGTATTTGAAGAACGCCAGTAGTAGGCATCAGCCGAGGGCTGGAGATCAACAGCTTTTTCTGCATATTTGATCCCCTCTGAATATGTATCCAGCAAAGCTCCTTTGGAAGCCCCTTCCTGTTTCATATCATCGCCGATAAACAGCGTAAAACGTGCCATTCGCCAGTAAGTCTGGGCTTTTAGCTGTTTGTCAGTGATATCATCAATGCGGCCTTCCAACAGTGAAAGCCCCCTCTTATACTCTTCTGCCTCATACAGTGCGTCAGCCTCCTCAAGAAATTGTCCCTCAGCCGCTGTCACTGTACCTAGAACACAAACAAGAAGAATCGTTAGGATTCCTACCAGACGTGTATTCATTTTCCCCTCCTTTCTAAACACTCCCTATAGCGAAAAGTGATTCTGTAAAAAATCCAGATCAAGGTTTGGATAGACAGGAAACCGTGCAAGCAAGCTTGAAATCCGCCCTTGGGCTTCCTTAACTACCTGAGAATCTATTACATACTTTGCCTTGCTGGGTTTGCCGGCATTTTTCCCTTTTGTCAGGGTTCTCGGGCTTGTTGCTCCCAATACCGCTGCAATGATCGAGGCTATCTCTTTCATCTCGGACTCACCCATTCCAAGAGTGGTTACCGCCGGGGTACCGATACGCAGGCCGCTGGTGTACCAGGGGCCGTTCGGATCGAAAGGCAACGCATTACGGTTAAGGGTGAATCCACACTCCCGAAGCACGCTCTCTGCCTGTCTGCCGTTTATTCCAAAGCCACGCACATCCAAGAGCATCAAATGATTATCACTTCCACCAGTGGCAACGGTGATCCCCTCATCTATACAGGCCTGCGCCAAAGCTTGAGAGTTTTGCACTATCCGGGTCGCATATTCACTGAACTCTGGCCTGAGCGCCTCCGTGAAACAAACTGCTTTTGCTCCCATTACATGCGGTAGTGGTCCCCCAAGGACCATGGGGCATCCCTTGTCTACAGCATCGGCATACTCGTCAGTACACAACACCATACCGCCTCGAGGACCTCGAAGTGTTTTGTGGGTGGTTGTCGTGACAATATCAGCATAGGCAACCGGGTTATAGATGCCCGACATTTGTCCACCGGCAACTAAACCGGCAAAATGGGCCATGTCGACCATGAGAACCGCGCCAACAGCATCGGCGATGTCCCGCATACGGCTGAAATCAATCTTTCGGGGATATGCGCTGTAACCGGCAAGAAGGATGAGAGGACGAATTTCCTGAGCCAGCGCTTCAATCTCGTCATAGTCAAGCAGCCCTGTCTCACGACTGACGCTGTATGAGTAGGCATCAAACATCTGTGCTGAAACATTGTGACGATACCCGTGCGTCAGGTGACCTCCGGAGTAATAGTCCATTCCCAACAGACGCTGGTTTCCAAGTTTGTTTCTGACCTCATCCCACTGCTGTCTGCTGAGCTTGGCAGGGTTTGTCTCGCCCAGCTCTTCGAGCATTGGTCCTTCAATACGGGCAGAGAGCACAGCCCAGTAGGCAACCAAGTTGGCATCCGCCCCGCTGTGAGGCTGCACATAGGCATGATCGGCCCCAAAGAGTTTGCAGGCTTGTTCTGATGCAAAGTATTCAATCGCATCAACATTGTCACAGCCTGCATAAAAGCGATGATAGGGGAACCCTTCAGCATACTTGTCAGTAAGCAGATTTCCCATCGAAGCTTGAGTTGACAGAGAGGTGTAATTTTCACTGGCAATCAGCTTAAGGTTTGTCCGCTGATCTGAAAGTTCCTGCACAATTGCGCTGGCTACCTCCGGAGCAACGGCAGCCGTCTGTTCCAGACTAGTAATATAGTTCAGACAGCCGGTATCCAGGCTGCCAGTTCCAACTTTCTCGATATAGGCTTGTACTGCAGATTTACTCATAATACTCCTCTTCTTAGATATGGTCTCATCATTCGATTCCGATATGGATGAGCGTACCTTTACGTTGTAATACAAAAAAACAACAATAGCAATGATTCACTCCAGATACACTCCAGATTGGCCCTGAGTTTGTCTATCAGGCCTCAAAAAACCCGGTATCCTGAAATTTTTTCGAAAAAAGATATACCTTTTACCAATTCTAAGCTATAATTTCCCCTATAGAGAGAGTGCGGACACGTGGGGAAAAGCTTTAGTCTGCTTTTAATTCGTGTTTCTTGTGATAATTATCTTTAACCATGTAGTTATTATGGCATTCTCTGCTAACACTAACACCACTAAGGGGGATTTCTATGGGATTGCATGAACAAATTATTGCTGAGTATGAAACGTATATTTCAGAAAGTCAAAAGTTTGAAGAAAAGGGAGTAAAGGCTTCAGCTGCACGTGCGAGAAAGGCGCTTGGAGAACTTGGCAAACTTGCAAAAGAACGCCGCAAAGAAATTCAGGACAAAAAGAACGAGTTGTAGTTCACCTTTGCTGCATATGAGAGCTGTCCCAGTCTTTTACTGAGACAGCCTTTTTTTTCTGACAATCTGGTTACAACCACCCTAGAATATCACAAGAGGTGTTTCACGAGGTTGCTCGGTGTTTCTTAGAGAATACATCGTAGCTCTGGTCAGGCTTCTCTCGCACGTACACACACATCCGGCTAATACCTAATCCTCAGATCCAAGCAGCGACAGATGACGCTCGATTTTTGCCAGCATATCGGAGAATTCCTGGCGCTTACCCTGTTCTTTTGAAATAACTGCTGCAGGAGCATTCGAAAGAAACTGCTCATTGCCCAGTTTCTTCTCCACTGCGTCTTTCTGCTTAAGCAGTTTACCCTGTTCTTTCTTGAGTTTTTGAATCTCAGCGGGAACATCAATGGCATCTCGGATAAAGACAAAAGCTTCAAACCCGTTACCGGCAACAGGGACGCTTCCTTCGAGGTTCTCTGTGTGGTCGCCGACAGTCACTGTTGATGCATGCACAAACTGCCGAATCAGTTCAGTCTGCTCAGCAAGATACTCTGCAGCCTCATCGTCACGTTCAAGCTTGATCACCACAGCTACCCTCTTCTCCGGTGGTATAGCAAATTCACTTCGAAGGGTTCTCACCCCGCGTACGACTTCCTGAAGTAATGAAAAGTTGGTGGCGGCCGCCTGGTCGTCCCACTCGGTAGAGTACTGCGGGTACGAAGCAGCAATGAGATAGCCGGTTGTCTGAGGCAGCTGCTGATACAACTCCTCGGTAACAAACGATACAAACGGGTGCAGCAGCCGCATCGCGGCATCCAGCAGGTCGAGCAGAAGCGTAACAGCTCTATTCTTCTCGTCTGTACTGTTGCTGTAAAGCGATGCTTTTGAAGCTTCAAGATACCAGTCACAGAAATCATTCCAGAAAAAATCGTATACAGCTTGTGTAGCGTCATTGAAGCGGTAGAGCTCCATAGCCTTCTCTACCGAAGCGGCCGCCTGATTGAGACGGTGGTAAATCCACCTGTCGGCAACGGTGTACGATATCTCCCCGGCGGGTAGTACCTGTGCACCTTCGATATTCATCAGGACGTACCTGGTTGCATTCCAAATCTTATTCGCAAATTTGGAGCCAAACTTAAACGATTCCATATCTATCGGAATATCCTGCCCCTTGGCAGCCATAAAGCTCAGGGTGAACTTCATAGCGTCTGCACCGTAGTTGTCTACCACTTCCACCGGATCAATACCGTTTCCAAGCGACTTAGACATTTTCCGGCCATGAATATCGCGCACAAGGCCGGTAATATAGATATCACGAAATGGGACTTCTCCCATAAATTCAATACTGGCCATGATCATTCTGGCAACCCAGAAAAAGATAATATCGTATGCAGTAACCAACGTAGAAGTCGGGAAAAAGGTAGCTAAGTCGTCTGTTTTCTCCGGCCATCCCAAGGTGGAAAATGGCCACAGCCAGGAAGAGAACCAGGTGTCAAGCACATCCTCATCCTGCCGTATATGGGAGCTGCCGCATGAATTGCACACTGCTGGATCTTCACGCACTACCATAGTTGCACCGCAGTCACTGCAGTACCACACCGGTATGCGGTGTCCCCACCACAGCTGACGACTGATACACCAGTCTCTGATGTTCTTCAACCAGTGGGTATAGGTATTCTCCCATTTCTTGGGGTAGAAAACAATTTCCTTGTTCTCCCAGGCTTTCAGGGCTTTATCGGCAAGGGACTGCATGCGTACAAACCACTGATCTGAAAGATACGGTTCGATGACCGTATCACAACGATAGCAGTGGCCGACTTGATGAACGTGTTCTTTCTGACCGATAAACAGACCGAGCTTTTCAAACTCCTCAACGACGAGCTTTCTGGCCTCTGTTGTTGTCTTACCGCTGAATTTCCCGGGGACCTGGTCGTTTAGCGTCCCATCGGCACTCAGAATATTGATACGCTCCAGATTATGCCTGTTCCCCATTTCCCAGTCATTTGGATCATGGGCAGGAGTAACTTTCACCATACCGGTTCCGAATTCCATAGCAACATAATCATCGGCAATTATTGGTATTTCCCTCTCAACTATCGGAAGAGTTACCGTCTTGCCGACGAGGTGTTGATACCGGTCGTCCTCGGGATGAACAGCAACCGCCGTATCCCCAAGCATGGTTTCCGGCCGTGTTGTTGCAATTCTGATTGTCCCGGAGCCGTCTGAGAGAGGATATTCGAAGGTGTACATATATCCGGATATCTCTTTGTGTTCAACCTCGTCGTCAGAAAGGGCTGTACCGCAGGAGGAACACCAGTTGATGAGATAGTTTCCCTGGTAGATCAACCCTTTTTCATACAGTGAAACAAAGACTTCCCGTACCGCTTTGGACAGCCCCTCATCCAGGGTAAACCGCTCACGGCTCCAGTCACAGGAAGCACCAATCTTCTCTAATTGACGTGTTATTGTCTTGTGGTGGTTATCTGTCACCTTCCAGGTCTCTTCGAGAAACGCCTGTCTTCCGATATCCCTGCGGGAGGTTCCGCGAGCTTTGAGCTGCTTTTCAACCACATTCTGGGTTGCGATACCGGCGTGGTCGGTTCCGGGAACCCAGAGCGTGGGCCTCCCGAGCATTCTGTTGTAACGAATCAGGATATCCTGCAGAAGATTGTTCAGCCCATGCCCCATGTGGAGAACACCAGTCACATTAGGAGGAGGGATGACAATAACGAAGGGGTCCTTCTGTGAATCACCCTGACGGGGCTTGAAAAGACCCTGTTCCTTCCACTGCTGGTACAGGCGATCTTCAAACGCTTTTGGATCGTAGGCCTTTGGCAACGTTACAGCTTTCATGGGTACACCATCCTGATCATTGAACCTCCACAGAGGCAGATTGGGGCTATCCTATCAAAATCTTAATTGAAATACAACATATAGATGTATCCCCCATAACATGGTAGGATGCTTATATGAATCGAAAAACGCTCTTTTTGGTACTCTTAACTCTTCTGCTGCAGCTAGGCACTGCCGGGGCTAGGCCTGCATTCCCCACGGAACTTCCAGAGTACGCTGCCAAGCGAGGAGAACTGCTGAGTGTCAAACTGCTGACACTCAGTCCCGGCAGTCAACTCTACTCCTGGTTCGGCCATATATCACTCATCATTGAGGATGAGTATACTGACCGCTCTCTGGTCTTCGACTACGGAGTGTTTGATTTTAACCAGGAAGATTTTTATACAAATTTTGCCATGGGGCGTCTCTACTTTCGCGTGGTAACCTCTAACGCCGAGAGAAGCATCAATACAGCAGTCGAAAATGGACGCAAAGCGCAGATAACTACACTGAATCTTCCACCTGAGAAACGCTTTGCTCTCTACAGCTATCTGCTTACCAATATCCAACCGGAACACAGCACCTACCTGTATCACCATTACTACGATAATTGTTCTACCCGTATACGGGACGCTCTGGATCACACCCTTGACGGTCAGCTGTTTAGCTGGGCAAACGCTCAAGACTCATCTTTAAGCTATCGTGAGCATATCCGTAGATATACCGGGTCCCGACCGGTGATGGATTTTCTGCTGAATTTTCTGCAAAGCAGCGTCATAGACAGGCCGGTAACACTCTGGGAGGCCATGTTTTTACCTGATGTGCTCCAGCAGGCGGTAGAAGAATTCAGTTATACCAAAAGTAACGGTTCCTCCCAATCCCTAGCGGGCGAACAGCAGGTTGTTACCCCTGATACTGTTAAAGCACAACCCTCACAACCATGGCAGGCTCACTGGCTGTGGTGGTTGGCAGTAGGACTGGTCTGGATGGCAGGAGGGCTTGTTCTATGGTGGCAGCTGAATACGAACAACCGTTTCCGGGTTCTTTTTGGCTTGTATAACGTTGCCACCGGGATCACGCTGGGGATTCTGGGAAGTATACTCTTGTTCATGATGAGTATGACTGACCACGATGTGACCTACGGAAACAGCAATATTATGCTAGCTAATCCGCTGTTTTTCCTTATTGCTTTTGGAGGGATATTACTGCTTCTGAAACGACCTTCTGCTCAGAAAATTATTAGCTGGGGCTGGGTATTAGTGTGTTTTTTAAGTCTTCTGTTGCTTTTTCTTACATTTATCACTATTATTTCTCAACACAATCATCTTTCTATGGCGGTTATTTCGCCGATAGCCATTGGCCTCGGTATTTACGCTGCAAGGAAGTTGAAAACATATTCATGATTCAAGGAGAGCAATACCATGAGTGCAAACGAACGAGTCGCAGTCATCGGAGCAAGTTCAAAGCCTGAACGATACTCCTATAAAGTTGTCAAACTGCTCAAAGAGCACGATCATACCCCGTTACCCATTTCAATCAAGGATCAGGAGATTCTAGGCGAAAAGACCTACGCCTCCATCAGTGATGTGCCTGAGCCAATCGACACTGTCACAGTCTACGTCAACCCTACGATACTCTCAAAGATGAAGGATGAGGTTGTAGCAAAGCAGCCAAAACGGCTCATCATGAACCCGGGAACCGAATCAGAGGACCTTAAATCTTACTTCGAGTCCAAAGGCATACATGTCGTTCAGAATTGTTCCCTTGTCCTGCTGAACAAAGGGCAGTTTGAAAGCGCATAACAGCCTATGATGTACCAAAGTCGCTTCCCCAGCACCACGTTTCATAACATATCCGAGGAGAAGCAGAATACTGTACTTAAGGCTGCCCAAAGTGAATTTGCCCGCAGGGGCTACAGTGCAGCCAGCATCAATACGATCGCAAAGCAGGCTGGAATAAGTATAGGCTCAATGTACAGCTATTTCCCGTCGAAGGAAGCTTTGTTCCTCACCATCATAGACGGTGGGAGACTCCTATTGCAGGAAGCACTTGATCAGGTTGTTCAAAAAAGCGGTACGTTCTTTGATAAAATGCACCTGCTCCTGGAAGAATCGGTGAGCTACGCCCGACAGTATCCGGAGATGAATCAAATATATCTTGAACTATCCACCGAGGGGCTGGCTCACTTGGCCAGTCAACTCTCCACCACGATGGAAAAAATCAGTACAGAAGTCTACCGTGACCTCATTCGGCAGGCAAAGGAGCGAGGGGAAATCCGGCCGGAGATTGACGAACAGGTACTTGCCTTCAGCCTGGACAACACGGCGGTAATGCTTCAGTTCTCCTTTGCTTCCAACTACTACTGGGAACGACTCAAACTCTTCTTTCCAAACACTCGGTGCAACAATCCCGAAGAGCTTATCGACAGCATCTGTCACCTTTTTCAGAAAAGTCTCACGCCTTGAGACCCCTAGAAATCGATCAGAGTGCGATAATACAATAGAGCGGCAGTAGCTGCTGCAACCTGCCGTGTCTGCTCGGGAAGGCCTGTTTTCAAGGCGACATAGGGATCTCTGCCGTATACACTGGTAATCATGATAAGCTGATCTTTTTCCCACAGGGAGAACCCTTGAGCATGATCCCTGCTGCGAATTGAACCACCTTCACTGAGCAGCCGCGTTCGAGCAGTGATGTCGTATGCAGAGCCCCCGCAGGTTACTGTCCCGACTGATTCACCATGCCGCCGCTCCTCCTTAAGTGAGAGGTCGAAATTGCATAACCGCTCTCCCTGGTTAAAAGTAGCTGTTCCTGTGAGATTATTAGAAAAGGTTGCCTCAACCGAGAGAAATCCGTCAAAAAGCGTCCCCTGAGCTTTTTTATACTCATACTCGCCATCCACCTGGGCTACTTCCCTACTATCCTGAAGCAGTGTATAGGAAAAATCACGCTGTTTCCCCGAAAACTCAACCACGTGGGAAAGCCCCAATCCGAACCCGAAGCCCTTGTGAAGGCGACTTGTCCATCCTCCAAATTCAACAATCCGGTCCCGATCACGCTGGGCAACCTGATAAAAGGTCATATCCCGGGCTATTTCAGGCTCTACATACAGCGAATAAGTGGTACAGCTCGAGCTCAGCAGCACGCCCAGTGCTACGATTGCTAACAACAGATTCTTTTTCATATCGTATTCTCCCGATCCCAGTTAATACTCATTCATAAAGGCTTGCCGACAGGTGAACAGGGGCTCTTCAGTCAACGCAAGCAGGTGTGCTGCCGGCAGATACACCAGTGATTTCAACATGCTGTTATATCGCCGGACTGTTGAGTTATAGTGCTCAACGATCTGTGAGAGTTCATCATCCAAGCCTGAGAGCTCTGCCGCCCGGGAGCCTGCCGCTTCTGCAAACTCCTGGGACCCCAACGCCCTGACAGCTGCTACGATCAGCTCATTGACTAACCGGTCAGCCTCACAATAGTGCTCGGCGTAACGATCCATGGAGCTGCTGTTTTCTTTCGCTCTGTTTACTACAGAACCAATTCCAGCCTCATACTCGCCTAAAGAGCTGTATTGAGCAAGTGTATCAGCAGTCTCTTTAGTGATTGTGAGCTTTCTACTAGCCTTGTCTATCAACTCAGAGCGAGCCTGCTCTACCCGCTCATGCTGACGGATAAGTCCATTACGCATAACCACAAAGGCCATTCCCGCCACAAGTACTATCAGAGCCATATAAACGAGCAGCCTAAACCACCTAGGCGGGTCCGCAGCAGAAAAACTCAAGTACTCTCTCCTTCTATAGTTCGTTCACTTGATGGGCAAGTTGTTCATACACCATCAGCAGCTGGGCTATTTCCCCTCGGGTTATTTCTGTCTGTTTCGGCGACTCACGAAGCTCATAGACTAGCCCCAAGGTAGCCTCGTCAACACCGAACATCTGAGCGGCAATCTGGGCGACCCTCGGACCGGCTTCGCTCCCTGCATTACTCAGCTGCTGCTCATCCTTTAACCGTATCAGAGCACGAAGCAGGGTATCCTGTTTGCCGCACCAGATAAGGAACTGCTGTAGAACCGGTTTCTTTCTACCCCCTGAGAGTAATATGAGCTGGCGAAGGGTTGTTATTCCACCACGGAGACGTTGTTCAATCTGATAGCGGAAATTTCTCCTGTCAATGAGCAGAGGAACAAGCAGATTTTCTCCGGCAAGCAGTTGCATGGTTTCACGGATTTCAAGATGCTCAAGTGGATATACATCTGCAGACTCACGGAGCTCCTGCTCGGTCATAATCACAAGCTGTATCTGATACTGTTCAAGCAGACCGCCAAAGGCCTCTGATGCCTGAATGAGTTTTTCAGGTGATTCTTCCTTAATCACCACAAACATGTTTACATCAGAGACTTCCGCAACAAAATTACCTTTGGCAGCGCTGCCGTACAGGGCCGCCATCGCTATTTGCTGCTCGCCGTATACTTGGTTGAGTACACCAAGACTCTGGTCGACTGCCTCGCTGATAAAAAGGTCCGGACGTCGCTTTTTCATACCCGGTACACCTCCTGCTTCGTAGGGTCTCTTCACTGTTTAGTGTAGTAGAGCTGCACCTGTTTGTACAGTATCGAAGCTCACGAACAGATGTGCGTTCCCTTCCGGTAGGTGACCGCATCGTATAAATTGGCCGGAGAAGTTACAATCCCCTCATTTCCAGTATATTGAATAAATTCTGTTACAGCCTGCATCTTGGGAAGCATGCTCCCGGGAGCAAAATGCCCCTCCTGTATATAGGTGAGCACCTCTTTACAGCTAACGGTTCCCAGAGCCTGCTGTTGTTCAGTACCGAAGTGCAGGCAAACCTGGTCTACTGCAGTCGAAATCACAAAGAGGTCTGCTTCAAGCTCTCGCGCCATGAGAGAAGCTGCCAGATCTTTGTCAATAACGGCCTCCATCCCGGAAAGGCAGCCCTGCTCATCGACAGCGACGGGTATTCCTCCGCCGCCGGCTGCAATGACAATAATACCGCGCTCCACCAGTGCCCGTATTGTTTCGAGCTCTATGATACGTTTCGGGACCGGAGAGGGAACAACCCGGCGGTAGCCGCGCCCTGAATCCTCAACGATATCCCATCCGTCGGTCTGCTGGTGAAATTGGGCATCCTCTTTTGTCATAAACGACCCAATGGGTTTTGCCGGATTCTGAAAGGAGGGATCATTACGGTCAACTTCGACCTGGGTAACGACTGTGGTAGCTAAGCGGCTTAATCCTGCCTGAACGCATTCATTGTAGAGGGCCATCTGAAGGTTGTATCCTATAGCACCCTGGGTATCTGCTACGCAGGAGTCAAGTGGAACAGTGTGCAGTATTCTCCTTG
>JBNJDX010000025.1:0-27111 GCA_051745285.1 Spirochaetota bacterium
AATAAGAGAATAGAGATTATAATAAGAAAACTAGCTAGCACCATAGCGAATGGACAGAAGAACATATAATATGTTGATTATGAAAGAGGCAAAGTCGCTAGCAGTATAGTTAAAAGTGGGGTATTCGGATTATGAAACATTCTGTCCTTCATTTTGGCGGTGCGTTTCGGCAGACATGAATCCCGCAATCTGGTACAACGTATA
Source organism: Spirochaetota bacterium (assembly GCA_051745285.1). Classification (GTDB taxonomy): domain Bacteria; phylum Spirochaetota; class Spirochaetia; order CAKZLE01; family CAKZLE01; genus JBNJDX01. Next base: position 205 of record JBNJDX010000025.1, read on the forward strand.
CTTGCGAAATGGTAGCGATAATGCAAAACGATACAACGGAAAAATGACTGATACTAGAACTTGACATATTAGGAAGCCACAAAGTTATGGTGAGAATAGAAAAAATCATCGAACATAAGAAACGGTTCCTTGATCTGTTGTTGTTGGCAGACGAGCAGGAAAATATGATTGACAAGTATTTGCCGAGTGGGGACTTGTTTGCTCTATATGATGATGATTTAAAAAGTGTTTGCGTTGTAGTGCCGATTAATACCGAGACCTGCGAGTTAAAAAACATAGCAACATACGAGAAATATCAAGGCAAAGGCTACGGCAGAGCATTGATACAATTCATTTTTGATTTCTACAAAAACGACTACAAGACAATGCTTGTAGGAACAGGCGAAGTGCCGACAATCTTATCGTTTTATGAAAGTTGTGGGTTTAAAAAGTCACATCGAGTAAAGAATTTTTTTACAGATAATTACGACCACCCTATTTTCGATGGTGACATGCAACTTGTAGATATGATGTATCTTAAAAAGAATCTTTAGGATGCAGATAATATAAAATTTTTGAAATTGTAAAAACAAGAAAGCTCCCCCTGTTTTCTGAGCAGTCTGCTTCCTTGAACGCTAGTTCCCCCGGTATATGAAAAGGCCGCTGCACCTTATTAGTTTAGTGCAACGGCCTTCTTTCTTATAACCTTAACCTATGAAGACACTGCTTAGAAGCTGCCCTCTTCGGCACGATTGATGTTCTGCATCAGCATGAGGTCTTCGTGCATCTCCATCCATATATCGTGAAAGGATCCACACATTACACCGGTGAACATCTTGGTCTCTCCGGCGATAACCCGCTTAACGGCAGCCTGCAGGCGGCTGTTATAACGGGCCAGACGGGGGAGCACCTCGGCCATCTCTGCAATGACAGGTTCAGCCCGTTCAGCAAGTGAGGACAGGGCATCAATCTGAATCTTATCATACTCAGGATCACTATGATCATTGGCAGCACCGTCCTTCATCTGCCATTTGCTGCACAGTTCCTTAAACTCAGTGTTAAGTTCCAAGAACTTTTTGTAGCCAGGAGCAAGCGCTTTTGCCAGTTCCGGATCAGCAGACGCCTCGAGGCGGCGCTGTTGTTCTTCGGACCCTTCCGGGGTAAGTATATACATGTCCCGGGCTTCCATATGGTTCAGATAACCCTTCTCTACGAGGTTTTCCATTATCTCGGTGGGAATCACACCCAAGCTGTCCATTAAGCCATCGGGGGTGATGTAGCCTCGAACCCGAATCACATACAGTACGAGATCTTCGTCGACATCCAGCGCATTCTCGTCTGCAGCCTGCTCGCCGGACTGTTCTGAGGATGAAGAACCGGAGTCAGAGTCGGCTGCCGGGGCTTCATAATCTTCAAAGGTAAAAGGTACGTCCTCAGCCGATACGCGACCGGAGGTCAGTAAAGACTGTGCTACAGCCAAACGACTCAGCGGAACTCGAAACGGAGAACAGCTTACCTGGTCTACTCCAGCCCGAACAAAGAAGTCCACCGAATCAGGATGGCCTGCATGTTCGCCGCACACCCCAAGATCGATCGATGATTTGGCTTCGCGGGCGGATTTGCAGCCCATTTCTACCAGAGCGCCGACCCCATCATGATCTAAGGCCACGAAGGGGTTCTCTTTGAGAATTCCCTGCTTCTGATAAGCGGGAATCATTCGGGTTTCAACGTCATCACGGCTGAAGGCAAACGTCATTTGGGTTAAGTCATTGGTACCGAAAGAGAAAAAATCAGCGTGTTTTGTTAGAGCGCCAGCTACTAAAGCGGCTCGTGGTGTTTCGATCATCGCCCCGATTGAAATGGCATCACCGGCCAACTCAGGGTGCCCCGACTCATTCAGTGCATCGACTACCCATTGTCTTGCTATTTCCAGTTCACGTTCATCAACTACCAGGGGTATCATGATCTCTATCTTTGGTTGTTTGCCCTTCTGAATCAGGTTGGCAGCCGCGGCAGCCAATGCGCGAACCTGCATCTCGTACAGACCGGTACGCATCATGCCCAACCGAACCCCTCTGGTGCCGATCATGGGGTTGGTTTCGTGCAGCCGCCTCACCGCGGTCAGCTCTTTTTCCTCATAGTCATTCAGCGAGCCTTTGGCCTCTTTGGCGGTGAGCTCCAGTATATCTGGTAGAAATTCATGCAGTGGGGGGTCGAGCAGACGAACCTTCACCGGCAGCCCGTCCATGGCCTCTAACACTGTCTCGAAATCAGCAACCTGGGCTGTTTCAAGTTGTTGTAAACTTTCTTGTTCATCATCGGCCGATTCGCTCAATATGAAGCGGCGCATCATAGGAAGGCGTTCAGGTGATAAGAACATATGCTCTGTTCTACACAGACCAATACCTTTTGCCCCTAATGTGCGGGCCATTGTCGCGTCTTCTTGAGTGTCTGCATTAGCTCGAACCTCAACCCCGCCGGACTTCCCGACCTGATCGGCCCAGAGAAGCAGTTGCTTCAGCTCTGGTGGAGGCTCATGTGATGACACCTCAAGTTTACCTATATAGACGGCCCCAGTGCTGCCGTTAATGGTTATATAGTCGCCTTCGCTTACAGGGGTGCCATCAATTTCTATTCCACCATCAACAACGTGTACGTCGGTGGCTCCGACAACCGCCGGTTTGCCCCATCCGCGGGCAACAATGGCAGCATGAGATCCCAGTCCGCCTCTCGCGGTAAGAATTCCCTGTGCTGACTGCATGCCCAACACGTCATCGTTGTTTGTTTCGGATTTCACTAGAATTACTGATCGTCCCTCGTCAGCCAAAGCTACCGCACGAGTTGAGTCTGATACGACCTCACCCGAAGCAGCACCCGGGGAAGCAGGCAGTCCGGTGGTAGCCGGTTTGGTTGTTGTATCTGAATCAAGCCCAGCGTGAAAAAAGACATCCAGTTCACCGGGATGAATTGAATTAATCGCTGTCGCTACCGAATCCGACCGCTGGTCCTGCTGGGCGGCACCAACTGCGTCACGAATTGTCTGTTCAATAGATGCATGAATAGTTTCCATAATGACCTCTGTTAAATATTTTCTCTGTTCTAGTAATACGTTAAATAATGATATTATCCTTGACCATTGGAAAACAGGCCTTCGTCGATAATCGATAATGATGGTACCATGACAACCCCAACTTGTCCAGATATTTACGACTTGTCCGCGTACGTAAATTGAAGTGCATGCCTAAAATGAAAATTAAGGAGAAAGGAAGGGGGAGAATGTTCCACAGTTCTCGACGCTGATGGAGTTGTTTCACCGGCGTCGCCTGGTGATGCATGTTTTGAACTATGATATCCTACATGTAAGGTAGTAATTATTGCTCCGGGTAACCATTCTCGAAATTTGTTTATCTATTTTTCAGAATCACTACCTCGGAGATTAATTGTAATGCCACTCCAATCTCCCTTACATGATTGGATTGAGTCCATCGACAACAGGTAGGAGGTAACATACCATGAGCCATAAACGAAAAATAATGATAATAACCGGCGGTATCATCGTGACGTCTTTAATTATTGCATCTGTAGTTTTTTTCTCTACCCGGGGCACACAACGGATTGGCCCCGGTATGATGGAGATAATGGGTGCTTCTGTTGAGAGTGAATATGAATATCTCGTCCACATGATTCCGCATCACGAGGAAGCAGTTACAGCCGCAAAGGTAGTGAAGGATACCACTGAACGTGAAGAAATGGAGAGGTTTGCCGAAGATATCATCAGAACCCAAAGTGAGGAAATTGAACAAATGGCCGCCTGGCTCGAAGCCTGGTATCCTGAAAAATCCCATCACATCGACTATCAACCCATGATGCGGGATTTGGAAAACCTGAGCGCTGAGAGGCTCGATTGGGCTTTTCTAGAAGATATGATACCTCACCACATGGAAGCAGTAATGCTGTCCCAGCAACTCCTCTCCCGGGGAATGGCTGAGCATGAGGAAGTCGCATCACTGGCTAGGAGTATCAGAAATAACCAGCGCAGCGAAATTCTCATGATGAGAAGGTGGATGAGCCAATGGCCTGATGATGTTCAAAAAACCGGAACAAACAACAGGATGTTTCTGTGGATAGGTGTAATTGCTTCGTTGGTGTTTATCGTTCTCGTGGTCTTGCTGGTTAAGGTGGTGCTTTCAGGACCAGCAACGGATGGGTCTTCCGGAAAAACAGCGAAAAGATTGCTGGATATACGCTACGCAAAAGGCGAAATATCCCGGGAAGCATACCTGGATGCTCAAAAGGATCTTGAGCAATGATTTCTCCCAGTATGGGTAACTCGCACCAAAGGGTACTCGCCCTTCTGGCAATCTCGACCAAATATATGGTTCAACAGAGTGGCTGACCCCTCAATTTGGAACTATGTAAAGAGAAGATAATCAACTTCACTACACTGCGTATATATCACGTCGTTTATAGTGCGTGTGCAGCAGATGATGGGCTCTCTCACTCCCAGGTGTATCGAGGTAGTGCTCATAGAGCGCTGCTACCTCAGGATTTTCATGCGATTTTCTAAACGGCAGCCCCGCATCTTCTGTATACAGACCCTGACTCCTCAGTTTGCGTTGGGACAAGGAGTTCTCGATGGGTTGGCCGCCTCCTCCGACACAACCTCCACGACACGCCATTATCTCTATAAAATGATAGGGAACCCTCCCAGCCTGCTGTTCTTTTTGAACATAGCTTAAGAGTTCGCGGGCGTTGGAAAGCCCGTGGACGACTGCAACCCTGAGTTCTTCGCCTTCAATGGGGATGGTAGCGGTTTTGGTCTCCTCCATACCCCGAACAGCCTTCAGGTCAATATTCTCCAGGGGTGTACCGGTGTGCAGTTCATAGGCTGTCCGTAGTGCTGCCTCCATTACCCCTCCGGAGGCCCCGAAAATTGTTCCTGCCCCCGAATAGGCTGAAAGGAGAGAGTCGGGGGTAGTCCCTTCAATTTTATCGAAGTTAAGGCCTGCTTGTCGAATCATACGTGCTAATTCTCGGGTGGTGAGAACATAATCCACGTCCTTAAACCCGCTATCGTTCATTTCAGGCCGATCTGCTTCGAACTTTTTAGCGGTACAAGGCATAATTGACAGACTGACAATCTTCTCAGGCGGGATGCCCCGGCTTTCGGAAAAGTGGGTTTTAATCAAAGCACCCATCATCTGCTGTGGAGATTTACAGGAGGATACATTTTCTATCAGATCGGGAAAGTAGGTTTCGCCGAATTTGATCCATCCTGGTGAACAGGAAGTAATGAGCGGGAACGGTCCACCTTGGGAGAGCCTGTTCAGAAACTCTGTGCCTTCTTCCATAATGGTGAGATCGGCTGAAAAGTTCGTGTCAAAGACAGTATCAATCCCGAGCATTTTCAGGGCCTGGTAAATCTTGTCGATAACCAATTCCCCGGGTGCCATTCCAAACTCCTCACCCAGGGCAACCCGTACTGCCGGTGCTATTTGAGCAGTCACGTGGATTTCGGGGTCCTCGATAGCTGCCCAGACACCGTCGATTTGTTCCCGCTCGTATAAAGCTCCAACCGGGCAGTAGACCACGCATTGACCGCAGTTTACGCAGACACTTGTTCCCATGTTGGTTTCGGCTCCCGGAGATACGATCGTATCGGCTCCCCGGCCAAAGAACGAGATTGCCTTAACGGTCTGCAGATTTTGACACACTTCTACACAACGACCGCAGCCGATACATTTGTTCATATCCCGTACAATGCCGGCAGCGGAAGAATCTATGGGGAGACCGCGTGTGTACTGGTCATACTCTAGATCTCTAATTTCAAACTTCTCGGCAAGTTTTTGCAGCTCGCACTCACCGTGCCGAATACACTGCAGACAGTCGTCAGGATGAGCTGCCAAGACAAGCTGTAACAATCTGCGTTTTATACGGCGCAGTTCACGGGTGTGTGTTCGAATCTGCATACCCTCCTGAGCCTGAGTGACGCATGCGCGGACATAATCAGGGCTTCCGTCAATTTCGACCATACACATCCCGCAGGTTCCCAGAGGTTCGATGTCTTCATGCCTGCAGAGGGTAGGAATATCAATACCGGCTTTATTGGCCGCCTCTAAGATAGTGGTTCCAGTCTCTACTGTTATGGTTTTGCCGTCAATGATAAGATTAAGCATGCTAAATCACCTCCTTTGTGTAGTCTTGCTGCTGAATAAATCCTTTTACCTCATCGCCGAAGTACTTCAGCAAAGAATTAAGTGGAATACTCACCGATTTACCAAAAGGACAGAAAGAGGTGGCCTTCATTACCTCGCCGGTATCCTGCATGAGTGCTAGGTAGTTTTGCCTTCCCGTGCCGGCGGCAATACGTTGAGCCATATAGTTAAGTTGTCTGGTACCATAACGGCAGGGGAAACATTGACCGCAGGACTCTTCAGCGAAAAAGCGCATGCTTACATCCAGCACCCCGGCCATATTTGTCTTTGAGTTCATTACCACTACTGCACCTGAACCAAGGGTACCCCCGGCGGCCTGCATGGCATCGTAGTCCAGCTGCAGGGAGAGGGCACTGGTATCATAGATTGGACCGGCGGTTCCACCAATCTGGACAGCCTTCAATTGCCCCTGTACTCCACCGGCAGCCTCCAGGAGATCTTCGACAGGTATCCCCATCGGGAACTCATAGACACCAGGGGCATGTACGTGTCCGCTGACGCTGTACAGTTTCGGGCCGGTGGAACCTTCCACGCCGATTTTTGAAAATTCAGCGGCGCCATGGGAGAGAATGAGAGGTATATATGACAAAGTTTCGACGTTGTTTACCACAGTCGGCCGATCCCATAACCCCTTCTCGGTTGGGTAGGGTGGTTTCATCCACGGGAATCCGCGTCTCCCCATGAGGGAGCTCAGCAAAGCTGTTTCATCCCCGACTACATACGAACCTCCCCCTCGTGTTATTTCTATGTCAAAAGAGAAGTCTGACCCCAGGATGTTCTCCCCAAGCATGTTCCGGGAACGAGCTTGCTCAAGCGCTTTTTTCAGCGTATGGGTCACCTGAGGGTATTCACCCCGAATGTATATAAAACCCTTGACCGCCCCAACCGCGTAGGCGGCAATGGTCATGCCTTCAAGCAGTATAAACGGGGTGTTTTCCATGATGTACCGGTCTTTAAACGTACCCGGTTCACCTTCATCAGCGTTGCAGACCACATAGGTTTCCTCGCCCGGCGGCACACCAGCCCATTTTTTCCCGGTAGGAAAACCTGCCCCGCCTCGTCCGCGGAGTTTTGAATCTTGTACTTCCTTCACCACATCGCTCTTATCCATATCCAATGCAATCTTCAGACCGTGGTAGCCGCCCATGTGCATGTAGGCCTCAATGTTTTGGGACTCCATTGCGAACCGTGTCAGTGAAACATTATTTGGTTTCATACCTGGCTTCCTCCTGTAATGAATGGATAGTAGCTTTAACCTTTTCGAGCGTGAGGTTGGTGATAAGCCGTTCGTTAATCATCATATTGGGTGCAGTATGGCAGCTTCCCAGGCAATTCACAATTTCCAGACTAAACAAGCCGTCGTCACTGACTTTCTTGATTTGTAGACCCAGTTCACGTCTAAGGTACGTGTATATATCGAGAGAGCCGACAATGCGGCAGGAAAGGGAGTCGCACAAACGAATCACATATTTGCCCCTTGGGCGATAGGAAAACATGTGATAAAAGGAAAGAACACCGTATACCTGGGCTATGGATAGGTCGAGATGTTCCGCGATCCGCCTGACCGAGGAAGTTGATACAAAGTTGTTACTGGAATCTTGATCCTGGAACTCGTGGAAAAGATGCAGAATGTGCTCTGGTGAATTGGGAAAACCGGACAATTGTTCTGGCTTCATGGTTGCCCTCCTAAGGAAAGATAGAGGAGACTGCTGAAAGGCAACTGCAGTACTGAGGGAGGGTGTGTCAAGGTGACCGGGAGCGTCACCATCGCTGGTTCGCGGCAAAAGGAAAGTGCAGATGGGTGTTTGCTTCAAATCCCTACTACGGCAACAGTATAATACGCTTGTAAGCCAAAATAAAGAGATAAAACATTATCTATTTGCTTTTTGCTGAAAAAGGTGATGACAACAGCCTGTCTGCGGTAGGAATGGCCTGCGGCGGTTGTACGTTCTGTACAAAATCACATGTGCTTTCAGTATCCGGTAGAAACTCCCGAGACCTGGTATACAGGGGAGAAGGTGGAGGTCGCTTCTTATCTTATTTGCTTTTACTGAGTTTTTTTGTTAGCATTAAACAAGTAACCGGCTTTTTTTTACGATATAAGCTAGGGATACCCCCCAGCAATGAGACGGAGCATACTGTTGCTGTACGGCTGAGGGCTATAGGAGGATGGTATGGGACACGAAGAGCATAAGGGACACGACCATAATGAGCATCATCGCATGATGATACGCGATTTCCGGCGGCGATTCTACATTACTGTAGTGTTATCCCTCCCTGTCCTGGCTCTGGCAGAGCTGATACAGGAAGCCCTCGGCTACAGTTTCACGTTCCCCGGGGCATCGTACGTTGTTTTTGCCCTGGCTACGGTAATCTTTTTCTATGGCGGTTGGCCTTTTCTCTCCGGGTTGGTAAGTGAACTTAAACAGAAATCTCCCGGAATGATGACTCTCATCGGCTTAGCCATCAGTGTAGCTTATATATACAGCGGAGCAGTAACCTTCGGTCTTGAGGGAACCCCCTTTTATTGGGAACTGGCAACCCTGATTGCCATCATGTTGGCGGGACACTGGATCGAGATGGCTTCCATCCTCGGAGCCTCTTCTGCACTGGAAAAATTAGCGCAGTTAATGCCCAATGAGGCACATCGCAAAGAGGGTGAGCAGGTAACGGATGTTGCCCTCTCAGAGGTGAAAAAGGGAGATGTGCTCCTCATCAAGCCCGGTGAGAAAATCCCATCAGACGGGGTGATCGTTAGGGGGGAGAGCTATGTTGATGAATCAATGCTTACCGGTGAGTCGAAACCTGTTGGGAAAACATCCGGGGAACGATTGATCGGCGGCTCAATTAACGGTGACGGATCACTTGAGTTGGAAGTTGAGAGCACAGGGGAAGATTCTTATCTTTCCAAGGTGATCACCATGGTAAGGGAAGCGCAGGAGACCAAATCAAAAACTCAGGCGCTGTCTGACCGGGCTGCTTTTTGGCTGACAATCATTTCACTCACCGTTGGTGTAACGACCTTGGTAGTGTGGTTGCTGGTGGGACAGGATCTACAGTTTTCCATTGCCCGTATGGCTACAGTGATGATTATCACCTGTCCGCATGCCCTGGGGCTTGCAATCCCCCTGGTTGTTTCAGTCTCAACAACAAAATCAGCTAAGAGTGGTCTGCTCATACAAAACAGGACAGCCTTTGAGAATGCCCGTAAAATCACAACGGTCCTGTTTGATAAAACCGGGACTCTCACGAAAGGAACTTTTGAGGTCTCCGGCATTGATGTCCACGCTGACGAATTCGATGAGGATACCGTTCTATCCCTTGCTGCAGCGTTGGAGGGCTCCTCCGAACACCCGATAGGTAAGGGAATAGTTGCACAGGCAAAACAGCGAGGTATCAAGATTGACGAACCTGATGATTTCCAGGCAGTTAAAGGGAAAGGTGTAGAGGGCAAGGTATCAGGAAAGAGCGTTCTCGTTGTCAGCCCCGGCTATCTTGATGAGAAAGGGTTTACCAAACCGAAGGATATTACCTCAAAAGGGGGTGTAACCAGGGTTTTTGTCATTGTCGACGAGGTCGTTGCTGGTTCCATAGCACTTTCTGATACAATCCGCAGCGAATCGTATGAAACCATCGAGGAACTTCACAAACGAGGAATACAATGCTGGATGGTAACCGGAGACAATACAGAGACAGCTCAAACTGTCGCTGAAGAACTTGGTATGGACGGGTTTTTTGCTGAAGTATTACCAGAAGAGAAGCTGGATAAGGTAAAAGAACTTCAGGACAGGGGTGAATATGTTGCCATGACCGGAGATGGGGTGAATGACTCACCGGCTCTTGCCCAGGCCCAAATTGGCATAGCCGTTGGATCCGGTACCGATGTAGCTGCTGCTACTGCAGATATTATTTTAGTTAACTCCAATCCGCTAGATATCTTAGCCCTGATTCTCTTCGGGCGTGCCACCTACTACAAAATGGTTCAAAACCTCATTTGGGCAACCGGCTACAACGTTGTTGCTATCCCTCTGGCTGCAGGAGTCCTCTACGGTGCAGGTTTTATACTTTCGCCAGAGGTTGGAGCTATCCTCATGTCACTTTCAACAGTGATTGTGGCTGTCAATGCTCGGCTCCTCAAAGTAAGGAAATAGTATTGTTTACTCTGGTGAGCGTGAGTCAGGACAGTTTGATTTTGCCGTAGAACAAATACAGCTTGTGTTGTGCGATTTGCGAAAGAGGCGCAGGTGAACATGGCCTTACTGCAAGACAAGAAGCTTTACGCTTAAATCACTAAAAAGTGTGGAGAAACTCTTAGAGTCTGGTTTCTCCTATTGATCAGCCGATCTTTGAGTATGATCACCTCCCTGAAAATTCCCCTGCACCAATCACCTAGCGCATCGTGATAATCAACCTGCCAGATATCGAAGACGGAGGTGTGCTGGTAAGTGTAAGAAGTGTCCACTTTCGTTTTCATCCCAAACATAAGAACGGTTGTATGCAACTGGGGGGTTCTCACAAAAAGTATGTCTAATGAGGTAAGTTGCGTTTTCTTCAGGGCTGAAGTTAGTTTTCGAGCAACTGATATGTAATGTACTGTTGCAACTTTCTTTCGTTTGTATGCATAAAAACTTTCTTATGAATCTAATTGTTGTTTCGTTTATATAAAAAATTGTTGACAAATGGAAGTTTATGGCTGACAATAAAAATAACAAGCCTGTACAACCTTATCTGATGCAGCATGAGTAACATGATACACATTGGTTGTTGTACTTGTTTGTTCTAGGCGGTCAGCGTGCCTTCACATGCACATGTGGACGAAGAAGCGTCACGCTGAATTGTGCACGGGGTACCTGACATACCGTCTGGTGTGTCAGTAATGCAGCCATGGTATTCCATGGCGTGATAACATTTTCTACAAACGACAAAGGGAGGAAATGATGAAAAAAACAATGTTAATTGTCTTACTTATTACTGTTATGGTTTTTCCGGCTTTCGCTGGTGGCCAAGCTGAGGAGGATGCCCAACCGACAGTGGCGTTCTCACCGGGAGATATGGCAAATCCGTCACAGTCGTTCTCTGCAAAAATGTTCCGGGAATTCGGTCCCGATTACGGTTTTGAGGTAACGATCCTTGACGGAAAGGGTGATGCTCAGGTTCAGTCACAGACGGTGACCAATGCGATAGCACAGGATGTGGAAGCAATCTATGTGAACCCGAATGACGTAAATGCCATTATCCCAAGTCTGCGACAGGCAAAAGAGGCTGGCTTGATTGTCGGTATGTTCTCTTCGGATGTTCCTGAGGAACACGCTGATGTTCGTGACTTCTTCGTCGGAGTGGACGACCTAGAGGCTGGTGAAACGGCAGCGCAGGCTTTCATTGACGAATTTCCCGACGGTGCCAAGGTTGTCGAAATCGGCGGGCAGTCAGGTCATGATGCACAGATCAAGCGCCACGATGGATTCAACCAGGCAATTGAGGGGACCAATATCGAGGTCCTCGCATACCAGGCGACCCAGCAGTGGGCAACCGATCAGGCTATGGCCATTGCTGAGGATATGATCACCAAGTACGGCGAGGAGATTGATGGTATTTTCTGTCACTGGGACAACGGAGTGACAGGTGTGGCAAATGCAGTGGAAGCAGCTGATTTGGATAAAGATCTCTTCGTAGTTGGAGTTGACGGCAACAAGGCCGGTTTCCAGCAGGTACGAGAAGGAATCCAGGATGTTACGATTATGCAGAACTTTGAGACCCAGGCCAAGAGAACTCTTGAGCTGACGAAAACTCTGCTTGAGGGAGGCGAAGTTGATTCGGTTAATTACGTTGCCCTTGATATCGTAACTCAAGAGAATATTGACGATTTTACTCCTCCTGAGTGGTAGGATGGCATTTGATCACTGATTAGTGATATGGCATCGGTGAGAATCCATAGATGGGCTCATCGGTGCCGCATTTCTTTGCGATCTGTCGGAACTTGGGAATCGTTATTCTTGAATCTTCCATTAATCGAGTGTGGTTGCGATGGTATCAGGTATTCCAGAGCAGGTACTGACAAATAAACATTTCATAGTAAGGTGATTTCAATGGCAAAACAAGACAGTAACATCATTCTTACGATGTCGGGGGTGGAGAAATCATTTCCGGGCGTCAAAGCGCTTGATAATGTCTCAATCGAGGTTAAGCGCGGCTCCGTTCACGGTATCGTTGGGGAGAATGGTGCAGGCAAATCAACTCTGATGAAGATTCTTTCCGGGGTCTATAAGAAAGACAAGGGAACCGTCGTATTTGATGGAGAGACCATAGAATCTACAACCCCCAGGCAGTCAATGGAAAGAGGCTTAAGCATTATCTATCAGGAACTTAACTTGGTTAATACCATGACAATCGGGGAAAATATTTTTCTTGGTCGTTTTTCAGAGACAAATGGCATGAAGGGAACGCATGAGAGAGCGCGGGAGGTCCTTGATAAGATTGGTCTGAAACTTGATACATGGACACTTGTAGGGGATCTGAGCGTATCACATAAACAGATGGTAGAGATTGCCAAGGCCCTTTCCTTTAATTCCAAGCTCATTATCATGGACGAACCGAGCAGCAGTCTTACGAAAGATGAGATGAGAGAGCTCGTCCAGATTATTCACCAGCTCAAAGACCAGGGAATATCGGTTATTTATATCAGCCACAAACTTGATGAAATCTTTGAATTCTGCGACATGGTTACCGTGATGAGAGACGGTAAGGTAGTAGATACCAGGCCTGTGAAAGAATTCACCAGGAGAGAGATGATATCAAAAATGGTAGGGCGTTCGATAGAGAATGAGTATCCCGAACGTCCTCACAATGTTGGCCCTCCCCTGATGGAAGTCAAGGGACTCAGAACACGGAAGCTGCATGACATATCATTTACCCTCAATCAGGGTGAGATTCTTGGGCTCGTCGGCCTTGTCGGGGCAGGGCGTACTGAGATTGTGCGGGCTATCTATGGGGCTGATAAAGCTAAAAAAGGTAAAATAGTCATAGATGGTAAAGCTGAATCTATCAGAAATCCACGGGATGCCATGAAGAAGGGTTTCGGTTTTGTTCCCGAGGACAGGAAGCACCAGGGTCTTATTCTGCCGTTTTCAGTAGAAAACAATATCTCAATTGCCAGCCTCAAGGACCTTTTCAAGGCCGGTTTTCTTGATAAGGCTAAAGAGAGGCAGATAGCAGAGAAGCATGTGAAAACGCTCCAGATCAAGACGCCTTCACTGCGGACACCTGTTTTGAATCTTTCTGGCGGTAATCAGCAGAAGTGTATTATTGCACGCTGGATGGAGCTTACCCCCCGCATCATGATCATGGATGAACCGACTAGAGGTATCGATGTTGGAACGAAGTATGATATTTATCTGTTGATGAAGAGGATTGTGGAAAATGGTGGATCAGTAATTTTGATCTCTTCCGAACTTCCTGAGGTCATCAATATGAGTAATCGCGTCTTGACTGTCTGCGACGGACGCATCACCGGTGAGTTTGATCCCGAAAAGGCGAGCGCAGATGAGATCATGGAAAAGGCAATTGGTGTCTCTGACTATTCTGAAGAAGGAGCTATGGCATGACTGATACGCTAAGAAGGGTGGCTCGAGAGTATCTTGTTCTGATACTTGTTTCCTGTCTCGTCCTGATGACGGCAATAATTCAACCGAAGTTTATCAGCATCGGAAACATGACAAATGTTATGCGGCAGTTCGGTCCGCTTATCATGGTTGCCATGGGAATGACCTTTGTCATCATAGGTGGTTATATAGATCTTTCGGTGGCAGGGATCATATCCTTGGTGGGAGTCGTGACACTATCGCTCATTGAGCCGATCGGTCAGTTTCCCGCCCTGCTTGTGGGGCTTCTGCTTGGTGCAGCCGCCGGATTTCTCAATAGTATGGTCATAACTCTCAGTGGGGCCATGACGCAGGCGGAGGGGTTGTTCATCTCCTACGGAATGAGCGTCCTCTACGGAGGCGCTGCGCTCATGTATACCGGTGGAGTGACCGAACATATGTCCTATCTGGATGCGAACCTTTCAATCTTTAGAATGATTGGTTCAGGAACTGTTGGAGTTTTCTCAGTTTCGTTTCTCATTTTCCTCGGGCTCCTGCTGGTGCTCTATATCTTCCAGAAATTTACCTACATCGGCAGGGCGATCAGCCTGACCGGAGGAAACAAGACCGCGGCCAATCTGACCGGAATCAATGTCAACAAGACGATTGTCATCATCTGGACGATTTCCGGTTTTATGGCAGGAGTGGCTGCAATTGTGCTGTTTTCCCGCTCCACAACCGCCTCACCTGTAATGGGCAGGGGCTTTGACCTGAACGCGATCATTGCAGTTGTTGTTGGGGGAACCTCCTTAAAGGGTGGTAAGGGTAGTGTCGCTCGGACCGTGCTGGGTGCGCTGCTGGTAATTCTGCTGGCAAACAGCATGAACCTTCTGGGAGTGACAGTCTATATGCAGAACGTGATGAAGGGTTCCCTCCTGGTTCTTGCTATTTGGCTCGACAATATAAAAGAAAGAAGGCAGGGCTCTGACTTATGAGAAAAAAAGGATTAGGAAAAACGATAACATCGTCAATTGTCAGGTACAAGGCAGCCTTTGCCGTATTCATGATGTTGGTTGTGATGATCTTCCCTCGCACGAATTTTTATTCAGTCTTTAATCTGCTTGATATGCTCAATTCGGCTTCAATCCTGATGATTGTATCATTCGGTTTGACTCTGGTTATCCTTTCAGGCGCTATTGACCTCTCAGGCGGCGGCAGTCTGGTTCTCGGGGGAATATTGACCGTGCATGCGTTGAGTGTTATGCCGATGTGGCTGGCCATCCTTGTTGGTACACTCGTAGGTGCGGTTATTGGTGTCGTTAACGGCTATATCATCGTGTATCAGAAAACTGAACCAGTAATCGTTACCCTCGGTACAAGCATCATTCTAACCGGTATTGCGCAGCAGCTTACCGATGCGCACCCAATTTCTCCTCCACCGGGAAGCGAGTTTATGATGATCGGGAATGGAAGACTCTTCGGAGTAATCCCCTACCTTGTTATCATCATGCTGGTGGTGTTTGTACTGTTCTACATTCTGCTGCGCTACACTCAGTTCGGACGGAATATCTATGCGATTGGCGGTGATTATGAAGTGGCGGAATATTCAGGTATCGATGTTAAGAAGATAAAGGCAGCCACGTATGTACTGGCAGGAATGACAGCATCGTTTGCCGGTGTTCTGCTTTCCTCAAAACTGAACTCTGCATCATCGATTTATGGTGACCAGACCGCTCTTGTCGTCATCAGTGGAATAGTTGTCGGAGGAACCTCCTTGGCAGGGGGCGTCGGTGGTGTCGGCAGGAGCCTGGTGGGACTGCTTGTTTTTGCTGTCATGGAGAATGCTATGAGCATGCTGCACGTTGATTCATATATCCAGCAGATAATACGCGGTATTGTGATTGTTTCCATCCTTGCCCTCGATAGCTATGGCCGTAAACGAAGGAGAGAAGATGTCTAATTATCTGTTTGGCAGGAACGGACAAGTCTTCTTTTCAGTTGTTGTAAGGAGATTGACGTGAGTAAGAATCGGATTGGGGTCGTTGACCAGAAAGTAAAGATTGCGGCCGGATTGTTTTGGGCTGACTACGGCTATCTCGCTGAGACAGTCGGGGAACTTGAAGATGGCGGTGTAGATTGGATCCATATGGAGATGCGTGACGGGGATTACATGCAGTTTCATGTACCCCGGGGGGGGATTGATATCCTCACAGGTATCCGTCCGCATACCGACTTAGAGATAGAAGTACAGCTCCAGATGGTGCGCCCCACTCTTGATCTTTATAAACAGCTCGCCGATGAGGGTGCTGATCTGATCACAATCCCGATAGAGCATGCCGGTGAGACGCTCATTGAGCATGTCTCCTACGTGAAAGAACTCGGGCTCAAAGTTGGAGTCTGGGGATGGCAGGGATTGCCGACAGTCTTTTTTGATCAATGCATCCCCTTTGTCGACATTATCGAGTATGAGTGCCGGTACCCCTATTGGTCCCCGATCAACCCCGATGGAAGAAGTCCCCATGTGATGGACCCGATTATTGAGGAGTCGGTAGAGGATCTCTATACGATGCTTAAAAAACGAGGCCGGGAGCGAGAGGTTGATCTCATGGAAGACGGGGGATTAAACAAAAACAATCTCGAATCGTTTGTAAGCAGAGGAATGAATGTCGGAGAATTTTCTTCGCCTCTTATGAAAGGGCAGCGTGGAAAGTTTAAACCTGGTACGGGTGATATAACCAGAGCGGCACAGGGTTTGCGACAGTATCTTGACGAGCTGGCTCCAAAATACCGCTCTGAAGAGGGTAATTTGCTATGAAACATGAAATAAACATTGCCGTTCTCGGATACGGAATGATCGGGCGTCTCCACAGCCTGAACTATCGGGAATTGCCATTCATTTACGGTGATTCCATACCGCGGCCACGATTACATACAATCGTAACCTCCAGAGAGGAATCAGCCTCTGCAGCAAAGGCTGAGGCAGGCTTTGATTTTGCTTCCACAGATGTAGAGCAGGTCATGAATAATCCAGAAATTGATGTAATTGATGTTGCTCTGCCTAACGGGATGCATCGGTCTGCTGTGGAACGGGCCCTTGCCGCTGGCAAACATGTCTATTGTGAAAAACCACTTGCAGGAACCCTTGAGGATGCCCGGGCAATGACCGCTGCCGTGCAGCATGCTGGTGAGGCTTCTGCCTTCGGTATGGTGTTTCAGTATCGTTTCCTGCCGGCGCTTATTCGGGCCCAACAGCTCATAGAAGAGGGAAAAATCGGGCGGGTATTCACATACCGTGCAGAATATCTGCATTCTGGCTATCAAAATCCTGAGCGACCCATGAGCTGGCGTATGAAAAAGGAAGAGGGCGGATCAGGTGCCTTGGGAGATCTCGGAAGCCACCTCATAGACCTTGTTCGATTTCTGCTTGGTGATTTTTCCTCTGTGCAGGGAAATCTTGAGACCTTCATACCTGAGCGCCCGGTAGCGAAAGGGGCGACCGAAAAGGGAAGCGTGACCGTGGATGACGTGGCATGGATCCAGGCCCGTATGACTAACGGAGCAGTGGGAAGTCTTGAAATGTCCCGCTTTGCTACGGGGACGCTTGATGATCTGCGTATTTGGATCTACGGAGAGCGGGGAGCCCTCCATTTTGATCTGATGAATCCAAGTTTCCTCTATTTCTATGATGATACTCAGCCGGGAGGAGATTATGGTGGAAGTAAGGGATGGCAGCGGATTGATTCGGTAAGTTTTTATCCCGGAGCCAAAACTCCTCCTCCACGGGCGCCCATCGGCTGGATCAGAACTCACGTTGAGAATCAGTATCAGTTTCTTAAAGCGATACATGAAGGCCGTCAGCCTTCGCCTGGTATCAGTGATGGTTTGAGAACGCAGCTTGTACTTGATGCTGCACAGCGGTCTTCTGAAGCAGGTGGCACTTGGCTGAATGTGGAACTTGAGTAACGTCAAACATGTAGTACATGACGATAATTGCCACGAATATTGGAGTAACAAATTGACAGACACGGGAGATAAGATATCGGCTCAACGGGGACTGGTTTTTGATGTAAAGAGGTTCGCCCTGCATGATGGCCGCGGCATACGGACCACAGCCTTCCTCAAGGGATGCCCGCTCCGGTGTCCCTGGTGCCAGAACCCCGAGGGAATTTCGATACATCGACATGTGTGGTATGATCATAACAGTTGTATCCGCTG
This sequence comes from Spirochaetota bacterium, assembly GCA_051745285.1. GTDB lineage: Bacteria > Spirochaetota > Spirochaetia > CAKZLE01 > CAKZLE01 > JBNJDX01. Next base: position 18,191 of record JBNJDX010000025.1, read on the forward strand.
CGGCCGGTGTGCGCAGGCATGCGATAATGGGGCAGTGACGCTGCACCCGGACAGTGAGTATTATGTATCAGTCGATCAGCAGAAATGTCGTGAATGTGATTACGCATGTGTTAGGGCCTGTCCTACTGGGGCGCTCTATTTTGACAGCAAATATTATACAGTAAAAGAGTTGGCTGATCTTCTTGAACGAGATCAGGTGTTCTACAAGGAGTCCAATGGAGGGATAACACTCTCTGGTGGGGATCCACTGTTTCAGACGGAGTTTGCTCTCGAAGTCTTTACAGAGTGCAAACGGCGGGGACTGCATACGGCAGTGGAAACTGAACTGGCAACTTCACGGTCAAAACTTGAGCGTTTTGTACCCGTGGTTGATCTGTTTATGTCGGATCTGAAAATTTGGGACAATAAAGAGCATCTTGAGACGGTAGGGGTTGAAAACAAGCTTATCAAGGAGAATCTTCACTATCTTGCCGAGCAGGGTGTTGATCTTATTGTGCGCATGCCTCTTATACCGGAGATAACGACGACTCGGGAAAATATTACTGCCGTGGCGAAATTTGTGGCGGCTCTCCCCGGTGATGTACCGTTTGAGCTGATCAATTTCAACCCGCTGGCATCAGGCAAATACCGGATGCTCCAGAAAGAGTATGCGTTTGAGTCATACACCTCTCCGTATCCACCTGAAGAGTATTGGCAGTTTGCACAGATTGCAAAAGATGCCGGGGCTCGTATTGTTGGCGGTCCGTAGAGGGGATCAAACTACCGCTGGATGCATATGAAGTTTGTACACGTACGTGGAAAAATAGTTTCTGAAGGAGGCCTCTTATCAAATCGTTACTTTGCGGTGTAGACCTTGGAGGAACCAAGGTGGTGTGTGCGTTGGTGACCACTGATGGGGAGATTGTTGTAAAGAATGAGTTTCGCGGGCACAAGTCTCTGACAGCTGATGAGACAGTAGCACAGATCTCCTCGCATATCAAAGAGCTTCTTACAGAAGCCGGCGTTTCGAAATCAGATATCCAGGGGGTCGGCGTTGGTGCCTGTGGACATGTGAACCATGATACGGGCAGGGTCATAACGAACTCTCAACTCAGGGATTTTCGTGATTATCCGCTTGCAGAAAAACTTTCGGATGCTGTTGGCATGGACGTAGTTATTGACAACGATGCCAATGCGCAGGCCTACGCAGAGTATCTGTTCGGCAGTGCCCGGGGGTTCTCATCAGCGACATTTGTAACGGTCAGCACCGGTATCGGGGCGGGGTTTGTTATTGACGGGCGACTCTTCCGGGGGAGTGCAGGAACTGCCGGGGAAATCGGACATACCATCATCAACCCGCACGGTACGATTCGCTGCGGGTGTGGAAATTATGGTTGTCTTTTTGCGCATGCTGCAGGACAGTCGCTGCCGCAGATCGTGGGACAGAAGCTGCTGCGGCCGGGAATCCAGACCACGATTGATTTCAATGGCCTTGAAGACCACGAGATCACTGGCGAACTCATTGGACAAGGGTTTGAAGCCGGGGACCCCTTATGCACCGAAGTGGTGATGGAGTGTGCTGATTACCTTGGTATGGGACTGCAGAACCTGTTCCAGATCATGGATCCTGATGTGATTGTTCTTGGCGGAGGGCTTACCAACTGGGGGCAGAGATACCTTGATCGTATACGAACGCGGTTTTACCGAACTGCAGGCCGTATGCTCTCCCATCCTCTAGAGATAAAAGTCGCAACGCTGCATGCCAATGCAGCGTTTATTGGGGCCGCTGCCCTGGTACTGGAGCCCAAATGACACCGTACGGGTGTTACTCAGGCACACCAGCTACCTGAGGTGGTAGTGTGCCTGGCTCCTATGCGTTACGAATAGTATCTGCCACCCTGATTGCGTTGGCAGCGATTGTCACAGACGGATTGACTGCTGCTGATGAGGGGAACACACTTCCATCTACTACATACAGATTCTCCACCTCATGCGTATGACCAGCAGGGGCGACAACCGAATGTTTGGGGTCTTCCCCCATACGTAAAGTACCTACCTGGTGCTGAATAGTTGATGGAGATGGGGGTCGTTCCAGTATGATCGGCAGGCCGGCTCTTCGCAGGACCTGTTTTACCCGCCGTACCAGACTCGTATGTGTTTGCAGGTTGTTCAATCTGCGAGTTAACCGTATGGAACCATCGGATCTTAGTTCAACACGATTTTCAGGATCCGGCAGATCCTCGCTCATGACCCAGAAATCAAAACTGCGGGCAGCTATCGCATGAGAGAATTGCCGCATCCAGAATGTCCCGCTTTTCTCCAGGTTCTGCGGGAGGATTTTGCCTCTCGTCTGTACATTTCCTCCGTCAAGATAAAAGTCATTGAGAGCCAGTGTCTTTTGAAACCATGTCGAGTTTTTCCTGAACGGTGAGAGCGCCATGAGAACAGAATTATTGTGCGACATGAAGTTCCGGCCTACCTGGTCTGACATGTTTGCAAGACCGTGGGGATGCTGATCGGTCGCTGAGGCTAACAGGAGAGCAGCAGAATGCACCGTCCCGGCAGCAAGAACAATAGTTTTGGCCGACAGGGTAGATTCTGTACCCTGCGAATCGATAACCTTCACCCCCGTAGCCCTTTGACTGTTTGCATCATGCAGAATTTGGGTGGCTTTCGTATTCGGGAACATGGTAATAGTTTTGTTTGCTTTAAGGGCTGGACGCAGAAATGCGTTTTCAGCATCATATTTTGCCCGTATTTTGCACGGGAACCCATCACAGGGACTGCCTTTCTGGCAATGTCCGCCGTCACCTTGATGCACAGCGCTGGGCATGTTGAACGGCTTCAACCCCTGTGCCTGCAGACGGTTTTCCAGCCACGCGATTGACGGCTCGTGTTCAAGCGGAGCATGAGGGTATCGGGCTATTGGCGGTTCAGTCGGATCGGCATGTACCTGCCCGTGTATATGCATTGCCTCTTCTGCAATATCATAGTAGCCGGAGAGGTCTTTATAGGAGAGGGGCCAACTGACTGTTTTCCCTTCGGGAAACTGGTGTGACGAGAAGTCCCGCTCACGAAAGCGGAATGCCGAACCGCCGAAAAACTTGCTGCTGCCGCCGTAGTTGTAGTAGATGCGCGGCGTAAACGGCTGATCATGCTCGTCATACCATGTTTCAGCCTGTTCGTAGCGCCTGTTTGCGATTACTTCGTCTGGGCTCCAGTTGGCGGCCTCTTGTTTAAGCGGTCCGCCCCGGTCCAGCACGGCAATCCTGAGATCTGAGTCCCGCAGCGCCCATGTGAGAGCACTGCCGCCCATACCAGCTCCTATGACAATCAGATCAAAGTTTGTCGATTCCATAATACCTTACAGTGACTGCTCAGTTCTTGCGATGATGTCATCCTGTGTATCCTTGGAGAGCGTATTGAAAAAAGCTGAGTAGCCGGCGACACGTACTACAAGGTCTCGGTGGTTATCAGGATGCTTCTGGGCGTCCAGCAGCGTTTCCCGGTCAACTACGTTATACTGGACATGCCAACCATGCAGTCCGGCAAAGAACCCCCGAAGTAGCGCGGCCAGTTTCTCCTGACTATTCTCATCGTCAAGAATAGCCGGGGTCACTTTCTGATTCAGCAGAACGCCTCCGAGGATTTTCTCCGTGGGAAGCTTTCCGATAGACTGAAACACTGCTGTCGGACCTTTGACATCAGTACCCTGGGAGGGAGAGCACCCTTCAGCCAGGGGAGTTCCTGCACGACGCCCGTCGGGTGTGGCGGGGACGATCGCTCCCTGAGGTACATTAGCCGAGATACTCGAGGTTCCTGCATAATAGCGACAACCGATGGGCCCTCTGCCATAGCGAATAGTATGATATTTATCCAACTCTTCGATATAAGCCATGTAAGAGTCCTTCACCAGCTCATCAACATAGTCATCATCATTGCCGAATTTTGGGACCTCATTGAGTATGCGCTGTCTCAGCTCTTCGCCGCCTTCATCGGTAAAATCGTTTTCCATGTGTCTAAGGAGCTCTTCTGCTGAAATAGATTTCTCCTCAAATACCATTTTCTTAATCGTAGCAAGGGAATTTCCCAGGTTCGCTATACCAACCTGCAGCCCTGATACAAAATCATACTTGGAACCACCTTCGTGGATGGTCTTCCCTCGCTCAATGCAGTCATCCACAAAGGCGCTGCAGACAATGTCAGGGGCCTCTTCCTCAAGAACAATATCAATTGCAGTGTCTATCGCTATACCGGCACGGGCATAGTTCGACACCTGCTCTTTCCATGCTTTCATAACCTGGTCAAAGCTCGTGAAATCTTTAAGATGTCCGGTTCCAGGAAAGAATCTATTGCCGGAAACAGGATCGGTACCGTCATACATGGCTGCAAGAAAGACTCGCATAAAGTTAAGGAAGTGCTTCCCGGTTGTCCTGTACCCCCACTTCCCGGGGACAGCGACCTCTATACAGCCAATGGCAGAATAATCGTAGGCATCTTCGGGTTCCACGCCCAGCTCAATAAAGGATGGAATAACAATCTCATCATTGTTGAATGCAGGCATCCCGAAGCCCTTGCGAATAACGTTCATACAGGCGGTGAGAAATTCGTCGTCCATATTCTTATGGAATCGAACAGAAAGGTTTGGTTGTGTCAGTTTGGTCTCACCAACAGAGTTGAGGATCAGGTAGCTCAGTTCGTTGACAGAGTCCTTGTCATCAATTGTCTTGCCACCGATGGTCACATTCTGATAGAGGGGACTCCCTGCAGAGAAACGAGTATGTGACCAGGAGCGGATTTTTTGCACGGTAAGGAGCTTAACCCACGTGTTCTCCAGCAGTTCCATGGCAGCATCCGGAGTGATGCGTCCTGCTTCCAGGTCAGCTGCATAAAACGGATAGAGGTACTGATCCATCCGGCCAAATGATACTGAATGGCCGTTACTTTCTATCTGCAGAACAAGTTGAATGAAATAGGCAAGCTGTAAAGCATCTCTGAATGTCTTTGGCGGTTCGTGCGAGATGAGGCGACAGGTCTTTTCAATCTCTTCTAGCTCAGCAGCTCTCTCGGAAGAGACCTCTGATGAGGCTGCTTCTTCGGCGGCGAGATCTGCAAAGCGAGTAATGAAATGCTGCAGTGCCGTAAGGCCAATATCTAGCGCCTTGTAGAATGAACGTTGTTTCACACCTTCAAGTGTTGTATCGTCTGTAGCAGCAAGGTGCGTACGTACCCGGTCCACGTATTGGTCAAGGCCTTCCCGCAGGATACGCTCATCATCAACAGCTATATGTGCATCACCTGAAGTAAGATTACCCTCTGCCCTGATAATGCCAGCTTCGTGGATTTCGTGGAGCTCCTCATCCATGAGAGCACGCCCTTTCTCAAGGGTCGTTTTACCGCGCCAGAGTTCGCATATGGTAAGAATTTCGTCCTTTACCTTGCGGGAGGGATAAAATTGGTCCCCGGGGCGTTTCTCAAATTCGTCAATCTCTTTTTCGATCCATTCAACCGCATACTCGGGGAAGATAGGCGCTGCCTTCAGCTCCGAGGCCTGGTTCCCGACAATGAGCCCCTCAGGTTCGATGAAGATAGTCATATGCTTGAGAGTTTTGCTCAGTGCAAGAGCACGTCGTATGATTAACGGCTTGTCCGCGTGCTCCTGATATACTTCTGTGTAAAACCGTGCTCGTTCAGGGCAGATAGTAGCACTGGCATTAATGACTTCGTCCCGAAGCCGTTGAATTCTTGGGGTGTACCCACTTGCTTTGTATATTTGTGTTCTCATACTTTATATGGTATAATGCCTGTGAACGTAAGTCAATGTTCTTCATATGAAAGTTTAGATAGTTTTTAAAGGAATGTAAAAACATACGTTAATCTGTGCTGTGGTTTTGACTGCCTGGTTGCTATCTGGTACTATAAGCCGTTATTTGAGGGACAAAAAGGGATGAACCATAATGAATGAGCGCCAAAAGAATATTTTAGAACTACTTAATAAGAGTCAGGAACTTTCTGTTAATGAGCTTGCCGAGGTATTCGGTGTAAGCAACGTAACCATTCGTGGTGACTTGGATTATCTGGAAAATGAACGACTCCTCAAGCGGGTGCATGGAGGTGCAAGACTCCAGAGTGAGGATGATATCGCCCAGAGAATCGGTATTAATTATCCGAAGAAATCAGCTATAGCGGTGAAAGCGGCAACCCTGGTAAGCCCCGGGGAGACTATCTTCATTGATGCAGGTTCTGTGAATGCGCTATTTGCCCGTGAACTGGCCCAACAATCCGATATCAAGGTCGTTACATCAAATGTCTTTATTGCCCGACAGTTGAAAGAGGCAAGGGTGAACGTCATTATTCTCGGTGGCGTTTTTCAGCATGACAGTGAATCTGTAGTCGGATCTCTTGCCAAGATTGGGTTGGAGAAGGTTAATTTCTCGAAGGCTTTTATCGGGGTTGACGGGATTACAAAGAGCCACGGTTTTGCCAGTAATGATATGATGCGGGCCGAAATTGCAAGGGAGGCTATCCTGAAGGCAAAACAGGCCTTTGTGCTTTCTGATTCTACGAAAATCGGGAAGATTGCCGCCTGTACTATTTGCAATCTCAATGAGATCGATGTGCTTGTAACAGATGACGGGGCAACAACTGAGCAGCGAAAAAATTTCAAAGAAGCCGGCATCAGGGTGGAGATAGCTGAAACCAACAAGTCTATCAGCTAAAAGCATCCGGTTATAAGAAAGGCGTACTTGGCTAATAAGCAGCATCAACGTTCCTAACACCCAACATGCAGCACTTTACCATACTGCCCGTACTTTTTCGTAAGCTACAAACAGGCTTGTATCTGCACCAATGACCAGGAAGAGGTTTTTTGTGTATCAGGTTTCATACGTAGTACACTCAACCCTTGAACGTGTTCATACAGGATCATTTCCGGAGTGGATAGAACGTGCTTTTAGTCGTTTCTGGTTGCAGGCATTGGTTCTAAGATAATTCAAGCGGCAGGGTATCATCCTTTTTCGAATCCAGCACTTCCCTCAGCTTCTTTGTCAATTCGTGTTTGGAGAAAGGTTTTTGCACAAACCCGGTATGCTCTCCCAACGCATCTTCGTGAGGTAAAATGTTTGACGTGTAGCCCGACATGAACAGACAGGGAAGATGCGGAATATACCTCCTGAGCTCAGCGAGGAGATCTGCTCCATTCATATCCGGCATCACTACATCACTGAGTAATACATCAATAGGTCGATCCTGTTTGGCAACGATGGCAACAGCCTCGTGTGCAGAACATGCCAGGATGACAGTATAATGAAGCTGATCAAGCATCCTACCGGTCAGGTTGCGAAATACCTCATTATCATCGACAAGAAGTATGGTCTCATGACCGGAAGTCTCAAGATCAGACGCCTCTTTGGGCAAGGGTTTTTCATACTCCTTATCTGCGGGCAGATAGACTTTGATAGTCGTTCCCACTTCCGGTTCGCTGTATGCTGATACAAACCCGCCATTTTGTTTTGCGATGCCAAATACCGTGGCCAAGCCAAGGCCAGTGCCCTTGCCAACCTCCTTCGTCGTATAGAACGGCTCAAAGGCATGGGACAATGTGTCATGGTTCATACCGCGGCCGTTATCGCTTACTGACAATAGCGCGTATGTGCCAGGGTGTTGTTCAGCTTGGTCAGTGCCGACAAATTCATCCACAAACATTGTTTCAGTCTTAATCGTTATTTCACCAATATCCTCAATAGACTCACGCGCATTTGTGCAGAGATTCATGACAATCTGGTCAACCTGAGAGGGATCGATCTTTACCACGCAGGCATTGGCGCTCGGCTCCCAGTTAAGATGCAGATTATCCCCAAGCAGACGTTGAAGAATAGAAAGTAAGGCCTTGATTGCACTGTTTAAATCAACCGGTTGGGGACATATCTGCTGCTGTCTGGAAAAGGTGAGAAGTTGTCTAGTTAGTTCTGCAGAGCGATTACCCGCAATCTGTATTTGCTTTAGGTCAGAAACCAGTGGGTGGTCTGAGGGCAAACTGTCCAGAGCCATTTCTGTATACCCCAGAATGACTCCCAGCATATTATTAAAATCGTGAGCAACCCCGCCTGCAAGCCGTCCGATAGATTCCATCTTGCTTGTCTGAGCGATCTGCTCCATGAGCTTAATTCTTTGTTCTTCTGCTTTTTTACGCTCGGTGATGACCTCGGTATATACAATAATGCCGCCAATGGATCCGTCAGATTCGTACCACGGACGGCACTCCCAACTCGTCCACTCAACGCTTCCATCTGCTTTGGGGTAGGGATCGTCTTCTTGCCTGATGACTGCGCCCCGAAGTGCTTTCTGGTGAACTTTCCGCCACTTTTCTGGAAGATCGGGAAATACTTCATAGTGGTGTTTCCCGATCACATCGGTCTCACTCACACCGTACTCCTCCAGGTAGCGCTGGCTGACAAAAATATAGTGCAGGTCTCGATCGTGGACGGCGATGGCACTGTTTGAATGCTCAATAATGTAGCGCATGAGTTCCTGGGAATGGAGCAGTTCCCGTTCTGCCTGTTTTCTCCTTGTTATATCGCGACAGATCCCAAGAAACAGAGGTTTTGGTGTATCGTTAACCCCGGTGATGCTCACTTCAACATGAAAGGTACTCCCATCCTTTCTTCGGTGCTCACTTTCAATGGTGGTATTGATCTCATCAAACAGGTTGAAGTTATTCCTGATATCCTCTTCTGAATAACCGACTACATAGTCCCAAGTATGGAGGGAGAGGAGCTCATCAAGACTATAGCCGAGCATGCTGCAGAATTTAGGATTAGCCGATATTACCTTATGCTGCTCGTCTATGATGACGATTCCATCCTGAGCGTGAGAAAACAGGGGCTCCAAGTGGTTCACACCATCGGGGCTGCCTTTTTCGGGAAATTGAAATAATATAACTA
>JBNJDX010000026.1:0-26676 GCA_051745285.1 Spirochaetota bacterium
CCGCTGGGAGCTCCTGCCCAGGCTTCTTTCGCCGTTCTCCCCGGTGGAAGAGCGGTCCTGGAGATGGCATCTGCTTCCGGGTTGACGCTGGTACCACCTGGAAAGCGCGATCCCAGCAAAACGACCACATACGGGACCGGAGAACTGATCCGTGCTGCCCTTGATGCCGGCTGTCGGGAACTGTTGATCGGGATCGGGGGAAGTTCCACCAACGACTGCGGTGTGGGGATGGCTCAGGCCCTGGGAATTGGATGTCTCGACAGCAGCGGTCAGCAGATTGCTTACGGCGGCGGAAATCTGATGGGCCTTCATTCCATTGATATCTCCCGCCGAGACCCCCGCCTTGCAGAAACCACAATACGTGTTGCCTGTGATGTAGATAATCCCCTTTGCGGACCACGGGGAGCTGCAGCTGTCTATGCGCCGCAGAAGGGAGCCGATTCCCAGATGGTGCAACAGCTTGATAAGGCTCTGGAGCACTGTTCCCGGATCATGGAACGGGATGTCGGCAGTCGCATTACTGATATCCCGGGCAGTGGGGCTGCCGGAGGATTGGGAGGAGGACTTGTCGGATTCCTCGATGCTAAGCTGGAACGCGGAATAGATGCGGTGCTCTCAATGATACGATTTGATACCTATCTCAAAGGGACAGATGTTGTTATCACTGGTGAGGGACAAATCGACAGGCAAACCGTCTACGGAAAGGTGCCGGTAGGTGTAGCCCAATGGACCAAACGATGTGGGGCAATACCGGTTATTGCAGTGACCGGTGGAGTCGCGGAGGGTTTTCAGGAGGTCTACAAACACGGAATCGACGTCGTGATCCCCATACCGGATCGGGCTATGCCCCTCGCTGAATCCATGGAGCGGGGAGGGGATTTGCTGAAGCTCACCGGGGAGCGGATTGCCAGACTCTTGTTGATCGGCCAAGATTTTTCCCAGAAATAAGAAACCTGTGTAAGATGGTTAGATGGTGTTTTTACACAGCATGTGCTAGAAACTCTCCATGTATGTCTGTCTGCCCGGCATGATGACATAAAATACATAAATTAATTATTATGTTAATATTGACAAATAATGATTTATTGTCAATTATAGTCGTAACGGGATGTACTCTTTTTGCTGGCAGCTCCCGATTGATAACAATGAAGTAAAAGTAATCACATGGTACGGTAGGTAATACATGAGTCAATTTACACCCTCGTCGGTGACTATAGAGTCAGTGGGAGCCTTTGTTCCGCCGAGACGAGTTACAAATGAAGAACTTTCTCAGATGGTAGACACCAGTGATGAGTGGATTTTTTCGCATACTGGCATTGGGGCGAGGCATCTCGCCTCTGAGGAGACAGCTACATCTGATTTGGCTGTTGAAGCCGCCCTCGATGCCCTCAAAAGAGCTGATCTTCCAGTAAGCGCGGTCGACGGTATTATAGTGGCCACTGCTACCCCCGATTATATGGGGTTCCCTTCGACCTCATGCATGGTACAAAAGAAACTTGATTTGCCGGGAGTCCCTGCTTTCGATATCACTGCCGGGTGTACCGGATTTATCTACGGGCTTGAGGTTGCCAAGGGATTGCTTTCTGGCGGAGTAATGAATACTGTACTTGTTATAGGGGCAGAGAAACTCTCAAGTATCGTAAACTGGAACGACCGCAATACCTGCGTGCTGTTCGGTGACGGGGCCGGCTGTGCTCTGCTCAAAAGAAGCGCGGAGGGTAGGCGGGGAATACTCAGATCAAAACTCTATGCTGACGGCAGGGGCGGAGACTATCTCATGGTTAAGAAAGGTGGTTCGCAGAACCCTATTCGTGACGAGAAACCGGATATCAGCGATGTCACCCTCTCAATGGAAGGTCGAAAAGTCTACAACTTTGCAGTACAGACGATTGTTGATACGGTAAAGACGCTTATGGAGCAGGAACAGCTGTCTATCGATGATATCGACATGATTGTACCACATCAGGCCAACAGCAGAATTATTCAGGCTGCCGCTAAACGGCTGAGATTCCCAATCGAGAAATTCTTTATGAATATTGAAGACTATGCAAATACTTCAGCAGCTTCGATTCCGATAGCTCTGAAAGATTTGGAGGAGTCCGGACGTCTAAAGAAAGGTGACACGGTGATCACTGTCGGCTTTGGAGCCGGTCTGACTTCGGGAGGTAATATTATAGTATGGTAAAGACAGTAAAGACAGCAATAATGTTTCCAGGCCAGGGTGCTCAATACCCTGGGATGGGTAAGGATGTGTTTGAGGCTTCCGGCGAGGTTCGGAGGCTGTTTGAAATTGCTACAGAGGTTTCAGGATTGCCGCTTCAGCAACTGCTGTTTGAGGGAAATGAGCAGGAGCTGAAACAAACTGACGTAACCCAGATTGCAGTAACTCTGGTCAACACAGCCTGCTGGTATCGTCTGAGAGAATACGGTCTCGAGGGTGATATCTATGCCGGGTTCAGCCTTGGTGAACTTACAGCGTATCATGCTGCCGGTATTATCGGTCTTGAGGACCTGTTCTATCTTGCTTCGGTTCGCGGCAGACTGATGGCTGAGGCCGCCCGTGATGCTGAGGAGAAAACCGGCAAGCTTGGAATGGCCGCAGTGGTGGGTCTGGACTATCATAATATTTCCAGTTTCCTGCAGGAGTCCGGAAGCGAGCACCTCTATGCTTCAAATGACAATAGTGACAGGCAGGTCGTGCTTGCCGGACTGCAGAAGTCAATTGAAGAGGCTACACCGGTTCTCAAGGAACGTGGAGCCCGCAAGATCATTCCATTGAAAGTCTCAGCTCCTTTTCACACGCCCCTCCTTGATAAAGCACAGCAGGCCTTTTCTCAGGAGCTTGCTTCGATCGAATTTAAGGACCCGAAGAAACCGGTCTTTACTACAGTGACGGGTTCTCTTATCTCCAGTGGAGAGGAAGCGAGGTCCTATTGTGCATCACAATTGACCTCTCCGGTCCGCTGGACTTCAATCATGCGCAGCCTCGCTGATGGTCGTTACCCGAATCTGGCAAGCTGCCTTGAAGTTGGCCCGGGCAAGGCCCTGACGGGTTTTTGGCGAACGACAGGTTCACCTGTATCCTGCATGCCGGTTGGGAACGCAGATGCCATAGCACAGGCCGCTGAAGAGCTGGTACAGCCGGAACAATACGCATGATGAACCGGGAGGAAGACATGAACGGCAAGGTTCTGACAGGAGAACGTGCGGTCGTTACCGGCGGATCGCGCGGCATTGGCAATGCGATTGTTGCTGCTTTCATAGAGGCCGGAGCACGAGTGTGTTATCTCAGTCGACAGACAGCTGATAACCACACTCAGCTCTCAAGCCGGGCACAGGAGCTGGGCACATCGGTCGATTGGGTCGAAACCGATATGTCGATGGAGGACTCTATTACCCGGGCCCTGGAGCAGGCTGAAAAACTGCTAGATGGGAATATCAGTATCCTTGTAAATAATGCGGGGATTACCCGCGACGGGCTTACGATGCGCATGAAGCGCGAACAGTGGGATGAAGTACTCAATGTGAATTTGACCGGCGCCTTTTTGGCCTGCCAACGTGTTGTCAGAAAGATGGCACGTGCAAGGAGCGGTGTTATTATTAATATCTCTTCTGTTGTCGGCCTGGTGGGAAACGCCGGGCAGGCTAATTACGCGGCCTCCAAGGCTGGTTTGATTGGGCTGACAAAGTCACTGGCACGGGAGTTCGCTTCCCGTTCAGTGCGAGTGAACGCGGTTGCCCCCGGCTACATCAAAACTGATATGACAAGCAGCCTTTCAGATGAGATACAGCAGCAGCTGACCCAGACTATTCCTTTAGCCTTCCTGGGAGACCCTGAACATGTTGCCCAGGCCGTGTTGTTTCTTGCTTCTGCTGATGCATCCTACATTACCGGACAGGTGTTGGCTGTAGACGGTGGGATGACTATGTGACGTATGAAATGGTGTACTGGATATGAGAGCTGGTTGTGATAATGAGAACGATTGGAGAGTGAGCAAATTATGAGTAGAAGACGAGTAGTAGTTACCGGGATGGGTGTTGTTTCACCCCTTGGGCACAGCATAGACGAGATGTGGAGTGCGATAAAAAGTGGCCGCTCGGGTGTGGGCCCCCTGACAAAATTTGACACAGAGGGATATGCATCAAAAGTTGCCGGTGAAGTGAAAAATTTTGATCCTTCAACCTGCATTGAGCGAAGAGAACTGCGAGGTATGGCTGATTTTACCGTGTACGGTATGTATGCAGCTATTCACGCTATGCAGGACGCCGGTATTTCCTCCTGGGAGGAGGTCGGATACCGCCCTGAGCGGTGCGGCGTCTATTTGGGAAACGGTATCGGTGGGTTTGAGATTGCCGAAGATGGAGTGGAAAAACTGGTTACCAAAGGACCGCGTTCAATCCCACCCATGACAATTCCGAAGCTGATCGCCAATGAGGGCGCAGGAAATATCGCCATTCGTTTCGGTATTAAAGGTCCCTGCAGTACCATCGTTACTGCCTGTGCTTCCGGTACCGATGCAATTGGTGCAGCCTATCAATCCATCAAGCACGGGATTACCGATGCTGCGCTGACAGGCGGGAGTGAGGGAGCAATCACCCGTCTGGGAGTAGGCGGATTTTGTAAGATCCAAGCACTTTCAACTGAATACAACGATCAGCCCGAGCGGGCAAGCAGACCCTTCGACAGGGATCGTGACGGGTTTGTTATCGCTGAGGGGGCAGCTGTGCTCCTGCTTGAGGAATATGAACATGCCAAAGCACGAGGAGCGAAGATCTACGGAGAAATCAGCGGATACGGCATGACGTGTGATGCCTACCACCTTACTGCCCCTAATCCTGAGGGGGATGGAGCTGCACGGGCGATGACCATTGCCCTTGAGGATGCAGGTATTGCTCCTGAGGATGTTGATTACATTAACGCCCACGGGACCTCAACACCGGTGAACGATCCTATGGAGACAAAAGCAATAAAGAAGGCTTTCGGCGCTCATGCCTACAAGCTGAAGGTCTCATCAACGAAATCAATGACAGCCCATATGGTGGGGGCGGCTGGTGGCATTGAAGCCATCATCTCACTGCTTGCCATCCGGGATGGGTTTTTCCCCTGTACCCTGAACCTGGACAATCCGGCCGATGAATGCGATCTTGATTATGTACCAAACCGGGGTGTTTCAGGGACTATCCGGTATGCACTCAGCGAATCCCTGGGATTCGGAGGTCATAACGGGGCCCTTGTCTTTTCCGGAATCGACAAGTAGGGAGTACACATGAAAGAAAAAGAGACTCATCAGCAAGAGGTTTTAGACCTGCTGCCACACAGACGACCGTTTTTGTTTCTCGAGCAGATTGTATCTGCAGATGAAACAACCACCACTGGTTCATATACGTTTTCAGGGGACGAAGAGTTTTTTGCCGGGCATTTCCCTGAGTATCCGGTGGTGCCCGGAGTTCTGCTCATTGAAACCATGGCTCAGTGCGGGGGAGCAGGGCTGAAGAAAACCGGAGCAGTAAAAAGTGAAAGTCTCTTTTTTCTGACCACCGTGGAGAAAGCCAAGTTTCGCCGCCAGGTCAGACCTGGGGATACAGTTTCCATAGAGGTGGAGAATTTGAGAGTTTCCACCTCCATGATCAAGCAAAAAGGTCAGATAACCGTAGGTGGAGAAGTTGCAGCTGAAGCCTCATGGATGTGCATCATAGGAGAGTAAGCATATGATTATTACACAGAAAATCGTCAAACATGTCAGTCTTACAGCGCACCCGGTGGGCTGTTCCAAGTATGTGCAGGACCAGATTGCCTGGACTGCAAAAGCGTGCCAGTCGCTGCCCTCCGAGAACAGGGCACTTCTGCCGAAAAAGGTACTGATTATCGGTGGTTCAACCGGCTACGGGCTTGCCGCTCGAATCGTCAGTGCAGTTTGCGGTGGCGCGGACACGTTGCAAGTCTCTTTTGAGCGGGAGCCTACCGAACGAAAGACTGCAACTCCCGGCTGGTATAACACGAAAGCATTTGAAAAGCAGGCTGAGGCTATCGGTCTACAGGCAGACTCAGTTTTTGGGGATGCCTTTTCGCATGAGATAAAAAAAGAGACCCTGGATATGATCGAGCGTGACTACGGGAGTATTGATCTTGTAGTATACAGCTTGGCATCCCCTGTACGCAGGGATCCTGATACTGGAGAGAGCTATACGTCTGTGATCAAGCCGATCGGAAAGCGTTATGAGGCAAAAACCATTGATGTTTTCGCAGGGACGCTCCATAACGTTACCGTCGATCCTGCTTCGCCTGGTCAGGCAGAGCAGACTGTGAAGGTGATGGGTGGAGAAGACTGGAAGCTCTGGATGGATGCGTTATTGGAGCGGGGACTGCTAGCCGAGGGCGCCCAAAGTGTCGCCTTCTCATATATCGGACCAGATCTGACCTATCCAATCTACCGGGAAGGGACTCTGGGGAAGGCAAAAGAACATTTGGAACAGACAGCTAAGGAGATTACCGGCTCGCTGGGCAGTATACACGGGACAGCGTATGTCTCAGTAAATAAAGCCCTTGTCACAAGGGCAAGCTCGGTTATACCGGTAGTGCCGCTGTATATCACAATACTGTATAAGGTTATGAAAGAGAAGGACCTGCATGAGGGATGCATCGAGCAGATGTATCGGTTACTGACGCAGCGTTTATATACAGGAGGGGAAGTGCCGCTTGATGACGCTGGACGAATCCGTCTAGACGACTGGGAAATGAGGGAAGACGTGCAAGAGCAGGTCAAGCACGCCTGGCGAAAAATAAGTCGGGACAATCTTTCTGAATTTGCCGATCTGGAGGGGTTTCGGAAGGAGTATGAGGAAATACACGGATTTGGAATTACAGGAGTCGATTATGAGCAGGATGTTGATCCGCGCCTAATCGACTGACTGATCAGACATATTGCTCAATGCGGTAATATGTGTGATTTGCAACGAAACAAAACTACCCATTGAGGGGCTGTCGACAGGTGTGTGCTTCGACAGCCCCGTCTTCTTTACGGGATGGGCGGATACTTTTCAACGGGATTCATCATTTCAAAGTGCAGTCGTTTGAGGTGCCGCACCTCATAAAACAGCCAGGTGACCGTAACCAGTGTTGAGAGAAGATCTGCAATCGGGAAAGCTACCCAGACACCGGTGGTGCCAAAGAAGCGAGGAAGCAGCAGCACGAGCGGGATGAGAAAGAGGAACTGTCTGCTGAGCCCCAACAGAAGGGCAGGAACCGATTTTCCGATACTCTGAAAAAGAGTCGCCCCGATCACCTGGACTCCTACGAGCGGAATGGCCAACATGACGAGGCGTAAGGCCGGAACTGCTAGATCAAGCAGCTGGGTGTCACTGGTGAACATCGTTAATAATGTACGAGGCAACAGCTGGATTATTGCCGCAAAGAGCAGGCCTAGCAAGGTTGCAACGCCAATTCCAAGGTAGAGTACCTGTTTAACTCTGTCAGTCTTTTTTGCCCCGTAATTATACCCTGCTATCGGTTGAAAGCCCTGCACAATACCGAATATCGGCATCAGAAAGAAAATCAGCAGTTTACTGATCATCCCGTAAGCGGCAATCGCCAGATCCCCGCCATACAGTTTCAGCATGTTATTAACCGAAAGGGTCATGACACTCACCCCTGCCTGCCGGACAAATGTGGAGAGGCCCAGGACGACTATCTCCCCGACTATACGGGGTCTGAGAGCGAAAGAGCGTCTGGTAAATGGAAGGGCACTCTTTCTTCTGGCAAAGAACTGCAAAGCAAAGAGCGCACTTATAATCTGACTGATGACCGTGGCAGTCGCAGCTCCCCTGATGCCCATGTTAAAAACAAAGATAAAAATGGGATCAAGAAGGATGTTCAAGCCTGTGCCGATAATCATGATGATCATGGCAATGTGGGAGAGGCCTTCGGCTCTGATGATATTATTAGAACTCATAGAGAATGAGAGGAAAACTGCTCCGTAGAGGATGACGCTTAGATAGTCTGTGGCATAGGGCAGAATGTCTCTGGTAGCTCCGAAGGCCAGCAGCAGCGGCTTGATCAGCAGCAGGCCACCGGTTGTGATAAGGATTGCCGTGAGAATGGTGACCGAAAGTGCGGTGCCAGCCGCTTGGGCGGCTGCCCGCTCATCCTGTTCTCCCAGCCGACGCGAGACAATTGAAGCTGCGCCAACACCGAACAATTGGGCAAAGGCACCGATGATCATCTGTACCGGGAAGGCTATACTCAAACCGGCGATGGCCAGAGCGCCTACCCCCTGGCCGACAAAGATTGTATCCACCAGATTGTACAGGGCATTTACAATCATGCCTATCATGGCCGGAACAGAGAGCTTGGCAAGAAGGGATCCCATCGGCTGGGTTCCCATGAAGCTTCTTTCTGCCCCTGGCTGCTGTATAGTTTTTACCATCTAACCCCCCTGGTTCTCCAGTTGTTCAATTTTCCTGATGACAGCATCAAGGTCGGTGAGTGAGTGGTAGAACATATGCTGATCGGCTATATCAAGCACACAGAGTCTCTGGTGAATGTGTTTCTGCATTGCCGTGCGGCACTCCTCAGCAACGTGTATTCCCGGCTCAGTCAACTTGACAATCCATTTTCTTTTATCCCGAATGCTGCGAGTGCGTGTTACCAGTTTTCGCTGTATCAGCGAATTGACTACAGAAGTAACAGAGCCTTTTTCAAGGCCTATCTTCATCCCGAGCTGTGACATTGAGGCTTCCACAGTATACAATAGGACGATCAAGGTTTTTATATGCGTCTGGTTTAAATTGTGTTCCCGGGTTTTTGTGGTGATAAAATCACCTAAGGTGGCTTTAAGCAAGCGTGGAAAGAGCTCTCCAAGCAGCACGATAGGATTGCCTTCATCTGGTTTTGTCATGTATGCAACTCCACTTGCTAACGTCTCGAACATATTAGTTAGAAATCTTACTACATGCAAGGTCTGAAATCGGCGTAGCCTTATATAATCATAAGACCATCGCTGCACAAAAAAACAGCACGGGAAGCGTGCCCGTGCTGCAAATAAAGGCTCTGCAGGAACATTGTGCCCCGCAGGCAGAACTAAGCCCCTAGAAAGAGTTTTAGATCCTCATCTACTGTATTGATCCCGGCGATACCGAAGTTATTAACCAATACATTGGCTACATTCGGAGAGAGAAAGGCCGGGAGCGTGGGACCGAGGTGAATGTTTTTCACTCCGAGATACAGCAGTGCCAGAAGCACAATCACTGCTTTTTGTTCGTACCAGGCAATGTTATAGGCCAGGGGAAGTTCGTTGACATCTTCCAGCTCGAAAATTTCTTTGAGTTTCAGTGCGATTACTACCAGCGAGTAGGAATCGTTGCACTGGCCGGCATCGAGTACTCTGGGAATGCCACCAATATCACCCAGAGGCAGTTTGTTATACCGGTATTTCGCACAACCAGCTGTGAGAATCACAGTATCGTCAGGCAGCTTTTGAGCAAACTCAGTGTAGTATTCTCTACTTTTCATTCTTCCGTCACAGCCTGCCATGACAAAGAATTTTCTGATGGCACCGGAGTTCACGGCATCTACAACTTTATCAGCTAATTTGAACACCTGATCGTGAGCAAATCCGCCGACGATTGATCCGGTCTCTATCTGTTTGGGAGGCGGACATTTCTTGGCATGTTCTATGATCTGGGAAAAGTCTTTCGAACCCTCCGTATCTCTGTCAGGGATGTGTACACAACCGTCAAAACCGGCTGTTCCGGTCGTGTAGACCCGGTCCTTGTAAGAGTCTTTGGGTGGGACAATGCAGTTAGTGGTAAACAGCACCGGTCCGTTAAATGACTCAATTTCTGAGGCCTGCTTCCACCAGGAGCCCCCGTAGTTTCCTTTAAGGTGAGAGTACTTCTTGAAAGCCGGGTAATAGTTGGCCGGAAGCATTTCACCATGGGTGTAGACATCTACTCCGGTTCCTTCGGTCTGGTTTAGCAGCTCTTCCATGTCCTTGAGATCATGACCTGAAATCAGAATTCCGGGATTAGATCCGGTTTCAATGGAAACCTCGCTCATCTCGGGATTCCCGTAGCTTGAGGTGTTCGCCTTATCGAGCAGCGACATGACCGATACGCCGAATTTTCCACACTCAAGCACCAGTGAGACCAGCTCATCGACGGTAAGTGAGTCGTTCAATGATGCTGAGAGGGCACGATACATAAACTGAGTCACTTCCGGATCTGAATAGCCCAGGTTGTCAGCGTGTTCATTGTAGGCTGAGATTCCTTTTACCCCGTAGATCAGCAGCTCTCGCAGACTGCGAATATCTTCATCTTCACAGGATAGAACCCCGACAGAAGCTGCCTTTTCGGCATACTCATCTTTTGTCTTCGGGGTCCATACCGCCGCTTCCGGCTTGTGGGAAGGAAGAATACCGCTGCTGTAGTTTTCAATTTCCTTTCGCAGAGCGTTGCGGTAATCGAGGGCTTGTTCTATGCGCTGCTCGAACACATGCGAATCAAAATTGGTGTTGGTAACAGTTGAGAAAAGTGACTCGGTAAAAAACCGATCAAGTCCAGGGATCGTGATTTTCTGGTCTGCGGGCTGGTCTTTGTACCAGGCTATTCCCTTTAACACAAACAGCAGTAGATCCTGCAGGTTTGCTACTTCATTGCTTTTTCCACATACACCGCGAGTGGTGCATCCGATATTCTTTGCTGCTTCCTGACATTGAAAACAAAACATAGAGCCTCCTAATAATTTGTACTGCCGTTTGAGGCAGCTTGATCTTGCCACGATACTAGCCCAATCGCAGGCAAGAGTTCTGTAACTCAGGTTACAAAGCAGCAGGGTGACTGACAGTTTTTTTTAAAACGTGATGATGGTGTAGCCTGCTTCTATGTATTCCTCCATACTCGGATGACCGTGCATATCCCCAAGGAGGGTAAGTTTCATCTCCTTTGCAACCTGCTGGGTACCCATTAATGCCGAACAGGCGGCACACACTCCCGCGAGTAACCCGTGCTCTTGGCAGCGGTGGAATTGAGCAGTGAAGGGATTGCTGCCATCCTGGAAACTGGGAAGGAGCTTTGTGGACGACCCCTCAATAATCAGCAGAACATCGTACCCCTTCTCATACAGATCGAGGCAATTCAGCAGGGCGTGCGGAAAGCACATCGCCTCACCATTAAATGCAAAGAGAGCCTGTTTCTTATTCATCGTTTGTTCTCCTTTTCTTAGCTGTACGTACGAGTTCTTTTGGGCGGATACGGAAAGCTATCCAGTGCTTGTCAATGTGTCGCTGAACGACCGGTTTCATACCGTGCGGGCTAAAAAAGTCTGCTACCAGCTTACGGGAGGCAAGAGGCTCTCCCTGTGCATCGGTCCCTTTGGGCAAGCAGAACCAGAAGAGCCCATCGTAGGCTAGCACCCTGAGAACTGCTGGGACCTTAGCTTCTGCCTGTTCAAGTGTTTCAGCGAAGAAAAAGACACAGGGGTAGGCGCGGCCCTTTATCTCCCGGTCTATCGTCGCGGTAAAGTACTGTTCATACTCACGAAAACTTTCCGGAGCGTTGAGTACCAGAATACGTTCACTTTTCGTCAGTCGCAGTCGCTGTATGGATGAATACATATATCAACCTCTATTCAAGATGGGGTAAGCTGTGGAGTCCGCAAACGGAAAATGATCAATACTTTTTCATGTGCGGGTCGTCTTCAGCAGAGCGACGTTTAAAATGTTCATGCTCAGCCTTTAAGTGCTCCAGGTACTGATCAAGAGTCCACGTCAAGGCGGTTTCAGTCACCACGGCAAAAATGATATCTTGCGGACGGGAGCTGGCACTTTTAATGCCTCTCATTATGGCAAACACATGATCTTTGAGAAAAGACCGTATAATTACAACACGACCCCTGCGTTGAAGTGCGTCCTCCGGTACTGCCGATAGCCCGCTCTCCAATGGGGTTGGGTCCTTCCAAAACTGTTCCACAATACGGTTAATCGGGCTTTCCAACATATCATTTCTCATATACTCAACGTACGCCTCCATTTTTGGGGCGTTAGCCGGTAGATGTTTTTCTGCTCGCTGTAGTCCCTTGCTGATCTTTTCAGGTGATATCCCGCATATCAGACAAAGTGATTTGTTCATGGGAACCTCCTACGGGTAATCCTACAACGGAAACTAGAAAAGACCAATGGTATAAACAAGCAACACTGCACATCAAATACTTTTCAGTTATTCGACCTGATGGCTGCATTCAGCATAGATTGCAGGCCGTTTTTATGGTACTCTACTCCAGATAAAAAAGTGATGGAACAATGCCGTAGGGCATTGGGTGACACCAATTGGCAAGGGTGGAATATGGACGTTCAAACAAAAAGCAACACACTAGATTACTACCATGAATATGCTGAAGGCGCTGCAAAGCGTTATGAACAAGTTGACAGCAAATTGTTTTTGCGGGAACTGCCTATTTGGGTACCGAGTAAGGCTAAGATACTTGATCTCGGATGCGGCAGCGGCAGAGATGCAGCGTTCCTGCTTTCCGAAGAGTATGATGTGTACGGCATTGATGGTTCACAGGAAATGGTACAAGAGGCCTTGAAGCTTCACCCTGAGTTGAGCGGACGTATACAGGCTCAGGTCCTGCCATCAAGGCTGCCCTTTCCCGATGATTCGTTCAATGCAGTCATATCTATAGCGTTCTTCATGCATTTCTCCAAGGAGGACATTGACCTGCTGTGCCGAGAGATTCGGCGGGTTCTGGTACCGCATGGGGTCTTCTGGATGTCGACTCGCCTTCCCGTAGCCCCGAAACATGCTGAAATTGAAGAACGTTCCTACGTGGATGAACATGGGCGTTTCATCCTCCGGCTTTCAACAGAGGAATGGCGCAAGCAGGTTGAAAAGTTCGGTTTCTACTGCAAGAAGCTTTACATGGACCGGGATGCGCTTGGACGCGAGTGGGCGTGGGGGCGATTTGCATTTTTAAAGGACGACAAGAACTAAGTAGGGGGTGTCCCTCTATACCTTTTTATCCGTCTCTAGTATATTTATGCATAAAATATGCAAAAAAGTGGTGAATATGGATATTGAGGAACTAAAG
This sequence comes from Spirochaetota bacterium, assembly GCA_051745285.1. Classification (GTDB taxonomy): domain Bacteria; phylum Spirochaetota; class Spirochaetia; order CAKZLE01; family CAKZLE01; genus JBNJDX01. The sequence goes on from JBNJDX010000026.1 coordinate 13,082, forward strand.
AAAACAGCAGAGCTTGCTATGCTAGAGCTGGATGAGAAGGAATTACAGGCCTTGTCAGAAGCAGTAGGGGTGATGCTAGAGCATTTTGCGTGCATGAACGAAATTGATGTGGATGACCTCGAGCCTACCACACATTCGCTTGGCGGTGAGCTTCCTCTTCGAAGCGACCTGCCCGCCACTGAAGAGGCTAGGGATATAGATCCCCGGGAGCTTGTGGAACGGGCCTCCGGGCACGATGAGTCCTATTTCGTGGTTCCGAACGTCTTGTAGGATACATAATGAAAAAAAGCGAAGAAAACGCATGGAAAGTGCTTCTGCAGGATGCAGAAAGCAGGCAGAGGTTTACTGCCAGAGTGAAGACCTTTGATACGAATATTGGCTCGTTCTCTTCAGTTGATGCTGAATTGGGCTACCAGCTCGCTCAACAGGGAGCTCTTGATGGGAAGGCTTCGCCTCTTGGCGGTCTGCCTTTCGCGGTTAAGGATAACATTGCTCTCTCCCGGTTTCCGCTCACATGTGCTTCTAAGGTACTCTCCCAGTTTGCCTCGCCATATACTGCCACTGCTGTACAAAAGCTCCTGGATGTAGGAGCTGTTCCCATTGGCAAGACCAACCTCGACGAGTTTGGCATGGGATCGGGAACCGAATACTCGGTACATGGTGTGACTGTTAATCCCTGGGATACCACACGCGTTCCCGGAGGCTCAAGCGGCGGTTCAGCTGCCGCTGTAGCAGCCGGTATGGTCCCCTTTGCTCTGGGGAGCGATACCGGGGGTTCTGTGCGACAGCCGGCAAATTTTTGCGGGCTGTACGGATTAAAACCAACGTACGGGGCAGTTTCACGTTACGGGCTGGTTGCCTATGCTTCCTCTTTGGAATGCATCGGCGTATTAGCCCGAACACCGGAAGTGATAGAGACGGTATTTACCTGTATCAAGGGTGCCGACCCATTAGATCAAACCTCCCGAGAAGATCCGGAGCCTACCCGAATACAGAATCAGCGGCCTCTGCGTATCGGAATGATTGCCGATACGGAAGGCCTTGATGAGGGAGTGCAGAACAGTATGCTCCAAGCGGCCGAACGTTTCCGGTCTCTGGGGGCAACTGTCGAGCCTGTTTCCCTGGAGAGTCTCTCCTATGTTGTTCCGGCTTACTATACGATTGCAGCTGCGGAGGCGAGTGCGAATCTCGCAAGGTATACCGGTATACGCTACGGCCATCGAAGCAGTGAGTCTCCCGACGTCCAGACTATGACTCGCCGCAGCAGAGAAGAGGGTTTCGGCCAGGAGGTGAAGCTTCGAATCTTACTTGGCACCTATGTACTCAGATCAGGTTTCCAGGATCAATACTACCTGCGTGCCCAGAAAATTCGTACGAGCATCCGAAGGGAGATCTCCCAGGTGTTTTCACAGGTTGATCTTCTTATGATGCCTGTTTACCCGACTCAGGCGTTTCTCATCGGGGGGAAGGGGCTGACACCCTTTCAGCAGAAACTGGCTGATCGGTATACAGCGATAGCAAACCTGGCAGGAATTCCGGCTTTGAGCATCCCTGGTGATTTAGAGCATGGAATTCCCTCCGGAGTACAGCTGCTTGCTCCTGAATTTTGTGAGCACCGCCTGTTTGATGCTGCAAAGCAGTATCACCATGCATACCCCGCCCCGGAATTGCCAGGACGGATCTCCTTTATCGGGGAGGAGCTACAGTAATGGCACAACTGCAAACCTATATCGGTCTTGAGGTTCACATTCATCTCAGCACAGCTTCAAAAATGTTTTGCAGCTGCCGTGCGGAATACGGGGCTGCCCCTAACACGAACGTGTGTCCGGTTTGCCTCGGGTATCCCGGAGTGCTCCCCACGGTAAACGAGGCGGCCGTACGTTTCGCATACATTGTCGGCAACGCCCTCAATTGCCAACTCTCACAACGGACCGTATTTGAGCGGAAAAACTATTTTTATCCGGATATGACGAAAAATTATCAAATATCACAGTTTGCCGACCCGATAGGCAGACATGGATGGTTCGAGTTTGAGAGTGCGGGAGAGATCAAGCGAGTTCGTATTCACGATATTCACCTTGAGGAAGATGCAGGGAAGATGATACATGCCGGGCAGCGGACTTTGATAGACTATAACCGTGCGGGGACGCCCCTGCTGGAAATTGTTACAGAACCAGATCTTACCAGTGGGCAGCAGGCTGAGGATTTTCTCCAGGCTTTCAGGAGGACCGTTCGTTTCCTGGGGGTGAGTGACGGAAACATGGAGGAAGGCTCCCTTCGCTGCGACGCTAATCTCTCGGTAGGAGAGAAAGGTGCAGGGCTTGGTACAAAGGTTGAAATCAAGAACCTCAATTCCTCGAAGCATGTCTGTAACGCCATGCGCTACGAAGCCCGCCGGCAAGCACGGTTACTGAAAGCAAACCGAGACATACAGCAGGAGACGCGCCTATGGGACGATCAACGGAGAAAAACTGTCCTGATGCGGACCAAAGAGGGCTCTAGCGACTATCGGTATTTCCCTGAACCGGATATTCCACCCTTTGCACCCGATACAACGTTTATGCAGGAGGTTGACAACGGTTTGAGTGAACTGCCACTTCAGCGGAAACAGCGGGTGAGTCAGCATTATGCGCTGCCTGAGGAACTAGCTGCTTTTGTGTGTGATGAGAAACCTCGTGCTGACTTCTTTGAACGGACGGTTTCCCTCGGAGCTCCGGCAGACGAGGCGGCAAAATGGCTCAAGGGGGAAGTTGCCCGGGCATTAGGCCAACGGGAGCTCGATATTGAGAGCAGTCCCCTGACAGCGGAGCGTTTTAGTGCACTTCTTGCTCTGCTTGCAGAGAGGACCCTTCATGCCAATAGTGCCCGTGAAGTGCTTGATGCCGTCTTTGAGGAGGATGCAGACCCCGCAGAGATTATTAAGCGAAAAAAACTCGACAAAGCTAGGACCGACGGGCAGGAGGTTGCCGCTATTGTCAGGAACGTCATAGAGGACAATCCCGAGGCAGCCGCCCAGGTCAGAGCAGGAGAGGAGAAGGTTGTCAGTTACCTCATGGGACAGGTGATGAAGGGTTGCAGAGGCTCGGCCGACCCCTCAGATGTTCGGCAGATGCTGCTGCAACTGATACAAGCGCAATAACCAGTGGATAGAAGCAATGTGTGTAGTAAGGATTATTCAGAGGAGAAGGAGTTGGAACGATGAGACTAAAGAGGACACACACCTGCGGAGAGATTACTGCTGAGCATATTGGCAGTCGAGTTTCTCTCAACGGGTGGATCGGGAGCTACAGGGATCATGGGGGAGTTGCCTTCATTGATCTATATGATCGCTGGGGTATCACCCAGATCGTTTTTGATCCCGAGTACAATCAGAATACACACGCAATTGCCCATACCCTGCGGAACCAGTACGTGGTTGCTGTTTCCGGTGAGGTGAAACGTCGGCCGAAGGGGATGGAAAACCCTCTGCTATCAACCGGAGAGGTGGATGTATACGTTTCGGATTTCGAACTGCTCAATAGCTCGACTACTCCCCCGTTTGACATCCTTCATACGCGGCAGGTGCATGCGGAAACTCGTTTGAAATATCGGTATCTCGATCTTCGCAACCCCGATCTGCAGAAAAACCTGCTTTTTAGAAGCCGGGCTACTGCCAAGATACGGAACTATCTGACAGAACTGGAATTTGTTGAGATTGAGACACCCATGCTGGGGCGGTCAACACCTGAGGGCGCCCGGGACTACCTGGTTCCGAGCAGGGTGAACCCCGGAAAATTCTATGCCCTCCCGCAAAGTCCTCAGCTGTACAAACAGGCTTTGATGGTTTCAGGATTTGATCGCTATTTCCAGGTTGCCAAGTGCTTTCGGGACGAGGACCTTCGGGCTGATCGGCAGCCGGAATTTACGCAGATCGATCTTGAAATGGCCTTTGTGACTAGTGAGGATGTTATGCAGGTCGTTGAAGGCCTCTTTTCCCGGTTAATGCGCGAGCTTAAGCAGGTAGAGATTTCCCTGCCTCTGCCGAGAATTAGTCATCGGGAAGCAATGCTGCGTTACGGCACCGATGCTCCTGATGTGAGATTTGGATTAGAAATTGTTGATATATCCCATATTTTCTCGAACACAGAGTTCACTGTATTCTCCCGGGCATTGAAGCAGGGCGGCTGTATACGGGCAATAAACCTCAAAGGATGCGGTGAAAAACTGACGAGAAGTGATCTGGATGCAATGGCTCCGCTGGTAAAGCCCTACCAGGGAAAAGGTGTCGCCTGGATACGTATGAATGCTTCCGGCCCCCAGTCGCCGATAATCAAATTCTTCTCAGAAGAGGAACAGCAGGCACTATACGAACAGATGAACGCCGAAACAGGGGATATTATTGTGTTTCTGGCAGACAGCGAAAAGATTGTATGCAGCAGTCTTGCTGCCTTGCGGACTCATTTTGCGAAAAAACTCCAGCTCATCGACGAGGAAACATACGCTTTTGTCTGGGTGACTGATTTTCCTCTGTTTGAACGCGATGAACGTGGTGCTCTGACTCCCGTTCACCACCCGTTTACCGCCCCGAAGCCGGGTGAGCTGCACAAACTCGATGCCGGTGGAAAGCAGCTGGATACGATAACTTCGGATGCCTATGACCTTGTTCTCAATGGGAGCGAGATTGGCGGCGGGAGTATTCGTATACATGATCAGTCCACGCAACAGAAAGTATTTGATCTGCTTGGTATTGATCAGCAGGAGGCCTCAGAAAAATTTGGATTTCTTCTTGATGCCCTGCAGTATGGGGCTCCTCCCCACGGAGGGTTAGCCCTCGGCCTCGACCGGATTATGATGCTGCTTCTGGGGGCAGGTTCTATCCGCGATGTCATTGCCTTCCCGAAAACGCAGAAGGCTTATGATCTGATGAGTGATGCTCCAAACAGTGTCTCGCCAGAACAGCTTGAAGAGCTGGGTATTGATCTCTTTTTGCTTGATGAAGAAGAGGATGTGTAGAGGTGGGGGACTACAGAGGTATCGTATTTGATTTTAACGGCACTCTCGTGTGGGATAATCCGTATCACGAAGAAGCCTGGATACGGTTTGCCCACACCTGCGGCTGCCCAATAGACCCGGCCTCCTATTACCAGGACATCCACGGGAATACCACTGAGCAGATATTCAAGAAACTACTCGGACATCAGGTTGATCCCGAAATGATTTCCAGATTATCCAAGGAGAAGGAACACATGTACCGGGAAATATGCTTGGAGCACGCTGCAGATTACGTGCTGGCTCCCGGAGCTGTTCCTTTGCTTACAGAGCTAAAACAGCTTGGAGTCCCCATGACTATTGCTACTGCCTCCGAGTTGGATAATCTTCAGTTTTTCATTGAGTACTTTCAGCTTGAACGGTGGTTTGAGACCGATAAGATCGTGTATGACGATGGCACTGTTCCCAACAAACCCCAGCCCGACATCTATGAGCTGGCCGCTAGTAAGCTGGGCATTCAGCCGGAGGAGATGGTGGTCGTGGAGGACTCCCGGACCGGTATCCAGGCTGCACAAGCAGCCGGATGCAGGTACGTGATTGCCGCCGGGGAGAGCGCTCAGCGTTTGGATGTGAGCTCACATATGGATAATATTGCCCAATCAGTCTCCAGCCTGGATGAAATAGACCAAAGCATGTTTAGCTTTGTTCAGTCCGGTTAGCCCAGAAACTGGCTGCTTTACAGACGACTACCGGTCCTGTTTCCCGCATTGCCGTGATAGTGTGGCGGCATTCCCCGCTCTGGTGATCAAATTTGCTGACTACCTCTATCGTATCGTCAATGTATGTCTCCCGGAGGAAATGAATTTCAAACCAGGCTGGATTCATCGATTTCCGCAGGTCGACAGGGATCGATTCCAGACACCACTCAGTGTAGGTATTGTTATTGACGTGCCCGTTAATATCGGTATCCCGGTAGAGAATTTGAGGACTAAAGGTATACAGCTGGCCGGTAATATCAGCTTTCGGCTTACCTATCGTTCTATCCATTGAAAAATGATCTACTTCCACACCGGGGAATGTCCCCACCTGCTTGATGGGTACCGGCCGGCCTTTTGTCAGGTCCAGCACACACCAGTAGGCTAAACCTTCAAAGAGTAATGATCCTTTTGCGTCAAATGCAGCATAAGCTCTGGGAGAAATGAGAGCTGTCGGCGGCAATACCCAAGTTTGAATGGTGATACGTTCAGGCCAGGTGGGGTAGTGGTTTATCTCAATGCGTTGTCGTGAAATAAGCCAGGTTTTATTGATCTTGAGCAGATCCGGTATCGTCAGGCTGTGCACTTTTGAATGATTGGCTGCCGCCTCCTGCATGAGCTGAAGATAATATGGGAGGCGAGTTGTATTGGATGGATCCAATTCGCACGTTCTCAGATACACACTCTCTTCGTGCACAGAATCAAAAGCCTTCATGTCAGTTGCTCCTTTATGGGGGAATCACTTGTTTGTTGGTAGAAGTTGAGCCTCGAGCGTCCGTAGGTTCTTCGATCGTAACAGGACAGAGAGCCAGCCGTTTCAGAAAGACTCTCCTCTGCGGGATAGTGAATGATAAAAAGCCCCTCCGGTGCGACTAGGTTGGAAGCTGCAATCTGTTCGATCAGCTGCTGTTTGCCCTGCATGGGGAAGGGAGGATCGGCATATACTATGTCATACCGCTGCTGGGCAGTGCGCAGAAATCTCTCCACCCGCACCATAAACACCTGCATGACAGCCTCATCAACGATTGCAAGGTTGGCAATGATCGTCTTGCGCTTTTTCCGGTCACTTTCAACAAGATGAACCGGATTGCAGCCTCTTGAGGCAGCCTCCAGGCCAACGAGTCCCGATCCGGAAAACAGATCAAGAAAACTCAGTCCCTCAATGTTCCCGAGGATGGAAAAAAGCGATTCCCTCATCCGGTCCATAGCAGGCCTGATGATCCCTGGGGGACAGATGACCTTTCTGCCGCGGAATCTGCCTCCGGTTATTCGCATAGAAGTGCCTCCCTAACTTGGGCAATCATAGTGAGTAACAGAAAAAAATGCAATCTGCTCCAGATCTAAGGGGGGTTCGGGTTACTTGAAACTTCCAGCAATCCTGATATGCTGTGATCTCAGAGCCGGAGTGAAAGGAGATAGGTCGCCAGTATGAAAAACCATGTTGAAGGGCTCTCTGAGCATATATATGATGTACTGCCTGAAGTGACGCAGTTGCGCCGCATGCTCCACAGCAGGCCGGAGATGGCCGGGGAAGAGACCGGAACACGGGCCATGCTCATGCAGTATGCGCAGGGGTTTTGGCGCCAGTTCTGGAATCCGCTGCTTGGCACTGACCTGGTGTTTGAAATTCCGGGTCGTGATACCGGGAGAGTCCTTGGGCTGCGTGCCGATATGGATGGACTTCCCATTGATGAGCAGAGCCCGCTGTCCTATGCTTCTCAGAACACTGGAACCATGCATGCCTGTGGGCATGACGGTCATATGGCAATGCTCATGGGAGCCGCACAAGTGCTCGCTCGAATGAAAGACCGTCTTCCATGCACTGTCCGGTTCATCTTCCAACCGGGAGAAGAAGTTGCCTGCTTAGGATCTGAATTAGTCAAGAGAGGAGTCTGTGACGGACTGGAAGCTGTCTACGCCCTGCACAATTGGCCAGGTCTGCCGGCGGGAACCATATCTACGAAAGCAGGGATTCTATTTGCCGCCGCCAATACCTTTTCCCTGAAGGTTCTGGGTACGGGTACCCATGGTGCAACTCCGGAAAAGGGCAACAACCCCCTTATTTCTGCGGCAGCTCTGGCAGGCGAAATGCAGCAACTGCATAATGAGGTCTCGCAATCGGGAGCCGGGGTTGTTTCGGTATGTTCTATGCACGGGGGATCCGGAACCAACGTTATTCCCTCCGAATGCACTGTTTCAGGAACCACCAGGTATGTTGAGGTTGCAGACGGGGATATGATTGAACAGCGTATACGAAAACTTTCCCGGGAGATCTCACAACGGTTTGATGTAAGTGTCAATGTTGACTACGAGCGGAAGTACTATCTGCCGCTTTTCAATCATCCTGAACACGTGCGAAGAGTCGAAGCCGTCGCACAGAGCGTGCTGGGAGATGGGGCCTTCAGTCGAGCTCCCTCGCACACTATGACTGCTGAGGATTTCTCCTTCTATCTGGATACAGTTCCCGGCTGCATGTTTTGGCTGGGAACCGGGGAGGGGGCTCAAGCGCTACACAGCGGGAATTATAACTTCAATGATGAAGTTCTCTCTAACGGGATTGCAATGTTTGCCGGCCTCGCCCTTTCAGCCGATGTACCATAAGGTTACTCTATGAGGCGCTCGTCAAACGGGGGACAGGCCGAAAGGACCCGCTGTATCACGGCATGTTCGGGTTGCAGCAAGCCGCTGTCTGTTTCCAACACATTCCCGGCATCCTGACGAGCCTCCTTCATGAGCTCCAAATCCCGAACAATATCTGCAAAGTCCAGGCTCAGATAGCCTGACTGCCGCCTCCCGGCAATTTCTCCGGGACCGCGAATGACTAAATCCTCTTCAGCAATCTTGAATCCATCGTGGGTCTCTTTCATCACCTTCAGGCGCTGCTTTCCCTCCTTCTGGAGAGTCTTTGAATAGATAAGGAAAGCGTAGGCCTGCTGCTCACCCCGACCGACTCGGCCACGTAACTGATGCAGGGCAGACAAACCAAATCGTTCAGCGTGTTCAATGACCATACAGGTGGCATTGGGCACGTCAACACCAACCTCAACTACGCTTGTAGATACAATGTAATCAAGTTTGTGTTCTTTGAATTGATGCATAACAGCCATCTTCTCCTCTTCAGGAAGGCGTGAGTGGATCAGTGCTCCCCGATAGTGCGTATACACTTCGTGCGAAAGGTGCTGGTACATCGACTCCACGTCGCGAAGATCTGACTGACCGTCTGCCTCTATTCTTGGATAGACGAGATAAGCCTGGTGGCCGCGGGAGAATTCAACTTCCACCGCTTGATAGACCCGGTTACGACTCTCCTCAGAGGCAAGGTGCGTTATGACGGGTTTCCTTCCCGGAGGCATGGTTTTGATGGTAGAGATGTCCAGGTCTCCAAAGAGGGTAAGCGCCATGGTGCGGGGTATGGGTGTTGCTGTCATGAGCAATTGATGCGGGGCAGTCCCTTTTTCCGAGAGAAGGATACGCTGTGAAACCCCAAAACGCTGCTGTTCATCGATAATAACGTATTGAAGATTGTTGAACACAACGGATTCTGAGAAGAGGGCATGCGTTCCAACCACGAGATCCACAGAACCTTCCCGAAGTGCTTCAAGCAGATGATTGCGTCTGCTTCCGGTAACAGAACCGGTCAGAAACGCTATTGACAATCCAAGAGGCTCTAGGAAACGAGCAGCATTCTCAGCATGTTGTTTGGCTAGCAGTTCTGTAGGTGCCATGAAAGCGGCCTGGCCCCCGGATTCAATGATCGGGAGCATGGAGATAAAACCGGTAAGCGTCTTACCGGAACCCACATCTCCCTGCAGCAGTCTGTTCATGGGAAACGCACGGTGCAAATCGGCATAGATTTCCTTAATAACCTGGTGCTGATCCTTCGTAAGCTGGAAGGGCAGGTTGCCAATAAGTTGGTTCATCAACTCGGAGGGCAACGGACCGGTGGTGGCAGTTTTCTGCTTCTGGCGCCGCGTCTGGGAACGCCTGAGCAACGTCAGCTGCAGATAAAACAGCTCAGTGTAGGCTAGAGATCTTCTAGCCTTCTTTGCCTCGTGCAGCTCATCGGGATAATGCAGTTGGCCAAGGGCGGTCTTTACCGGTTCTAGCTCTCGTCTTTGCTGAAGTTGCTTAGGCAGCTCTTCCTCAAGATAGGAAACAGACTGACGAAGGACCTGTGATATATCACGTCGGATTTTAGCCTGACTAAGACCGGCACTCAATGGGTATATCGGGAGGATCTTGCCAAATCGTCGTGGGGCGTGTTCCCCGTAGGGCTCTGTATCGAAAGTGCTGCACTGCAGCTCTCCGTGACTGAAAAAAAAGGTCCCGTACAGATGGATCCTGGCTCCCACAGGCAGCACTCTGCTGAGAAAATTTCGGCCGAAGCACAAAAGAGAGGCCGAAGCGCTCTCATCAAAAACAATGATTTTGAGTGTTTTCTTGTTCCAGCTGCCAAAGTATTCGTGGGCTGCCACGGTGACCACCGTATATGCCGAGCCATGTTTGGCTGCAGAGGCCAGAGAGACAGGATGTTTCCGATCCTCGTACGAGCGCGGCTGGTGGGCAAGCAAGTCGAAAAAGGTGTGGATGTGAAGCGAGGCATATGCTTCCTGAGCAGCAGGGCCAACCCCTTTGAGTTCCCTGATCGACGTTTTCAGCTCTCGTAAGAACATACAGCCTTTCCCGTGCGAGCTATATCGGCAGTTGTGCCAGCATAGAAATCAACCAGGAGAACAGTGGACGCAGCAGGAGATAGACTGCAAGCAGGGTAACAGCTGAAGCAAAGAGCAAGACCTTAACACTCACCTCCCGACCTCCAAAGATATATCGATGGACCCGCTCCTGAGTTCCCTTCAGCAGATTCTCGAGGATTGCTATGAACTGGATTGAATTCGTGCTCCTCCAATACTCTAAGATAATGCGTATCACAAAAAGAATGATAAAGAGAATGAGAAAAAAGGAGAACACAGACCAGAGAGCACGCGTTATCAGGGCAAGCACGAGGCCGAGGGTTATAGTCCCCTGAACTGCCAGGGCAGAGAAAATATTCTGAACAATTCCCAATGTAATCAGAGCTGCAACAGGTGAAAAATCGATCATTCCCCGCTGTAGGCCGGGAATTCGCCGGAAAAAAGCTAGATACGGATCGGTGGCAGAGACGATAAACGTGTAGAATCCTCCGCCCCGATTTCGTCCCATTCCACCCCAAGACAAGATGATGCGGATAATAATGAGAATTGAGTAGACACTCAAAATAAAGACTACAAAAGATGCTAACTGCTGCATAATAACTCCTTGCTGGTAGTATACCACATTTGTTTGCTAGAGGTACCAAACATCGGTAACAACCGGGTGCTCTTTAAACATTTCTACTAACGTGTCGGAATATGTGAGGCGAACCTGCCCCGATGCTTTTATAACAGTTTCTCCTTCTCCCCCCTCGTTAGCCAGGTGGAGGTACAGACTGCAGGAGCCCGGGTACTCAAGACATACGTCCCGGAACTTACTGAGGTGTTCAGTGGTGCACAGTTGTCGCTGCAGTTTGACATGTATTTGAGAGATACCGTCCTCTTTCAATTGTCCGGGTTCAACTACCTCATCTACGAGAAATTTAGGTTCTCCCCGCTGTTTGTCTATCTTGCCGGTAAACCCGAGAATCTTGTCTAGCTCCAGCATATGGCGATATTGCTGCCAGACTTTTGGAAAGAAAATCAATTCTATGCTGCCTTGAAAATCCTCAATCTGTCCGAAGGCCATCTGCTCGCCGCGTTTTGTTACGATTGTTCGCAGGCTGTTTATCATTCCCAGGAGATTGCAGGCGTGTTTTTCCTGGAGCTGTTCGGGCCTTGAGAGGTCAACAGTCACACAGTTTTTCCAGATGTCCCGGTATTCATCCATGGGATGCCCGGAGAAATAGAAGCCAAGAAGCTGCCTTTCTAACTGCAGCTTTTCAGTCAGTGATAGTTCTTCAGCCGGTTTCATCTGGAAATTACCCAGAGACTCTTCCTCCTCCAGGTCGAAGAGCGAAACCTGTCCGAATTGTTCGGCGGACCTGCGTTTGGAGACAAAATCCATGACATCTTCTAGATTAAGCAGGAGAGTAGCCCGGTTTTCCCCGAGACAGTCGAAAGCACCCGCCTGAATGAGTGATTCGAGAAGTTTCCTGTTGAGGACTTTTGTTTCCACTCGGTTAAGAAATTCCATAAAGGATGCAAACTCTCCATGTGCATCCCGCTCCTGAATAATGGAATTGACAGCCCCTGCCCCGACATTTTTTATGCCGTTAAGACCATATACGATTTTTCCGTCCACGGCATTAAACCGCAGGTCGGAGAGATTGATATTGGGCGGTAAGATCTCAATGCCCATACTTTTCGTTTCGTTAATATATTGGGTGAGCTTGTCAGTATTGTTGATTTCGTTCGTCAGGTTTGCAGCCATGAACTCTACCGGGTAATTGGCCTTCAGATACGCAGTCTGGTAAGCAATGACAGAGTAGGCTGCTGCGTGTGACTTATTGAAACCGTACCCGGCAAAGGGTTCAAGCATCTCAAAGATGTTTTTGGCGAGCTCTGCCGTGTACCCTCGCTGCTTGGCTCCCTCTGTGAATTCCTGCTTCATTTCGGCCATGACCTGGGTTTTTTTCTTACCCATGGCCCGTCGCATGATGTCGGCTTTACCAAGGGAGAACCCGCCAATTATCTGAGCTACCTCCATAACCTGTTCCTGGTAGACAATAACCCCGTAGGTTGGTTCGAGGACTTTTTCAAGATCCTTATGGTAGTACTCGATGGATTCCTGCCCGTTTTTACTGGCAATAAACTTAGGAATATTTGCCATGGGACCCGGACGATAGAGGGCGTTTAACGCAATGAGGTCTTCGATCGAGTTTGGTTTGGCATCCTTAAGAATTCCCTGCATCCCCTGGCTTTCAAACTGGAAGACACAGGAGCTTGCCCCCTCCCAGAGCATGCCGAAAGTCTTCTCATCATCTTCAGGAATGAAGTTGATATCAAAATCACCGCCCTGCTTATTGATCAGGTCAACGGTGTTCTTGATAAGTGTCAGCGTTTTCAGCCCGAGAAAATCCATTTTTACAAGACCGCAGTCTTCCAGCACGTCCATCGTGTACTGAGTTGAGACAGCTTCTGTCTTAGGGTCGCGGTAGAGGGGAACATACTCGGTCAGTTCATCGTGCCCGATGACAATTCCCGCCGCATGGGTTGAGCAGTGTCTGTTGAGACCTTCCAATCTGCGGCCGACATCGAACAGTTCTGTGTAGACCCCTCCCTTACTTTCAAGCTCTTTGAGCTGCGGTTCCTGTTCCATAGCCTTGTCAATGGTCATTTTGGGGTCTGCAGGAATAAGCTTACTGATCTCGTTTGTTTCAGCAAACGGGATATCAAGGACTCGGGCAACATCCTTAACTACAGCCTTAGCTTTTAATGTACCGAAGGTGATTATCTGTGCTACCCGGTCGGTTCCGTACTTATTGGTTACGTAGTCGATCACTTCCTGCCTGCGTTCGAAACAGAAATCGATGTCAAAATCAGGCATAGATACGCGTTCAGGATTAAGAAACCGCTCAAAGAGCAGCTTATACTTAAGAGGATCAATGTCGGTAATAGTTAGGGCGTAGGCAACAATGGAACCTGCTCCCGAGCCGCGCCCGGGGCCGACTGGAATGTCGCGCAGCTTTGCCCAGTGGATAAAATCCCAGACGATCAGAAAGTACCCGGTAAAGTGCATACCGGTAATGACGCCTAATTCATAGTCAGCACGCTCTTGGATCTCTTTAGTTACTTCACCATAGCGCTGCTCAAGCCCTTTTTGCGTAAGATGTTTTAAATACTCTTCCGGGTTGTTAAAGCC